>NZ_JBQLZM010000015.1:0-24483 GCF_052168275.1 Parasphingopyxis sp. | reverse complement strand
GGCCGTCCGGCCTGCGCGGCGGGCGGCGGCGAGCCGGCTCTCCATGCCCGGAAAGACGATCTTCGTCCCGATATGCAGCCCCGCCGCGCCGGCAAGCGCGATCGCGAACAGTTCGGTCGAGCCGTGGATCAGCAGCCAGCCGCCCAGTTCGAAACCGAGGCCGCGCTCGACGAACAGCGCGACGAACGCGCCGAGTATCGCGCCGTTATACACCATCAGCAGCGCGGTGGGGACGCCGAATGCGAAGCCCAGCGCGAACGCGAAGATCGAGACCTGCGAATTGTGGGTGAAGAGATAGGTGGCGAACACGCCGAGCCCGTTGCGACCATTGTCGTCGTAGAGCGTCGCGCGCAAGGCCTCGGTCGTGGCGTCCGGCCCGCGCTCCCCGGCGAGGCCGCTCGGGATGATCGCGTTGAACCAGCTCGGATCGCTGCTGACCAAGAGATAGGCGGCGATCGTCCCCGCCAGCATCAGGACGATGGCGACCAGCGTCTCGCGCCACAGCCGGCGCACCGCGGTCGGCCAGTCATGCGTGAAGAAATGCATCGCGCGTTGCCCGAAACTCGTCCGCACGCCGTACACGAAGAAATAGGCGCGCGTGCACAGCCCCTCGAGATAGGCGATCAGCGCCATGTCGAGCGAGGTGGCGCGGGCGACCGACAGTGCCGACAGCGCGGAGCGGTAGAGGACCGGAAGTTCGAGCAGGTCTTCGTCCGAGAGCCGGCGCACCGGGCCGCCCTCGGCCCGGCGCAGCAGTTCCTCGAGCCGCGCCCAGTCGGCCTCGCGTTCGGCGCGAAACGTCGTGCTGCTGAAGATCGCCTGGTTCGCCACGCGCTCCATCAGAGCAGGCTCCGCCGCTTGAGTTCGACATAATTGGCGACGAGCCGGGTGCCGACCTCGTCATGCCCGGCTTCGAGCACATGTGCGCCCATCCGCTGCAGCCGCGCGATCACGATCGCCCGCTCGCGGAGCAGCGCATGGGCCGTGACGGCGCGCGAGACGTCGGCGGAATCTTCCGGCTTCCGGTGCGCGAGCGCGGTCAGCTCGGCGTCGCGCAGCACGACGAACAGCACCAGATGCCGGTCGAGCAGCCGCCGGGCGGCGCGCAGCATCAGCTCCGCGCTCGTCGGATCGGCGAAATCGGTGAACACGATGACCAGCGAGCGGCGGTGGAGCTGGGCGGCGAGCGTCGTCAGCGCGAGCGTGTAATTGCTTTCCTCGGGCGCGTAATCGATGTCCGCGGCCGCGCGCTGCAGCGCCGAGAAGGCGCGCGCGCCGGCCACGGTCGGGCTGGCGACCTGCGGCCGCCCGGCAAAGGCGAACAGGCTCGCCCGGTCGCCGGCCTTGAGCGCGACATAGGCGGTCAGCAGCGCCGCCGAGATCGCCCGGTCGATGCGCGGCAGCCCGGCGATCGGCTCGCACATCGTCCGCCCGGTATCGAGCGCGAAGACGATATGGTTGTTGCGCTCGGTCCGATATTCCTTGGCCAGCAATTCGGTGTGCCGGGCCGACTGTTTCCAGTCGATCGTCCGCCGGTCCATGCCGGGCTGGAATTCGGTCATCGAATCGAATTCGGTGCCGTCGCCGCGGTCGAGCTGGGCGATCAGGCCGTGGGCGGCGTCGCGCAGGTACAGCTGGATGCCCTTGTCCTGGATGAAGGCGATGTTGGGCGTCACGATGATTTCCGCGCCGAAATAGTCGCGTTTCTGGATCCAGGCGAGGCCGAGCGGGCCGGTCCAGCGGGTCCACAGATGGCCGATCGCCGCCGTGCCGCGCCGGTTCGCGGTGAACACCGTGTCGATCTCCGCCTGGCCGTCGATCATCGGCGCGGCCGCCCGCCGCCCGCCGCCCGCGTCGAGCTTCCCGTCGACGCTGAGCGCGATCTCGATCCGGCGGGGCGCGGCGGGCCGGCCGGCCGCATCCCTGCCGAAGCGCAGCCGGCCGGTCACCGTAAACGGCGTGCCGACGCCGATCGTCGCCGGCTTTTCGAGTTCGGCGTCGAGTTGGCCGGGGCGCGGGGCGCTCAGCGCGTCGAGCAGGATCAGCGCCGCCATGACCGCGATCCAGATCAGTCCGAGAAACCAGTATTGGGGAAGGACCACGCCGATGACGAGCGCGGCCGGCGCGCCGAGCGCCATCAGGATCACGGACCGGGCGGTCGGGTAGATCATGCGCCCGGCACCAACCGGTCCGTTAGCCCTGAGCCTGTCGAAGGGCGGTTCTCGGCCGATAGACGTCCTTCGACAGGCTCAGGACTGACGGCTCTGTCGGAGCTTGCCGCCCTCCATCGCCCGACCAGGAAGGTATCGCTGTCGCTCACCGGGGCGCCTCGACCTGTTCGATCAGCTGCGCGACGATGCCGTCGGCGTCGCGTCCGTCGATCTCGGCCGCGGCGGACAGGATCACGCGGTGGCGCAGCACGGCCGGCGCCAGCGCCTTCACATCGTCGGGAATCACATAGTCGCGCCCGTCCAGCGCCGCCCGCGACCGCGCCGCGCTCGCCAGCATCGCCGCCGCGCGCGGGCTCGCGCCGGCGTCGAGATCGGCGGTCTCCCGCGTGGCGCGGATCAGCGCCACGATATAGCCGGTGATATCGGGCACGAGCTTCACGGTGGCGACCGCCTCGATCGCGGCGGCGATCGCCGCGTCGTCGGCCACCGTCCCGATACCGAAATCCGCCGCCTTGGGCGCGCCGAACCGGCTGCCATGGACGGCGACGATCTTGCGTTCCTCCTCCTCGCTCGGATAGCCGACGGCGAGCTTGAACAGGAAACGGTCGAGCTGCGCCTCGGGCAGCGGATAGACGCCCTGCTGTTCGATCGGGTTCTGCGTCGCGACGACCATGAACCGGTCGGAGAGCCGGTGGGTCTCGCCGTCGATCGTCACCGCGCGCTCCTGCATCGCCTCGAGCAGCGCCGCCTGGCTCTTGGGCGGCGTGCGGTTGATCTCGTCGGCGAGCAGCAGCTCGCAGAAGATCGGGCCGCGGGTCAGCTTGAACTCGCTGGTCTGGAAGTTGAACAGGTTGGCGCCGATAATGTCGCTCGGCATCAGGTCCGGCGTGAACTGGATGCGGCCGAAATCGAGCCCGAGCGCGCGCGAGAAACATTGCGCGAGGAAGGTCTTGGCGGTGCCCGGCGGCCCTTCGAGCAGGCAGTGACCGGCCGAGAACAGCGCGATCAGCAGATGATCGACGATCCCCTCCTGCCCGACGATCGCCTTGGCGATTTCGCTGTGAATGCTCTCGCCGAGCGGTTTGATCTCTTCAACCTTCATGGGTGACGGCCTTTCTCCAGTCGTACAGCGCCCGTGCGGCGTCGCGTATGTCTTGGCGGTTATGGGCGCGTTCGGCCGCGCGGGCGAGCGCGGTGAACGGCGGCATGGTCTTCGGGCCGAGCCCGTCGAGCCAGCGGTCGAGCGCGTCGCCGTCCAGCTGGCGCGGATTGCCGATCGCCGCGACCGCCGCTTCGCGCGTCATCGCGACATAGCGTTCGCTCGACAGATGTTCGCGCCGCGCGAGGCGCAGCAGTTCGGCGCTGTTGTCGACCAGCGCGCGCTTGCCGAAGGCGATGGCGCGGGGCGGGCGCAGCGTCGGCCCGAACCGGTAGATCGCCTGGAAACCGGCGAGCAGCGCGGCGGCGAGCAGGCACAGCGTCAGCGCGAGGAAGGGCGGATCGAAGGCGAGGGTCAGCAGGTTGCGCGATCCGCCGAACCCGTTGGCGACGAGATCGAAGCGATAGGGGCCGTCGTTCGGGTTCAGCTCGGCGAGCAGCATCAGCGCGGCCCGGGCGCGTTCGGGATCGGCCAGCGCCTGGTTGTTGATCAGGTCGGGATCCGACAGGATGTAGATCTGCGTATCATGGACATTGGCGAGGACGAACCCGTCCTTGGCGGTTTCCATCAGCGGGGAAAGGTCGCGCCCCGATATCGTCTGGAGATTTTCCGGCGCGCGAAACGGGATCTGGTTCAGCATCCCGCTCTGCAGGCGCGCGCCGGCCGCGGTTTCGCCGGTCGAAACGCTGATCGCGGCCAGGTCCGAGAGCAGATAGGCGACGGTCTGGCCGATCCCGGCATCGACCCATTGCACACGGTCCCGCTCGCCCTGCACCGGAAAGGTCATCCATTTCGGCAGGACGATCAGCAGCGGGCCCCAGCGGTCGTCGATCAGCGCGGCGATGCGGTCGGGATCGCTGCCCGGCTCCAGCGTGAGGATGGTGAGCCCCGTGTTGCGCGTGCCGTCGTCGGTGCGCAGATAGCCGACATCCGCGCCCGTCGCCTCGAGCAGCGTATAGACGCCGCGGAAACCGACGGCGGAAGTCGAGAGGCCGTGCGCGCGCCCGTCGCGCCCGCTGCGCAGTTCCGGCGCATAGGCGGTCAGCAGCAGGAAGGCCGCGAAGCCGACGATCCCGGCGATGACGAGCAGCATCACGGTCCGCGCGCTGAAGGGGGAAGCGGTATCGCTCACGTCCAGCTCTTGCCGAAGGCGAACCGCTCATAGGCCGCGCGCGCCTCGGTCCAGCCCGTCTCGTCGACCGGGCGGACCGCGAAGATGCCGCGTTCGACGACGCCGGCGATCGCCGAAAAGGCCGTGCGCGCCGGGGCGGGCAGGGCGGGTGCGCTGGCGATGTCGCGGCTCGTCAGCGCCGGGCGCAGGAAGTCGGGCAGCCGCTCCTCGATATCGGCAATGCTCCGGAACAGCAGCAGATGCGCGGCCTCGGCATAGCGGCCCTCCCGGGCGAGCGCGTCGGCTTCGCCGAGCAGGCTCTGCGCCGCCCGGGCCTCGGGCCGCCAATACTCGTCGTCCGGTTCGTCCTCGGACGGCGCCGGCCGGCCGGCGAAGCGGTAGTAGAGCGCGCGTCCGATGCTGAACAGGATGAGCGCGGCGACGCCGGCGACAACGATCCAGAACAGGCCCTGCCAGACCGGCCCCGTCGTCTCCAGCCATTCGAGCAGCCGGACCAGCCAGCCGGGCGGATCGGCCTGGGGTATCTCGAAGCGCGTCATCTCGGTCTGAATCCGCTCGCTTTCGACGAGTTCGCGATAGGCCGTCTCGAAATTCTGCTTGTCCGCATTGGCGATCGGCGGTGCCGCTGCCGTCATAGGCTGATCCGTTTCCCCTGGCGACTGCCGCCTGCATAGCTCGCGGGTCCGGTCATGGCGAGGGCCGATCTTCGGGCGCGGAAACGGCTTTGGCCTTTCGCGCGTTGGCGCGTTATGGACGCGAACGACTAGATCAGGAGACACAGATGAAATTGGGATCGCTCAAGGCCGGCCGGGACGGGAAACTGGTCGTCGTCAGCCATGATCTCGCCTGGTGCGCCGACGCCGCGCATATCGCCCCGACCCTCCAGGCGGCGCTCGACGACTGGGACAGCGTCGCGCCGCAGCTCGAAAATCTCGCGACCGATCTCGCGCACGACGCCATTCCCAAGGAGCGGTTTCACGAGCGCGAGGCCGCTTCGCCGCTGCCGCGCGCCTATCAATGGGCCGACGGATCGGCCTATGTGAATCACGTCGTGCTCGTGCGCCAGGCGCGGGGGGCCGAGATTCCCGACAGTTTCTGGGAAGACCCGCTGATGTACCAAGGCGGATCGGACGGCTTTATCGGCCCGCGCGATCCGATCCCGCTGCCCGACGAGGAATGGGGCTGCGATCTCGAGGCCGAGATCGTCGTCGTGACGGGCGACGTGCCGCAGGGCGCGAGCCGCGAGGAGGCGCTGGGCGCGATCCGGTTGGTCGGGCTGGTCAACGACGTCTCCCTGCGCAACCTGATCCCGGCCGAGCTCGGCAAGGGGTTCGGCTTCGTCCAGTCCAAGCCGGCGAGCGCCTTCTCGCCGGTCTTCGTGACGCCCGACGAGCTGCCCAACTGGAAGGACGGCAAGCTGCACGGGCCGCTGATGGTCGATCTCAACGGCAAGCCGTTCGGCCGCGCCGACGCGGGCGAGGACATGACCTTCGATTTCGGCACGCTCGTCGCGCATCTCGCCAAGACGCGCAATCTCGTCGCCGGTTCGATCATCGGGTCGGGCACCGTCTCCAATCGCGACGCGGACGGCGGCCCGGGCAAGCCGATCGACCAGGGCGGCAAGGGTTACAGCTGCCTCGCCGAGGTCCGCATGGTCGAGAAGATCCTCGACGGCGAGATGAAGACGCCCTTCCTGTCGCACGGCGATACCGTGCGCATCTGGATGGAAGACGAGCACGGCCACGCCACTTTCGGCACGATCGAGCAGGAGGTTGTGGAGGTATGAGCGCCGAACGTTAGCATAGGAACCGTTAGTCCTGAGCTTGTCGAAGGACGCTTGTCAGTTAAACGAGTCGCATGACCTTCTGGACATATCTTTTGAAATGCTCGGATGGCAGATTCTATGCCGGGCATACGGATGATCTCGATAGGCGAATAAGCGAACACCAATCCGGCCTTTTCACTGGCTATACCTACAGGCGTCGGCCGGTAGAGCTCGTTTGGCAGCAGGATTTTCCGGCCCGCGATCAAGCGCGTGCGGCGGAACGACAGATAAAAGGCTGGCGGCGCGAGAAGAAACAGGCGCTAATCGATGGTGATTGGGATTTATTGTCCGAACTGTCTCGGACCGCGAAGAACCCGACGGGCCGATCTCAAACTTGATAAGCGCCCTTCGACAGGCTCAGGGCTAACGGACTTACTCAAAATTTCGCTTCCTACCGCCGTCGCCAGGTCTGCGACTGGCAGATGATGCCGCCGAGCACGCAGCCGGTGACCCGCAGCGTCCCGTCGCGGTTCAGCCGGAGCCGGGCATCGTAGCTGCGGCCGTTCTCCGGGTCGTAGATCCGGCCGTGGCGATACTGGCCGCGATCCAGCCGGAATCCGGAGAGCACGCGCAGCCTCTCGATCATCCTACCCCGCAGCGCGGGATCGGGATTGTTGACGTCGCGCTGGTCGGCTTCGGGCGTCGGCACCAATATCCGCGCGATCCGGCCGCAGATCGAGCTGCCGCAGCGCGCGATCGCGATGATGGCGCGATCGTCTTCGGTGATCCAGTTGCCGGTCACGCCGGACTGGGCGGTTGCCGGAGCCGGCGACAGCGCGGCAAGGCAGGCCGCGAGCGCAAGTGCATGGAATTTCATCAATCTCTCCACCCGTTGGCGTGCCGGTTCAGTTCGCGCCTAGCCTGTTTCCCTTTTCCGCACTAGACCCCGGCCACGGCATCGAGACGGAACGGAGACGGGCGGGATGAGCGACGGGGACTGGGTGATCGGCGTGATCGGTGGATCGGGGCTGTACGCGATGGATGCGCTGGAGAATGCGCAGTCGATCCGGATCGAGAGCCCCTGGGGCGAGGCGTCGGACGAGCTGGTGCTCGGCGAGATTGCCGGCAGGCGGTTCGTCTTCCTGCCGCGCCACGGCCGGGGCCACCGGATCGGGCCGAGCCAGCTTAACAGCCGCGCCAATATCGACGTGCTGAAACGCGCGGGCTGCACCGATCTGCTGTCGCTTTCGGCCTGCGGCTCGCTGAAGGAAGAGCTGGCGCCCGGCGATTTCGTCATCGTCGACCAGTTCATCGACCGCACCTTCGCGCGCGAGAAGAGCTTTTTCGGCCCCGGCCTCGTCGCCCATGTCTCGATGGCCGATCCGGTCTGCCCGGCGATGGCCGACCGCGCCGAGGCGGCGGCGAAGGCGGCGGGCGCGCCCGTCCATCGCGGCGCCACCTATCTCGCGATGGAAGGCCCGCAATTCTCCTCGCGCGCCGAAAGCGAGCTCTACCGCCAATGGGGCTGCGACGTCATCGGCATGACGGCGATGCCCGAGGCCAAGCTCGCCCGCGAGGCGGAGCTGCCCTATGCGCTCGTCGCGATGGTCACCGATTATGACTGCTGGCGCGACGATGTCGCCGAGGTCGAGGTCCACGACATCCTGGCGACGCTCGAGGCCAATGCCGGCAAGGCCGTGCAGACGGTCGTCGAATTCGCCGAGGCGCTGCCCGAGAAACGCCCCGCCAACCCGCTCGACACGGTGCTCGATCAGGCGATCATCACCGATCGCGCCGCGGCGGACCGGACGCTGGTGGCAAAGCTCGGCGCGGTGGCGGGCCGGGTGTTCGCGGCGCGCGGGATCTGATTGTCAGACTCGACCTGTCGGTCGAGCGCCGCACCAGCCCGCTCCCCCACCCGGCCTCCCATAGAATACACTGAGTGAGAGGCCGGGTGGGGGAGCGGGCTGGTGCGGCGATTTCGCGCTAGCGAAATTCTGACAAACTAGGCCGAACAGCTCGCCCCGCCCAGCACGCAGAAGCGCGCGCAGTGCGGATGGTTGAGCGATACGTCGCGGCTGGCCTCTGCCAGCGTCTCGCCCATCTGGAAATCCGCGCCATAGGGCAGCAAGGTGCAGGCCGCGACCATCGGCCGCTCGGCGCCCTTGTGCTTGACCACCATCCGGCTCGATGAACACATCACGCTTTTCGGGTCGACATCGAGGATTCCCCAGCAGGCGATGGTGATCTCGGGGACGTCGGCGCTGGCGTCCATTTCCGGGAAAAGGACAAGCCGCGCCGGATCGCCGGCGTCGATCCGGATGCCGGTCTCGGCGAACAGCGCGGCATAGCCGGCCCGCGCCATCGCATCGTCCTCATGCGCCAGATGCCGGCCGGCGACCGCGATCGAAAAGCCGTTGTCGGACAGCCATTGCAGCCCCGCCATGCCCTTGTCCCAGCTGCCCGGGCCGCGCTCGGCCTCGTGCGCGGCCTGGCCGTGATGATCGAGGCTGACGCGGAACGTCATCCGGTCGCCATGGCGCGCGTTGAGATCAAGCAGCGCCTCCTCGAACCGCCGCAACGGGCGCATCGCATTGGTCAGCACCAGCGCTTCGAAGCCGCGCGCCAGGCAGCTTTCGAGCATCGGTACCATGTCCGGATTCATGAAGGGCTCGCCGCCGGTAAAGCCGATCTCGCGCGTGCCGAGCCCCTCCCGTTCGATTTCGTCGAGATAGGCGTCGACCTCGGCGCGGGTCAGATAGACCAGCGCGTCGTTGGTCGGCGAGCTTTCGATATAGCAGGTCTTGCAGGCGAGGTTGCACAGCGTCCCGGTGTTGAACCACAGCGTTTCCAGCCGGTCGAGCGCGACATGGGCGCGCGGCTCGCCCTTCGCGGTCACCGCCGGATCGCGGAACTTGGCCGGATCGAGCGGCGCGGCGTCGGCGATTGCGAATGGCGAGGGGCCGGGAAGGGGGTTGGTGGCGATGGTTTTGTCCTCTTCTGTACAGCGAACCGAATCCCTATTCCGTCAGGGCCGAGCCAGTCGAAGCCCGTTTTCCGGTCCGGGAGACGCCGTTCGACAAGCCCAGGGCTAACGGAAAGCGGACGGGATCACAGCAAATATTTCGCGCGGAACTGCGCCCAGTGCTTGGCGGTCTTGCCGAAAATCGTCGGCTCCCAGACCGCGAAGCCGGCCTGTTTCGATATGTCGGACCGGGTCGGATAGGGGACGATCGCGCCGCCGATCGCAAAGGCGTTGGCCTTGCCGCCGATCGCGAGGCTCCACGGGAGCAGCAGTTCGCCGGCATGCGGGCCGACGACCGTCGCGCCCAATATCTTCTTGCCCTTGCGGATGATCTTGAGGAACCCGTGCGCGTCATTCTCGGCGCGGGCCCGGTCGTTGTCGTCGAAGCCCTGTCGGGTGATCGCGACCTTGTCGCCATATTTCGCGCGCGCCTGTTCCTCGGTCATCCCGACATGGCCGAGTTCGGGGTCGCTATAGGTGACCCAGGGCAGCGCCTTGTAGTCGGCCTTGCTGGGCAGGCCGAGCGCGACCTGGAGCACGACGAGCGAGCCCTCGTAACCCGAGGCATGGGTGAAGCGGGGTCCGACCCGGCAGTCGCCGATCGCATAGACCTTCCTGTTCGAGGTGCGCCGCCGGTCGTCGACCGCGATGCCGCGCGGACTCCATTCGATCCCGGCATTTTCCAGGCCGAACCCCGTGAAGTCGCATGTCCGGCCCGTCGCGACGAGCAGATGGCTGGCCTCGACCGGATCGCCGGTGTCGGTTTCGATCCGGATGCCGCCGCCGGCCGCGCCGACTTTCACCGCATTGGTATGTTCGCGGATGGCGACGCCTTCGGCGCGGAACCGTTCGACGACGATGGCCGCGGCTTCGGGATCGTCCTTGTCCATCACCCTGCCGCGCTGGATCACGGTCACCTGGCTGCCGAGCCGGCGGAGGGCCTGCGCCATCTCCATGCCGATCGGGCCGCCGCCCATGATCGCGAGGTGGCTGGGGCGTTCGGCGAGATCGAAGATCGTCTCGTTGGTCAGATAGGGTACGGTTTCAATGCCCTCGACCGGCGGGATGAACGGCTTGGACCCGATCGCGAGGCAGATGCGCGGGGCCGTCAGCGTCCGCCCGTTCACCTCGACCGTCGAGCCGTCGATCATCTTCGCCGTCCCGCGGATCACCTCGACGCCGAACTCCTCCTCGAACCGTTCCTGCGAATCGTCGACCGCGATCCGCGCGATCGCGGCCTGGACATGATCGTGCACGGCCCCGAAATCGATCGCCGGTTCGACGTCCGCGATCCCGTATTTGGCGTTCTCGCGCATTTCCTGCGCGCGCCGCGCGGCGGTGATCAGCGCCTTCGAAGGGACGCAGCCGGTGTTCAGGCAGTCGCCGCCCATCGGGCCCTTCTCGATCAGCGCGACCCTGAGGCCGAACTGCGCGCAGCCGCCCGCCGCGGTCAGCCCCGCCGAGCCCGCGCCGATAACGATCAGGTCATGTGTCCGTTTCATGCCGCCTCTTCCCTTGCCTTGCGCGCCCCGATGCCGCGTTCCGTTGCGATGATATGTCGACCGGACTTTTCGGGAAGGGGTCGCGATAGGTTACAAAAGTGGTGCGATTGTGTAACCCCATGGCGCATAAATCCGAAGTCCCTCCCGACAGGCATCCCGCCGGAGAACCGCGTGAATATCGAGAATAGCCGCGACCGCTCCGGCCAGGCGCTGCTGACGTGACCTGTTTCCTGGTGACCGGAGCCGCCGGGCTGCTCGGCGGCGAGATTTGCGCCGCGCTCGCGGGCAGGGGGCATGGCGTGATCGGCCTCGTCCGGAAGAACCGGGTGCTGATGCACGGCGAGGGCGAGCGCCTGCCGGCCGGAGAGTGGACCGGCACCGCGCCGGGCCCGGGGGAGGTGCTGCTCGTCGCGGGCGATGTCCGCGATCCGCGACTGGGGCTCGAGCGCACGGCCTATGCCCGGCTGGCCGAACAGACGGACTGCATCGTCCACTGCGCCGCCATCGTCCAGTTCGACGCCGATCCCGATCTCTACGAGGCGGTGAATGTGCGCGGAACCGGCCATGTCGTCGATTTCGCGAAAGCGCGGCCGGATGAACCCGCCGCTCTGGTCCAGGTCAGCACCGCCTATGTGTGCGGCGAGCGGGACGGTCCGATCGCCGAGGACGACGCCAGCCAGCCGGACCGGTTCGCCAATGCCTATGAGGCGAGCAAGTTCGCCGCCGAGGCCCGCGTCCGGGCCGCGATGGCCGACGGGATGCGCGCCGCGATCGCGCGGCCGAGCATCGTCGTCGGGCGGACGGCGGACGGGGCGATCGCCGGTTTCGACACGATCTACATGGCGTTCCGGCTGCTCGCCGAGGGCCGGATCCGGACGATTCCGTCGACCCCGGACGCGACGCTCAACTTCGTGCCGCTCGATCATGCCGTAAACGGTATCGCAACCATTGCCGAGCGGATCGGCGAGGCGCGCGGCCGGACCTTCCATCTCGTCGCCGGCGCGCCGATGCCGGTCGCCGATTTCTTCGCGCTGGTCCGCGCCTATCCGCAATTCTCCGATCCCGAGCCGGTATCGCCCGACCGCTTCGATCCGACGGCGCTCTCGCCGGTCGAACGGCGGTTCCACCGGCGGGTCGCGACCCTCTATGCAAGCTATTTCCAGCGCAACCCGTTGTTCCGGCAGGACAATATCGAGAGTCTGGCGGGCAGGGGCGGGCCGCCCGCGGACACCGCGCTGATGCGCCGGCAGATCGATTTCGCGATCCGCGCCGGCTTCCTCCCCTCCGAGTCGGTTTCCGCCTGAACCGGCCGGTCGGCGTGACGAGACAAAAGCCGGACCAATTTGGGACGGTCGGATCGGTTATCCACAATCGCGGTCAAGCGTCTTGGTTAATCTTCACAAGAAATTGCATCGGGACGCCGCTTTAACCCTTTTTTTAGGGTAAACGGGCTTTCCAAGGCCGGACCGCGCAGTCATAAATATGCCTCACAAGCCATGATTAACGTGAAGGCGGTTTTTCCGTGAGTGCACCATTCCGGTTCCCGAGATTTTTCGTAACGGCGCCGAGCCCCTGTCCCTATCTGCCGGGCAAGACCGAGCGGAAAGTGTTCACCGAGTTGCGCGGGCCGCACGCGGCGGAGCTCAACGAGGCGCTGGGCCGGATCGGCTTCCGGCGGAGCCAGTCGGTCGCCTACCGGCCGAGTTGCGCCGGCTGCCAGGCCTGTATCTCGGTCCGCGTCGTCGCCACCGAGTTCCGGCCCAATGCGACGCAGCGCCGCTTGCTGCGCCGGCACGGCGATATCGAGGTCAGCGCCTGCGAGGCCTGGACGACCGAAGAGCAATTCTCGCTGCTGCGCCGCTATTTGAGCGTCCGCCATCCCGACGGCGGAATGCACGACATGGACGAGATGGATTTCGCCGACATGGTCGAGCAGACCCCGGTCGACACCTATATGATCGAATATCGCGAGCCGGGCGTCGGCGGAAAGCCCGGGCGGCTCGTGGGCGCCTGCCTGACCGACCGCCAGTCTGACGGCCTGTCGATGATCTACAGCTTCTTCGATCCCGACCATCCCGAGCGCAACGGGCTCGGCAATTTCATCATCCTCGATCACATCGTGCACGCCGCCAAGGCCGGGTTGCCCTATGTCTATCTCGGCTATTGGGTCGAGGGCGCGCCGCGGATGCGCTACAAGGTCCGCTACCGCCCGCTCGAAAAGCTGACGCCCAGGGGCTGGGAGCCGTTCGAGCCGGTCTCCGTCGAGCGCGGGCCGAGCCCCAGGATATTGGCCGGCGCCAAATAGCGCGGCGGGCCGCCTAGTCGAAGCCTTCCATGAAGGGCGGCATCGGGATCGCGGCGCGGGCTTCGGCCAGCGCGAAGGCCCATTTGGACGACAGCATGTTGAAATAGTCGTCGCTTTCCTCGATCCGGCGGAAATACACGGGCTTGCTCTCGTCGGCCGGCAGGATGGCGAGATCGAGCGGGCGGCCGACGCTGAGATTGGAGCGCATCGTGGAATCGAACGAGACGAGCCCCGTCTTCACCGCATCGTCGAGCGGCGTTTCATATTCGAGCGCGCGGTCGAGGATGGGCTTGCCATATTTGGTCTCGCCGATCTGCATGAAGGGCCGGTCGGGCTGGCAGCTGATGAAATTGCCTTCCTTGTAGATATGGAAGAGCCTGAGCGGCCGACCCTTGAACCGGCCGCCGAGGATCATCGATCCGGAAAAGCTGTACTGGCTGTCTTCGCCCGCCGTTTCCTTGATTTCGTCCCGCGCGATGTGAAGCGCCTCGCCGACGAGCCCGGCGACCCGGTGCATGTTGGGCATGTCCGACAGGAAGCGCGGGCCGTCGCTGTCGTCATCCTCGTCCAGCCCTTCGGCGAGCAGCGCGAAGGCCGATTGCGTGACCGACAGGTTGCCGGCCGTGCAGGCGATGACCGTCCGGTCCTCGCTCTGCTCGAGGATATGGAGCTTCTTGTAGGACGAGATATTGTCGACGCCCGCATTGGTGCGGGTGTCGGCGATCATCACCAGCCCGTCTTTCAGCAGCATTCCGAGACAATATGTCATGCGACTCCGGTCGGTTGTGGCGGACGGATAGCGCGTAGCCGGGAAGATCGGCGCCGGAAAGAGCCGATTTTCGCGAAGATGTGGATCGCCGGCCGCGCGCCGACCGTCTAGTTCTGGGCCTGTGCCTGCGCCTGGGTGACACGCACGTCGACGGCGAGCGTTTCGTCGCCGCCGCCCATCCGGCGGCCGGCGATCGGCGCGGCGTCCCGATAGTCGAGGCCGCACGCGATGCGGATATAGGCGTCGTCGGGGCCGATCCCGTTGGCGGGATCGAAGCCGGTCCAGCCGATCGAGGGAAGATACGCCTCCGCCCAGGCGTGGCTCGCCTCCTGCCGCTCGGCGCCGTCGCGGCGGAACAGATGGCCCGAAATATAGCGCGCCGGGATGCCCATCGCCCGCGCGGCGGCGCAGAAGATGTGCGCATGGTCCTGGCACACGCCCCGGTTCGCGGCGAAGGCGGTGGCCGCATCCCGTTCGACGGCGTCGAGCGTCGGTTCGAAACGGATCTCGTCGAGCAGCCTGCCCATCAGCAGGTGCATCCGGTCCAGCGGATCGGCTTTCGCGCGCTCGATATCGCCGGCGAACGTCCGTATCGCCTCGTCGGCCCGGCTGAGGGGGCTGTCGCGCAGAAAGGCGCGCGCGGGCAGGGGTTCGGCGATATCCTCGATCATGCCCGAGCGGTCGTCGGTCAGCACCTCGCCCGACACCCGCAGCGCGACCTGCTCGATCGGCCCGTCGATATAGAGCATCGTCACCCGGTTGCCGAAGCCGTCCCGATGGTCGCGCAGCCGGGCGTCGCAATCGACGTCGATCTGCCATTGCACCACATGCTGGGCCGCGAAGTCGACCGGCGTCACGCGCAGCAACTGGACGAGCCGGCGCTGTGGTTCGCTGAACCGGTAGTCGGTGCGATGGTCGATGCACAGCCGCATCTAGTCGAACCGGAACTGTTTGGTGATGGCTTGGCTGAGCAAGCGGTTTTCCTCGATAAAGGCCTGGAGATATTCGTGCAGGCCGCCGGTGATGATCTCGCGGATGTGGGTCGCATTGATCCGCTGCTGCCGCAACCGCGCCATGCGGTCCGCCTCGCCCTGATAGCCGGTCAGCCGCCCGAGATCGGTGAGCAGCGAGACGGTTTCGTCCACGGTCGCGGCGATCGAACGCGGCAATTCCCGCCGCAGTACGAGCATCTCGACGACGCGGCGCGGCGACAGGCCGTCGCGATAGAGCCAGCGGAACGCCGTACGGGCGGACACGGTCTGGAGGATCGTGCCCCATTGGTCGCGGTCGACGAGACCGCCGACCTCTTCGCCCTCTGGCAGGATGATGTGATATTTGACGTCGATGAGGCGCGCGGTGTTGTCGGTGCGCTCGATGCTCTCGCCGAGCATCAGGAAATAGAAATTCTCCTGCCGCAGCATGCGGTGCAGCGCGCCCTCGAAACCGCGATTTTCGGCGATCAGCGCTTCGAGCAGGTTGATCGTGCCCTGGGCGCTGCCGACCGCGCTGCGCGCGTCGATGCCGAGCCAAGCCCGGTTGATCGATTCCCAGCCCTCTCGGGTCAGCGCCGTGCGCACCGCGCGCGCGTTCATCCGCGCGGTGTAGAGGCAGTTGCGGATCGAATTGGGATTGTCCTTCGAGAAGACGAGATAATTGGCGACATTGCTCGGCGTCAGCGATTCGCCTGTGCGTTCGAAATCCTGTTTTGCCGCGGCGACCGAAAGCGCGCTCGACCAGGCCGCCTGTCCGGCGGGCCGGGCGGAGAGCGCGTCGAGCCGCAAGGTCGCCTCGATCAGCCGGGCGGTGAATTCGGCGCGCTCCATATAGCGGCCGATCCAGTAGAGATAGGAGGCGGTGCGCGCGAGCATCAGCCGTCCGCCCCCGGCTGTTCGCTGTCGGGGCGCAGGACGAGGCTGTCCTTGGTGCCGCCGCCCTGGCTCGAATTGACGACGAGCGAGCCTTCGCGCAGCGCGACCCGGGTCAGGCCGCCGGGGACCGTCGTCACGCCCTTGCCGTCGGACAGCACGAAGGGCCGGAAATCGACGTGCCGGCCTTTCATGCCCGAATCGGTCAGGGTCGGGACGGTCGAGAGGGCGAGGGTCGGCTGGGCGATATAACCGTCCGGATTGGCCTTCAGCGCGGTGCGGAACTCCTCGATCTCCTCGCTCGTCGAGGTCGGACCGACCAGCATGCCGTAGCCGCCCGACCCGTCGACCTTTTTCACGACGAGATCGGCGAGATTGTCGAGCGCATATTGCAGCGCATCGGGTTCGCGGCAGCGCCACGTCTCGACATTGGGGAGCTTCGCCTCCTCGCCCGAATAATATTTCACGATCTCGGGCATGTAGGAATAGACCGCCTTGTCGTCCGAAATCCCGCCGCCCGGGGCGTTGATCAGCGTCACGTTGCCCGCGAAATAGGCGGCCATCAGCCCGGGTACGCCGAGCATGGAATCGGGGCGGAAGACGAGCGGATCGAGAAACTCGTCGTCGATCCGGCGATAGATGACGTCGACGCGCCGCCGTCCCTCGATCGTCCGCATCCAGACGATGTCGTCGTCGACGACGAGGTCCGCCGCCTCGACCAGCTCGATCCCGACATTGTCGGCGAGGAAGCTGTGCTCGTAAAAGGCGCTGTTGAAATGGCCGGGCGTCAGCAGCACGCAGCACGGGTCGCCGGGCGCGGCGTCGGGAGCGACGGCCTGCATCATCTCGCGCAGCGCGTCGGGATAGCGGTCGACCGGCTCGACCTCGAAGATTTCGAACAGTTCGGGGCAGAGCCGGAGCATCGCCTCGCGATTCTCGAGCATGTAGGAGACGCCCGAGGGCGTGCGCGCATTGTCCTCGAGCACTAGAAATTCGTCGGGGCCGGTCCGCACCATGTCGATGCCGCAGATATGCGCATAGATGCCGTGCGGCGGCCGGTGGCCGTTGACCAGCGGCGTGAAACCCGGATTGCAGAGGACGAGATCGTCCGGAACGACGCCGTCGGCGATGATCTTGCGCTCGCCATACACGTCCTCGAGGAACATGTTGAGCGCCGTCACCCGCTGTTCGAGCCCTTCGGACAGCCGCTCCCATTCGTCCGCGGTGAAGATGCGCGGGACGATGTCGAAGGGTATGATCCGCTCGGCCTCCTCCTCTTCGCCATAGACGTTGAAGGTCACGCCGAGCTGGCGGAAGGCGGCCTCGGCGGAGTTCTGCCGGCGGGCGAGCTCCTTTTTCGGCGTTTCGCGGATCCAGCGCGCGATGGACTCGAAACCGGGCCGGGGCTTGCGCCCCCGGCTGTGACCCCAGATCTCGTCGAAATATCGTTTTGCCATCCTGTGCAACAATCAATGCACGAGACCCGGCTTTGGTTCAACCGAGGCGAAAAGGGACGGCGGCTAGAAGGTCAGCTCCTCGCCTGCGGCCATGATGCGAACTGAGATTCCGGCGTCGCGCGCCGCCGATCCGAGACGGGATTCCGCATCCGCTTCCTCGACATAGACGGGCGGCGCCGATCCGCCATAATGGATCGGCACGATCGTTTCCGCGCGCAGCGCCCGGGCGGCGGCGACGGCCTGTTCGGGCGTCAGCACGCCGGGCACGCCCAGCATCTCGAAGCGGCCGAGCTGCTGCTGTGCGCCGTTGATCGGCAGGAAAGCCCAGTCGAACGGGCCATAGGCCTGGCCGATATCCCAGAAGCGCCCGTGCCACAGCGTGTCGCCGCAATGGATGAGGCGCCGGCTGTTGCATTCGATGACCCAGGAAACCTGCACGTCCCCGAATCCGTCCGAGGCGGGGACGGGGAAGGCGACGATGTCGGCGCCGGATCGCGGCATGAAGACCGGTTGCCACATCGCGACCGGATCGAGCCGCAACGGCCGCTGATCGACCACCACGTCCTCATGGTGGAACAGCACGCCGCGGTCGCCCATGATCTCGGACAGGAAAGACGGGTCGTAATGGTCGCCATGCGCATGGCTGACCAGCGCGTATTTGACGCGGCGGTCCGACGAGGCGTCGACCGTTTCGCCGTCATCGGGGCGAACCGCGTCGACATAGACCACCGCATCGCCATGCTCGATCATGATGCCCGCCCAGTTGAGCCGCCGGAGCGTGGCCGGGCCCCGGTCCGTCGGCCGGGCCCGCAGCGGCAGGGCGGCGCTCGCCGCAAGCGCGGCGCCGGCAAGCGGCACGGTGCGCAGCAGCGCGCGGCGATCGATCCGAAGATGGCGGTTGGCCATGGTTCCCCCTGTCCCCACATTCTCGTCGGTCGCCGACCATATCGCCATGGGTGGCGTGGGCGGCACGATTTCGACCAACGCACGCCTCCGTCCGACGCGGGGCCGGGCAATTGCCGGTTTCGGTGATAGGATGGCGCGCGTCGGGGACATTTTTGGGGGAAGGCCGATGCCGCACGAAACCGAGACCGCCTATCCGATGACCGCGCGCACCCGAGTCCGGCGCAAGGCGGACAGGGCGAGCTATGAGCGGGATGCGATCCACGCGATCCTCGACGAGGCGCTGACCTGCAGCGTGGCGATCGTGAAGGACGGCTATCCCCATTGCCAGCCGATGATCCATCTGCGCGACGGCGAACGGATCATCCTGCACGGGGCGGCCGGCAACGCGCTGCTCGGGCATCTTGCCGACGGCGCGGAATGCTGCATCAGCGTGGCGATGGTCGACGGGCTGCATCTCGGCCAGACGATTTCGGATCATTCCTTCGACTATCGGTCGGCGACGATTTACGGTTCGGGTGCCGAACTGCACGAACCCGCGGAAAAGCTAGCCTGTCTCGAACAGGTCTTCGGCCGCATCGTCCCCGATCGCTGGCGGGAGATGGATCCCGTCGACCCCGGCTATCTCGCTCATGTCCGCGTGATCGCGATCCCGCTCCGGGAGTGCGTCGCCAAGATCAATGCCGGGCCGGTGGACGCGGACGATCCGGAAAAAGCCGCGACGGTCTGGGCCGGTCGCGTGCCGCTCCGGCTGTCAATCGGCGAACCGCAAGCGGCGGCCGGCTGCACCGCGCCGCTGCCGGATTATATCCGGCGCTATCCCGAACGGCGGCGCTAGATCGCCATTCGGATTCCACGCTGATATCGGCTAGAGTCGGTCCGCAGCGAGGAGAACGGGTCCATGGTCGCTCGCACCCATGTCGACGCGGCGGTGACGCCGGGGAGCGTTGCCGGGCGGTCATGGAGGGGAGCAGGGGGATGGAACCGTATCAACCATTGAGCCGGTCGATCGCCGGCAAGGCCGCGATCGTCACGGGTGCGGCGAGCGGGATGGGCCGCGCGACCGCGCATCTCTTCGCCGCCGAAAGGGCGAAGGTCGCGGTGACCGATCTGCGGCAGGACGCCTGCGATGCGGTGGTCGCCGAGATCGGGGCGGCCGGCGCGGCGGGGGAGGCGCGGGCCTGGGCGCTCGACGTGTCGGACGAGACGGCGATCGGGCGCGTCGTCGGCGAAGCGGCGGCCGCGTTCGGCGGGATCGACATTCTCGTCAACAATGCGGGGTTCGCGATCCCCGCCGATATCGCCGAGGACAGTTACGAGGATAGCTGGGGCCCGACGATCGCGGTGATGCTCTCCGCGCACCAGCGGATGATCCGCGCGGCGCTGCCGTATCTGCGCCGGAGCGAGAGCCCCCGGATCGTGAATATCGCGTCGACCGAGGGATTGGGCGCGACCCCGGGCAACAGCCCCTATGTCGCCGCCAAGCATGGCGTGATCGGCCTGACGCGCGGTCTCGCCGTCGATCTGGGCCGGGAGGGAATCACTGTCAACTGCATCTGTCCGGGTCCGATCCGCACCGGCATCACCGATGCGATCCCCGAAGAGCATAAGATGATCTACGCCAAGCGCCGGGTGCCGCTGCGCCGCTACGGGATACCGGAGGAGGTGGCGCACATGACCCTCTCCTGCGTCCTGCCGGCGGCGAGCTTCCTGACCGGCGCGGTCATACCGGTCGATGGCGGCCTGACGATCAAGAACGCCTGACGGGGGAGGGGGCATGGCCGAGACAGATCGATCCGCGGAAGAAACCGGGAGCGACGGTTCGCGCGGCGGGGCGGCGATCGATATGCCGCGCCCGGCGGCCCTTCGGCACGATGCGCTGGATGCCCTGCGCGGCTTCGCCCTGCTCGGTATCTTCATCATCAACATCATCGGCTTCAGCATCGGTATTTCCGATCTCGCCAACCCCTTGCTCACGGGCGGGAGCGGGGCGGTCAATCTCGGCATCTGGTATTTCACGACGCTCTTCATCGAAGGATCGATGCGCGGCCTCTTTTCGCTGATGTTCGGGGCCGGCGTGATCCTGTTTACCGCGCGGGCGGCCTATCCGGACGGACCGATACGGATCGCCGACCTTCATTATCGGCGCACGATGTGGCTGATCCTGTTCGGCGTGATCCACGGATGGGTGCTGCTCATGCCCGGCGATATCCTGTTCCTCTATGGCGTCGTCGGACTGTTCCTGTTCCCGCTCCGGCTCCTGACGCCGAAGACATTGCTGCTGGCCGCGGCGGCCATCCTGGCCCTGCTCACCATCTTCAGCTGGCAGACCGAGACCCGCGAACTGGCCGTGGGCACCGAGGCGATCGCGCTGGAGCAGGCCGAACGGAGCGGCGAAACGCTGACGCCCGACGAAAAGGAGGTCGTTGCCGAATGGCAGGACCTTTATGCGGGCAACTGGCCGTCGGCCGAACAGCGCGACGCCGAAATCGCGGCCCGCACCGGCGATCTCGCGACGCTCTACGCCACCAATGCGCAATGGGCCTCATGGGGTTCGGTGTGGAACCTGTTCCTGAACATCCTCGATGCCGCATTGCTGATGCTGATCGGCATGGCGCTGATGAAAGCCGGCTGGCTGACCGGCGACCGGCCGGCACGGACCTATTTCCGGCTGGCCCTGGGCGGATATGCGATCGGGCTGACGCTCAGAAGCTGGCTGCTCGTCGAGCGCATCGAGGCCGATTTCTCGCCGATCGTGACCCTGCCATGGATATTCGGCGACACGGCGCGCGTGGCCCTCACGATCGGCCATGCCGGGCTGTTCCTGCTGATCTGGAAGGGGCTCCGCAACGGCATCGTCATGCGCGCGTTCGCGGCGGCGGGGCGGATGGCGTTCAGCAACTATATCGGCCAGACGATCCTCGCCAATCTGGTCTTCACGAGCATCGGGCTCGGGCTGTACGGACAGCTCGACCGGCTTTCGACCTATGGCGTGCTCGCCGCGATCTTCCTGTTCCAGATCGCGTTCAGCCTGTGGTGGCTGGCCCGCTATCGCTTCGGTCCGCTCGAGTGGCTGTGGCGAACGCTGACCTATGGCGAGAAGCAACCGATGCGGCGCTAGGTTTCCGAACGGTCGAACGGGCAAAAAAAATGAGGCCGCGGCATTTTTGGGTGCCGCGGCCTCGCCCCTTTTAACCGGGATTTGGAAACCCCGCTCGATCCGGGAATATCGTCGGAAGGACGATCAGGCGACCTGGGCCTGTTCTTCCTCTTCCGGATCGCGCAGCACATAGCCGCGGCCCCAGACGGTTTCGATGTAATTCTCGCCGCCCGATGCGAGGCTGAGCTTCTTGCGCAGCTTGCAGATGAAGACGTCGATGATCTTGAGTTCCGGCTCGTCCATGCCCCCGTACAGATGGTTGAGGAACATTTCCTTCGTGAGCGTCGTGCCCTTGCGCAGGCTCAGCAGCTCGAGCATCGCATATTCCTTGCCGGTCAGATGGACGCGGTTGCCGTCCACCTCGACCGTCTTGGCGTCGAGATTGACGGCGAGCTTGCCGGTCTTGATGACCGACTGGCTGTGGCCCTTCGAGCGGCGCACGACGGCGTGGATGCGGGCGACCAGCTCTTCGCGGTGGAACGGCTTGGTGACATAGTCGTCGGCACCGAAACCGAAACTGCGCACCTTGCTGTCCATCTCGGCGATGCCGGAAAGAATGAGAACCGGAGTCTGGACCTTCGAGAGGCGCAGCTTCTTGAGCACGTCATATCCGTGCATGTCCGGCAGGTTGAGGTCGAGCAATATGATATCGTAATCATAGAGCTTGCCCAGATCGAGGCCCTCTTCGCCCAGATCGGTCGTGTAAACGTTGAAGCCTTCGGTGGTGAGCATCATCTCGATACTCTTCGCCGTGGTAGGCTCGTCTTCGATCAGCAGCACACGCATCAGGTCACCCCTTGTTTGTGGCACCGAACGAGACGCCGTCCCGAACGGCTCGGTGCAATTCATTAACCATCGAATGTATGAAGGCAAAAGGTTAAAGGCCGGTTAACTCCACGAGTCGCGAAGCTGTGACATTTGAGACTCACCCGTTTTCGCGCCTGGAACCGGCGGTTTCGGCGCACAATCCGGCGAAGCGTTCGGCCAGAAAATCGACGAGCACGGTGACCCGCGCCGGCCGTTCCCGACCCGGCGGCGTGACCAGATGGAGCGCGATCGGCGGCGGGGACCAGTCCGGCAGCAGGGTAACGAGCCCCTTGGTGCCGCCATGCTGGGCGAGCATGAAGTCGGGCACCAGCGCGATGCCGTGCCCCGCCTTGAGCGCCGGCATCATTGCGTCGCTGTTGTTGGCGCGCAGCGGCCCGCTCGGGCGGACCTGCGCCTCTTCGCCGCCCTTGTGGGTGAACCGCCAGCTCTCCGGATTGGGGAGATAGGCGTAGCACAGGCAGTCATGGTCCTTCAGGTCGGAGGGATGTTCGGGGCGGCCCCGGCGCTCGACATAGGCCTGCGCGGCGACGAGGTGGCGCTCGACCGCGCCGAGCCGGCGCGCCCTCAGGCTGCTGTCGGGGAGCGCGCCGATCCGGAGCGCCGCGTCGAAGCCGCCCGCCACGATGTCGACCACCGCGTCGGCGAGGTGCAGGTCGACGGCGATATCGGGATAGCGGGCGAAAAAATCGGGCAGCGCGGGGCCGACATGGGCGATGCCGAAGCTCATCGGCGCGGCGAGCCGGACGAGGCCGCGCGGATTGGCGGCGTCGTCGCGCGCGGCGTCCTCCGCCTCCTCGCCCAGGCTCAGCAGCTGCTGCGCGCGCCCGGCCAGTTCGCGTCCGCTTTCGGTCAGCGCGAGGCGGCGCGAGCTGCGGTGGAGGAGCTGGACGCCGAGCGACTTTTCGAGCCGGGTCACGGCCTTGGAGACGGTCGCCTTCGAGACGCCGAGATCCTCGGCCGCGGCGGTGAAGGAGCGCAGTTCGACGACTTTGGCGAAGATCGCCCAGGCTTCGAGATCGGGGAGATTGGGCATGAAAAGGAAACGATGCTTTTCCAGTGTTTCTATTTATGCGCAATCGCAAATGCCTATCTGGGTGTCAACGAAACCCACAACGAAAGGGCAATCCGATGATCGAGGAACGGCCTTTTTCCAGCCTCGGCCATGCCGACCATGGCTGGCTCAACGCCCGCCACCATTTTTCCTTCGCCGGTTATCACGATCCCGACCGGATGGGCTGGGGCTCGATCCGCGTCTGGAATGACGACGAGATCGCCGCGCAAAGCGGTTTCCCGCCGCACCCCCACCGGGACATGGAAATCATCACCTATGTCCGCCAGGGCGCGATCACCCATGAGGATTCGATGGGCAACAAGGGCCGCACCGAGGCCGGCGACGTCCAGGTGATGAGCGCGGGCAAGGGCGTCCGCCACTCCGAATATAATCTGGAAGACGAGGAAACCCGCATCTTCCAGATCTGGATCGAGACCGCCGAACGCGGCGCCGATCCGCGCTGGGGCGCCAAGCCCTTTCCCAAGTCCGATCGCTCGGGCCGGCTCGTGACGCTGGCCAGCGGCTTCGACGAGGATGCGGAGGCGCTGAAGATTCTGACGCCGGCGCGCGTCATGGGCGCGACGCTGAAGGCCGGGGAAGCGATCGACTATGACGTCGGCGAAGGTCGCCATGCCTATCTGGTGCCGGCGACCGGCCGGCTCGCCGCCAACGATGTCGAACTCGGCGCGCGCGACGGCGCCGCGATTTCCGGCGGCACCAAGCTCCGCCTGACGGCGCTCGCGGACAGCGAGATCGTCCTCGTCGACGCCGCCTGAAATCCCCCACGGCCATCCCCCGGAAGCGGGGATGGCCTTTTCCCCGAAAAGGAGAGTTGTCCGATGACCAAGGTTCTAGTGCTCTATTATTCCTCCTACGGCCATATCGAGCAGATGGCCGAAGCGGTTGCCGAAGGCGCGCGCGAGACCGGCGCGGACGTCGCGGTCAAGCGCGTGCCGGAGACCGCCCCGGAGGAGACCGTCCAAAGCGCCGGGTTCAAGACCGATCACGGCCATGCGACCGCGGCGGTGGACGAACTGCCCGACTATGACGCGATCATCGTCGGCGCGCCGACCCGTTTCGGCCGGATGCCGAGCCAGATGGCGGCCTTTTGGGACCGCACCGGAAAGCTCTGGATGCGGGGCGCGCTGAACGGCAAGATCGGCGGCGCCTTTACCTCCAGTGCTACCCAGCATGGCGGGCAGGAAACGACGCTGTTCTCGATCATCACCAACCTGCTCCATCAGGGTTTCACGGTCGTCGGGCTCGATTATGGCTTCCAGGGCCAGATGGGCGTGGACGCGGTGAAAGGCGGATCGCCCTATGGAGCGACGACGATCGCCGATGGCGACGGCAGCCGCATGCCGAGCGAGACCGAGCTCAACGGCGCGCGG
>NZ_JBQLZM010000014.1:0-4425 GCF_052168275.1 Parasphingopyxis sp. | reverse complement strand
GCCCATCACCTGATTGAGCTGCGCGAATGCTATGGCCAGACGGTCGGTCATGCGCTGCTCTTAGGCGCGGCGCGGCAGCGGTGCAACGGGATTAGCCGTAGGCCAGATTGCCGAGGAAACGCCCGGGGATGAAGGCGAAGGCACCGGCGATGACGAGGCCGATATACATGCCTTCCATCGCCCGGCGATGCCCGGCGATGTCGCCACGCCGCAGCCGCCACAGCGACAGCGGTACCGACACCAGAACGACCAGCGAAAAGATGTGGATGAAGGACAGGGAGAACCAGAAGCTCGAAATCGCGGCGGTCAGCATCAGCATCACCCATATCCGGCCGAGCAGCCGGTGGCGCGCATCGCCCTTGCGGCCGTAGAGAATGAACGCGCCGAGCGGCAGCGCGGGCAGCACCGACGCGAGATGGATCGCCACGGCCGGCGAGAAGGCGTTGTCGCTCGGCCGGCCGTTCCCGTAGCTCAATGCCATCAGCGCCAGCGTGACGACGATTGTGCCGCCCGCGATCGCCAGGATGGCGGACACGGGAAGGCGGTCGGACGTATGGACCGCGGCGCGCGTCATGCGAGCACCGCCATGGCCGGCAGCGCGCCGAGCGGCATGCTCGCGGTGGCGGCGACGAGGAAACCCGAAACGACAAGCGCGAGGCAAGCCGCGCCGAGCGGCGGCACGATAGTGCGAATATCGATGGTCATGGCGTATCTCCGGTTCGTGACACGGACAGGATGGCGCGGACCCGTTCGCCGGCAAGCGGATCTGCGCGGAGCGGAGAAAATCTTCGCAAAGCCGCCGATTTTGCTCTATCCGCCCATTCACGAAGCGCGAACGGGACGGACGAAAGGGCGAATTTGCGTCAGCTGGCCATCGAAATCTTCATCATCGCGGCGATCGGCGCGGTTCTCGGCCTGCTCGGACCGTTCGGGACCTATGAAATGCCGACCGCGATGCGCCTCGCCTACTGGATCTGCTTCATTCTCGTCGGCTATGCCATCTATCGCCCGGTCCAGACCGTCGCGGTCTGGCTGTCCGAAACCACCGAAATACCGCTCTGGGCTGCACTCCTGTTCGCCGCGGCGCTGGCGGCGATTCCGTTGACGGCGGTGGTCGGTTTCGCGTTGGCCGGCATGAGCTTCGACACCGATTATCTCGGCGCTGGCTTCGGGCGGCTCTATCTGCAGGTGCTCGGCATCGGGCTGGGAATACAGGCCGGCATGTGGCTCCTGTTCACCCGCCATGTCCGGACCGGCGAGGCGCAGGCCGAGCCTGTCTCCGCGAAGGCCGCACCGACGCCGCTCGACGTCCGGGACATCCCCATGCCCGAACGCCCGGAGCCGCCCTTCTTCCAGCGGCTGCCGCCCGCGCTCGGCGACCATCTCGTCTGTCTCGAGATGCAGGACCATTATGTGAAGGCGCACACGCTGGCCGGCAGCGAAATGCTGCTGATGCGACTGCGCGACGCGATCGCCGAGCTTGACGGCGTGGACGGCCTGCAGGTTCACCGCAGCTGGTGGGTGGCGCGGGACCAGGTGCGCGCGATCCGCCGCGAGGGGCGCGGCATCAAGCTCGAGCTCGCCAACGGCCTGCTCGCCCCGGTGGCGCGCAACCGGCAGGAGGCATTGCGCAGCGCGGGATGGCTCTAGACGCGCGGCGACGAACGGGCTGCGTCGGCCCTCCCCAGAAAAGCGCCGCAAAGCTGTTTCTTTTTTCCCGGCACGGCCTAAAACGGCGCGCAGAAGGGGAAGAGCATCCATGAAGTTGCTGTCGGGTAATTCCAATCTGCCGCTCGCGAGCGCGATCTCCCAATATCTCGAGATTCCGCT
This sequence comes from Parasphingopyxis sp., assembly GCF_052168275.1. Classification (GTDB taxonomy): domain Bacteria; phylum Pseudomonadota; class Alphaproteobacteria; order Sphingomonadales; family Sphingomonadaceae; genus Parasphingopyxis. The sequence continues at coordinate 2,595 of NZ_JBQLZM010000014.1, read as the reverse complement.
GACCGAAGCGAATGTCCGGCGGTTCGCCGACGAGGAGATCTTCGTCGAGATCCTCGAAAATGTCCGTGGCGAGGACGTGTTCGTCGTCCAGTCGACCAGCTATCCGGCGAACGACAATCTGATGGAGCTGCTGATCATCATCGATGCGCTGAAACGCGCATCGGCGAAGCGGATCACGGCCGTCATGCCCTATTTCGGCTATGCCCGGCAGGACCGGAAACCCGGCCCCCGCACGCCGATCTCCTCCAAGCTCGTCGCCAATCTGATCACGGTCGCGGGCGCCAACCGGGTGCTGACGATGGACCTGCACGCCGGCCAGATCCAGGGCTTTTTCGATATCCCGACCGACAATCTCTACGGCGCACCGGTGATGGCGGCGGACATTTCCGCGCGCTTCTCCAAGAAGGACATCACCGTCGTCTCGCCCGATGTCGGCGGCGTGGTCCGCGCGCGTGCGCTCGCCAAGCGGCTCGACAATGCGCCGCTCGCGATCATCGACAAGCGCCGCGAGAAGCCAGGCGAATCCGAGGTCATGAACATCATCGGCAATGTCGAAGGGCGGTTCTGCGTCATCGTCGACGATATCGTCGATTCGGCCGGCACGCTGTGCAACGCGGCCGCCGCGATGAAGCAAGCGGGCGCCGAAGAGGTCGTCGCCTATTGCTCGCACGGCGTGCTTTCCGGTGGCGCCGTCGCCCGGGTCGACGGGTCGGTGATGAAGGAGCTGGTGATCACCGATTCGATCGGCAATCACGATGCGATCGCCGAGGCCGAAAAGATCCGCCACCTGCCGATCGCGCCGCTGTTCGCCGAAGCGATCCGCCGCATCGCCGACGAAAGCTCGGTCTCCAGCCTGTTCGATTGAGCGCCGACTCAGCTCTCCCACGCCCAGGGGTCGTAGCTGCCGAAGCTCCAGGCATAGCCTTCGGGATCGAGCGCGCCGTAGTTCCGCCCGCCATAATCCTCACCTTGCGGTTCGCGGATGATTTTCGCGCCCGCCGCCCGCGCACGCTCGCAATGTGCGTCCACATCCTCGATTACGACATAGAGCGCGATCGTGTTGCAGCCAGCCACAGCGGGCACTGTCATCGACGCCGCTTTGGTCCACTCGCTGTCGGTCGCCGTCGCCAGCATGATCATGTGGCCGTCGCGGACGAGTTGGGCGTTGTGGACGATGTGCGGGTTTTCGTCATCGGAGAAGATGGCATGCCGCTCCAAACCGAAGGCTTCGCAGAGAAAATCGATCGCGCCAGGCGCGTCCTCGTAGCGCAGATTGGCGATGATCGCAGGTTTGACGGGCATGGCGTCCTCCATTTCATCAGGGTGCGGCAGGCTTTTTGGCAGACCGGCCGAGACAAGGATTGTATCGCCGTTACCTCTTCGAAGCTTATCAGTCGTGCGTCACGCCGCCGCCGCCCGGATGCAGACGGCGGCGCAGTTCGCCGGGCGTCATCGCCGAGAATTGCCGGGTCTCCCGCGTCAGATGCGCCTGATCGACATAGCCGTGATCGGCGGCGAGCGCGGCGAGACTTTCGTGCGGCGCCGCCGAAATCGCCGCACTGAACCGTTCGAACCTAGCGAGACGGCGGAAGTGGTCGGGCGAGATGCCGAAGGCATCGATGAAACGCCGGTTCAGATGTTTGCGGCTCCAGCCGATCTCCGCGGCGAGTTCGCCGGGCCGCCGGGCATCGGCACGCCGGAGTTGCCGCGCAGCCCAGTCGACCGGGCAGCGCTCGACCGCGGCCTCGGTCGCTGCCATGCGGCGAACGAAAAAGCGATCGACCAGCCGGTAGCGCGCTTCGCTGCCGCTCGCCTCGCATAGCCGCTCGCCGAGTTCGGCCGCCTCCATGCCGATCATGTCTTCCAGCTTGAAGCAACGGTTGGCGATGGCGGCGGCCGGCGCGCCGACAAGGCGCGCATAGGTCGAAAGCGGCGCGTGGATGTGCATCCCCCGTTGCGCGCCAAGATTGCGGGCGATCGACGTCGTTTCGGCGGCGCCGCCGATAAAGGCCTCGCCCGCGCCGAGCACGAGCGCCTGGCCTTCGGCGTCGACAATCTCAAGCGGATCGCCGAATACGAAGATCAGCACGCCACGGGTCGCGGCGAGTTCGCGTCGCGAGGTGAAAGTTCCGGTCCGTTCCCAATAATCGGCATAATTGTCGACAAAGCCATCCAGTTTCGGATGCGGGTCAGCCTCGCGAATTTCCCAACTATCGACGCCGTCGTCGTGAGAAGCGCGTATCTCTTCGCGCCGGCGGTCGAAGTCCGTCAGGGCGGTCATGCGCTTTTTCTAGCATGGCGGCCGGGGATTAGCTACGAGACTGAGATGCCGACGCTTTCCGACGATATCGCTCTCGCCAACCGGCTCGCCGATGCCGCCGGCGACGCCATCCGCCCACTATTCCGCGCCGATTTCGCGCGCGAGGACAAGGCCGATGCCTCGCCCGTTACCGAAGCGGACAAGGCCGCCGAAACCGCGATCCGCGCGATCCTCGAAAAGGAACGCCCCGGGGACGGCATTATCGGCGAGGAATTCGGCCGCGAGCGCGAGGGCGCGTCGCGCCAATGGGTGCTCGACCCGATCGACGGGACGAC
>NZ_JBQLZM010000013.1:0-29635 GCF_052168275.1 Parasphingopyxis sp. | reverse complement strand
CTCGGCGCCGATGCGCGGTTGCCGACCGAAGGGCAGCTGATCTTCGTCAGCGGGGAGCTCGAAGCGCAGCGGATCACCTATGCCCGCTTCCTCGTCCATAGCGGCCAGCACGCCGAAGCGCGGGCGGTGCTCCAGGCCGAAATCCGCACGGCATCGGTCAAACGGCGGGTCCGCCGGCTGATCCGGCTCAAGACGCTGCTGGCGATCAGCCTGGAGATGGACCGGCAGCTCGCCCATGCGCGGCGGATGATGATCGAGGCGGTCGAACTGGCCGCGCCCGGCCGCATGCAGCGCATCTTTCTCGACGAGGGACCGGCGGCGATCCGGATGCTCAACCATCTGGCCAGCGAGAATTTCGCGACGGCGCCGCAATGGGCGGAGGACGATGTCGCGCAATATGTGAAGACGCTCGTCAAGCTTGGCGAAGGCGGCAGCATCGGACAGGACGACGAGGACGACGACCGGGAATTGGCGATCGAGGGCCCGAGCGAAAGCCTGACGCCGCGCGAAATCGACATTCTCCATTTTCTCGCCAAGGGCCATTCGAACCGGGATCTGGCCGACCGGCTCTCGGTTTCCCAGAACACGGTCAAATTCCACCTGCGGAACATCTTCGCCAAGCTCGACGCGGGTAACCGGATGCAGGCCGTCCAGGCGGCGCGGCACTTCAAGCTGATCGATTAGCCGGCCGACCTACCCACCCGGGTGGGGCCGTGCGCTCGGCGCTGCGTCAGGTGATTCTCTCGAACGATCAAAAGGGGTGGGACGACCCGCCCGAAGTTCGGGGGAGAGTGCGGTTATGGGCCTGCTGGTCAATATCGACAATGGCGGTACGCTGACGGACATATGCGCTTTTGACGGCGAGAGGGTCGTCCATGCGAAGACGCTGACGACGCCGCACGACCTGACCGAATGCCTGATGGCGGGGCTGGAAACGCTCGGCGAGAATCTCGGATGGGAAGGCGATCTCGTCCAGCTCGTCGCCGCGATCGACCATCTCCGCTACTCGACCACGCAAGGCACCAACGCCATCGCGCAGCGCAAGGGGCCGCGGCTCGGGCTCCTCGTCGCGAACGAGGCCCAGGCGACCGCGATCCGCGAGGCCGCGCCGGAGCTTTTCGCCGGGCTGGTCGATACGCGATGGGCGGCGATCGACGGCGTCTCGACCCTGGAAGCGGTTCAGTCCGTACGCGCGCTGATCGCCGACGGCGCGAGCCGGCTGGTCATCTGTCTCGACGGCGATCGGGCTCCGGACGCCGAAGCCGATCTCCGGCGCGCCCTCTACGCGGCCTTCCCCCGGCATCTTCTCGGGGCCGTCCCGCTGCTGTTTTCGACCGACCTCGCCCCGGGCGCCGACCCGGTCCGCCGCGCCTGGTCAGGTCTGGTCAACGCCTTCCTCCACCCGTCGATGGAACAGTTTCTCCATCATGCGGAGGACAAGCTGCGGCGGCACCGCATCCGCAACCCGCTGCTCGTTTTCCGCAACGACGGCGGGTCGACCCGGGTTTCGCGCACCATCGCGCTCCATACCTATTCGTCGGGACCGCGCGGCGGCGCCGTCGGCGCGGCGGTGCTGGCGCGCCATTACGGGTTCGAACGGTTCGTCTCGATCGATATCGGCGGCACGACGACCGACCTCGCGATATTCGAAAAGGGGGAGGTGGCCGAGCATCGATTCGGCGACGTCGACGGCGCGCCGATCGCCTTTCCGGTTGCCGATGTGCGGAGCGTCGCGGTCGGCGGCGGCTCGGTCCTGTCGGTCGCCGAGGGCGAGATCCGGGTCGGGCCGGAAAGCATGGGCGCCTTGCCGGGCCCCGCCTGTTTCGGCCGCGGCGGCACGGCAGCGACGATGACCGACGTCATGCTGCTCGCCGGCATCCTCGATCCCGACAGCTATTTCGGCGGCAAGCTGACGCTCGACAGGGAGCGCGCCGAAAAGGCGGTGCGCGCCCATATCGCCGATCCGCTCGGCATCGATCTCGATCAGGCGATCGCCTCGGCGATGCAGGCCTATGACGGGAAGATCGCCCACGCCATCGCCGATCTGGCCGGCGACGGCGCAATCGACGCGATGATCGCCTTTGGCGGCGCCGGGCCGATGAGCGCGTGCGGCATCGCCGAGAAAGCCGATATCGGCCGCGTCCTCGTTCCGCGGTTCGCCGCCGTGTTCAGCGCCTTCGGCATCGGCTTCAGCCCGGTCCGCCACGATCATGCGGAACCCGTTTCGGCCTTCGCGCCCGATCAGGTCGAGCGGGCGCGCAGCGCTCTCGAAAAGCGCGCGGCGCGCGCAATGGAAAGCGAGGGGTTCGCGCTCGACGAATGCGAATTGCGATGGCGCGCGCTCGTCGGGTCCGGCGACGAGGCGCAATCGCTGCCATTGGACCAGGCGCCTGCGGATGCCGCCGGCCTGGTTACCCTCGAGGTCGTTCGCGCCATCCCGTCGACGGCGCTCGGTCCGGCAAGCCAGTCAACCGAGAGCGAAGCGGCGTCGACGGAGCAGCGGGCGGCGATGGGCGGCATGCCGCTTTACCGGCTCGAAGCATTGTCGCCCGCCGATGGCGCGAGCGGCCCGTGTCTCGTCGAGGAGCAGTTCTTCACGGCCTGGATCCGCCCGGGCTGGCGCTTCGCGATTACCGGAAACCACGATCTCCTCGTCGAGCGGGAAGGAGCCTGACCATGCGTGTCTTCATCACCGACGCCCTCGCGATCGATCTCGAAAGCGAGCAGTGGATCTGTACCGGCTGCGACGCCGGGCTCGGATCGGCGCGGGAAAACTACAAGAAGGGGCTGCGTGTCCGTCCGCGCGACCCGCGCGAGATCCACGCGCCGATCATCGATCCCGACCGCTATGAATTCACCTTCGCGCCCGACCCCGATTGGGTGCGGATCGTCGAATATTACTGCCCGCATTGCGCCCGGCAGATCGAGGCGGAATATCTGCCGCCCGGCCATCCGCCCGCGCATGACATCGATTTCGATCTCGATGCGCTCAAGGCCCAATGGGCGGACCGCGAGCCGCTTGCCGAGCCGGCGCTCGGTCCGGAATTCGTCGCGCCGCCGCATCATCACAAAAAGGGAGGCGGCTGATGCAGCGCGTTTCGGTCGATATCGGCGGCACCTTCACCGATTGCTTTCTCGTCTGGGGCGACGATTACGTCTCCGCCAAGGCGCTGACGACGCACCAGAATCTGGCGCTCGGCTTCAATGCGGCGCTTGGCCAGGCATTCGAACAGGTCGGCGTTTCGCTGGAAGAGGTCATGCGCGAGGTGGACAGCGTCCGCTATGCGACGACGCTCGGCACCAACGCGCTGATCGAACGGCGCGGCCCGGCGGTCGGGCTGATCACCACGGCCGGTTTCGAGAGCAGCATCCCGCTGAGCCGCGGGCGCGGTTACGGCGAGGGCCTGCCCGATCGCTATCGCAAGGATCTGCCGATGGCCGAGCGGCCCGCGCCGATCGTGCCGATCCCGATGATCGCGGGGGTGCGCGAACGCATGTCCGAGCGCGGCGAGGTGATCATGGCGCTCGACGAGGACGATGTCCGCGCGCAGGTCAGGACGCTCGTCGACCGCGGCGCCCAGGCCTTCGTCGTCAGCCTCGTCAATTCGGTCGTCAATCCGGCGCACGAGCTGCGCGTCGAGGAACTCATCCGGTCCGAATATCCCGAGCATATGCTGGGCTCGGCGCCGATCATTCTCGCCCATCTCGTCGCGGGCCGGAAAGGCGAATATGCGCGGACATCCTCGGCCATACTCGACGCCTTTCTCCACAAGGCGATGTATCTGGGCCTGTCGACGCTCGAACTGAACCTGCGCGAGAACGGGCATGAGCGCCCGATGCAGGTCGTCCACAATTCGGGCGGCATGGCGCAGCTCAATTCGACCGATGCGCTCCAGACGATCCATTCGGGGCCGGTCGCCGGCATCGGCGCGTCGGAGCATCTCGCCGCGGAGACCGATCTCGGCAATATCGTGTGCAGCGATATGGGCGGCACCTCCTTCGATATCGGGCTGGTCGTCGAAGGCGGGGTCAAATTCTACGATTTCAATCCGGTGATCGACCGCTGGATGGTCAACATCCCGATGGTCCATCTCGTCACGCTCGGCGCGGGGGGTGGATCGATCGCGCGCTACGACCGGTTGCGGCGGACCGTCGCCGTCGGCCCGGACAGCGCGGGCTCCGATCCCGGCCCGGCCTGTTACGACAAGGGCGGGCGCGAGGCGACGGTGACCGATGCCGACCTGCTGCTCGGCTATCTCGAGCCCGACAATTATGCGGGCGGGCGCATCGCGCTCAGCGAAAAGCGCGCCGCGGCCATGTTCAAGCGCAATGTCGCCAAGCCGCTCGGCATCGACGAGATCGCCGCCGCCAAGCTCGTCAAGCAGAAGATCGATCACGACATGGCGAACGGCATCGCGCAGGAATTGCGCGCGCGGGGATATGAGCCGAGCCAGTTCACCCTGCTCGCCTATGGCGGCAACGGTGCGCTCCATGCCTGCGGCATCGCCAACGCCATCGGGATCGAGAAGGTTCTGGTGCCGCCGTTCAGTTCGATCTTCTCGGCGGTCGGCGCGGGCAATATGGACCAGCTCCATATCCATGAACGCTCGCTCTACCTGCAAATCTACGACAGCGTGACCCGGGCGCTGCTCGACGATTTCGACGCGTTCAACGCGATCGTCGAGGGGCTGGAGGCGCGGGGCCGCGCCGACCTGCAGCGCCAGGGCTATGCCGACGCCGATATCGAGCACCGGCTGGAACTCGACATGCGCTACGGAAACCAGCTCGCCCAGACCGCGGTCGTCGTCGGCCGCAACCGGATCACGAGCAGCGCGGAACTGCTCGAACTGATCGAGCTGTTCGGCCGCGACTACGGCAAGCGGTTCGGCGAGGGCAGCCAGGCGCCGGAAGCGGGCATTCGCGTCAACACGATCCGCGTGGCCTCCTATGTCCGCACCCCCAAGCTCCAGTTCAAGAAGGTGCTGCCCGCCGCCGACAGGCTGCGTCCGGCGCCCGAACCCGTCGAGCGCCGCGCCTGCCATTTCGTCGATCACGAAGAACCCGTCGAAACCGGCTTCTACCGGCTCGAGGATCTCGAACCGGCGATGCTCGTCGCCGGCCCCGCGGTCGTGGTCTCGGAATCGATGACCTTCCTCGTCGAGCCCGGCTGGCGGCTCGCGATCGGCGACTATGGCGCGGGCTGGCTCGAGCGCCTCGATACCAACAGCGGAGAACGGCCATGACCCTCGATACGTCCGACGCGCCCGGCGGGGCCGCGGGAGAAACGCCCGACGAAGGCGTCAGCGAATTCCTGCGCGACGCGAGCCTGTTCCTCGCGCCCGACAAGGCGATCATGGAAAATCACGGCATCGAGGAGCGCACTCCGCTCGAGGACCGGTGCATGGGGGCGGAGAGCGATCCGGCGCGGCTCGAGATCGTCCGCGAACGGCTGCTCGCGGGCGCCAACGAGAGCTTCGACATGCTCGAAAGCATGGGCGCGGCGCCGGGCGCGAAATGGGGCGACTGCGTGTCGGCGATCTTCACCGCCAAGGGCGATCTCAGCCTGGCGAGCACCGGCGGCGTCGTCATCTTCTGCAATCTCGTCCAGTATCCGATCAAGTTCATCAACAAATACTGGACCAGCGAGCCGACGGTCGGCGTGAAGGAAGGCGACGTCTTCCTCGTCAACGACGCGCGCTACGGCCAGGCGCACAATACCGACCAGTCGATGATGATGCCGGTCTTCTGGGAGGGCGAGCTCGTCGCCTGGGCCGGCGCGACCGTCCATGAGGGCGAGAATGGTGCGATCGAGCCCGGTGGCATGCCCTCGATGGCCGAACAGATCTGGGACGAGGGGCTGAAGATGTCGCCGTTCAAGGTCGCGGAAAACTACACCTTGCGCCGCGATATCGTGACCTTCCTCCAGAATTCGGTGCGCGAGCCCAAGCTCCAATATTCGGACATGAAGGTGAAGATGTTCACCTGCCGCCGGCTCGAACAGCGAATCCACGAGGCGATCCGCGAATTCGGCCTGGAGGCGGTCGTGTCCTGCCTGCGTTCGAACCTCGAGGACACCGACACCGAGGTCCGCCGCCGGCTCGAGGAATGGCCCGACGGCACGGTGCGCCACAGCTGGTGGACCGACGGCACCCTGCGCGAGAATGCGCTGATCAAGATCAACCTGGCGCTCACCAAGAAGGGCGACACGCTGATCTTCGACTATCGCGGCTCGTCGCCCGAATTCACCAACCGGTCCAACAACTCGCTCGACATCACGCTCAAGGGCATGCTGGCGCAGCTGTTCCTGACCTATGTCTGGCCGGACCTGCCGCGCAACCAGGGGGTGCTCAACCCGATCGAGTTCGTCTTCGACGAGCGCTCGATCCTGAAACCCGATTTCGGCACGCCGAACGCGCAGAGCATGATGTCGGTCTTCACCTCGTGGAGCGTCGCCCAGGTCTCGGTGATGAAGTTCCTCTATTCGGTACCGCACAAATATACCCGGGTGCTCGCGCCCTGGTTCAACATGATCAACACCTTCCTGTTCGGGGGCGTCACCCAGCATGGCGAGATGGTCGGCAATGTCTGCGCGGACATCAACGGCATGGGCGGCGGCGCGCTGCCCGACCGCGACGGCCAGCACAGCTGCGCGCCGATCTTCGCGACGATGGCCGATATTGGCGAGCAGGAATTCATGGAGGAGGAGATGCCGTTCGTGCAGCTCGTCTCCAAGAAGCTGATGAAGGACAATCAGGGCTTCGGCCGCCAGCGCGGCGGGATGGGCTATCAGATGATCCTCGCGCTGCGCGACAGCCCGGTCTGGGGCTTCATGCTGACCGCGATCGGGTCCAAATTCCCCAACGTGCCGGGCCTGTTCGGCGGCTATGGCTGCCCCACCTATCCGCTATCGCGCATTTCCGGCGTCGACGTGTTCGAGAAGATGCAGAGCGATCCCGCCAGTTTCCGCTATTCGATCGAGGAGCTGATGAACGAGCGGCCGTTCGAGGAAGGCGCGTACAGCACCCATCCGATGTTCCTGCCCTATGCGCTGGCCGAACGCGGCGAGCTCTACATGATCGCGCAGGGCACGGGCGGCGGCTTCGGCGATCCGCTCGAGCGCGATCCCGAGGACGTGATGCGCGATTTCGAGGAGGATCTCGTGTCCGAAGACGTCGCCTGGCGCATCTATCGCGTCGTGTTCGATCCGGAAACGCGGATCGTCGACCGGGAGGCGACCGCCGCCGCGCGCGACGATGTGCGCAAGGAGCGGCTCGCCGAGAGCCTGTCCTTCGACGACTATTGCGCCCAGCATGTCGCCGACGCACCGCCCGCGGAGCTGCCCTATTTCGGATCTTGGGACGATCCGGCGATGGTCTATGCCGGATCGCGCGACCGCTATTTCCCGGCCGGCGCGGTCAATCCGCCGGTGATCATGCAGAATCCGCTCGAGGCGAAGATCGAGCGGCTCGAAGCCGAACTGGCCCGGGCCGGCAAGAGCTGACGATGGGGCTGACGATGGGGCGGACGCTCTGGATCGAGGCCCACTCCTACGCGACCGCGCTCCTGCGTGGCGCCGAGGAGCCGTGGAACGCGCCGGGCGAGATCGGACGGTTCTGCGCCGAGGCGGCGGAATTGCTCGATGCCGACCGGTTGCTGCTGCCGCTCGCGCCGCTGCTCGACCGGTTCGCGCCGCCGGGTGACGACGCTCCGGAAGACCGGGCCGAACGCCTCGACGAGGCGGTGGCCGACGGTGCCATGGTTGCGGCGCTGACGGATGCGCTGGCTTCGCTGGACGGCGCGGTGATGCTCGACAGGATCGTTCCGGTTCTGCCCGGTCCTGCCGCGGCTGTCAGCGGCAACGAAGACGAAGATGCGCTCGACATCGCCGCGATGGCGCTCGGCGATATCCTGCGGACGCTCGGCGAGTATCGGCCGGCGGCGGTGGCGATCGCGGAAGCCGACGCGGCCGGCCTGGCCGCTGCGGATCCGCTGTTTCGCATCGCCGACCATCTCGGCTGTCCGATGGTGATGCTCGGCCAGACCGATCATCCGCACGCCGAATTCTGCTTCCCCGAGCCCGGCGACACCATCTCGCCGGTCGGCAAGGGCGATTGCCAGACGATCGGCGCTCGGGCCCTCCTCCGGGCCGATATCACGCGCGCCGAGGCCGCGCAGCTTCAGATCGCGATCGGCGCCGATATGGGCCCGGAATTCGTCCTGGAATGCCTGGCGGCGCTGAGGGCCGGCGCATGACCCAGACGCTGCTGTTCCACGACATGTTCGATTTTCTGGCCCGCAGCCGTCCGCAGCAGCCGTGCATCGACGATGGGCGGCGGGCATTGCGGTTCGGCGAGGCGGCGGACGAGGTGAACCGTATCGCCAACGGCCTGCTCGCGCTGGGTTTGGGCAAGGGAGACCGGTTCGGCTACCTGTCCCAGAACTGCGCGGACATGTGGCTGATGTATCTGGCCGCGGCGCGGACCGGCGCGGTTCCCGTGCCGCTCAACTATCGTCTCGCGCCGGCCGAATGGCGCTACATCCTCGCCGATGCCGAGGCCAGGGCGCTGTTCATCGGCAGCGGCTATGACGCGGCGATCGCGTCGATTGCCGACGAGCTGCCCGGCATCTCGCACTATCTCTCGTTCGACGGGGACTGGGAGCGGGCACGCGGCTATCATGAATGGCTGGCCGAACAGTCCGACGCCCCCGTCGATTGCGCAATCGCATCGGACGATATCTTCTACCAGATGTATACGAGCGGCACGACCGGACTGCCCAAGGGCGTCATCGTCACCCATGCCAATTATGCCGCCAATCTCGCCCAGGCGGCGAACATGATCACCCGGCTGCCCGATGCCGGCGACACGGCCCTCGTCGTCACGCCGCTCTATCATGCGGCCGCGGTCTGGATCGCGGCCCTGTGCACGGCGCGCGGCATGACGATCATCCTCAAGACGGAATTCGATCCGGCCGATGTCGTCGATACGCTCGCTCGCGAGCGCGTCGCCTTCACCTTTCTCGTTCCGGCGATGATCCAGGCCTGCCTGACGCAGGTTCCGGATATCGCGGAGCGCGACTGGTCGGCGCTGAAACTGCTGATGTACGGCGCGTCGCCGATCGCCGAGGACGTGTTGCGGCGGACGATCGGACTGTTCGGCTGCGATGTCTACCAGGCCTACGGCCTGACCGAGACCACCGCCATCCTGACCCTGTTGGGCGCCGACGAGCATCGCCGGGCGCTGGCCGGGGAGGCGCATCTGCTGCTCGCCGCGGGCCGGCCGTTGCCGGGCACCGATTTGCGGATCGCGGGCGAAGACGATGCGCCGCTCGGCGAAGGGCAGGTCGGCCAGATACTGGCCCGCGGGCCGCAGATCGTGCCCGGATACTGGAAGCTCGACGAGGCGACCGCCGATTTCCGCAAGGGCGGCTGGGCGCATACCGGCGATGCCGGCGAAGTCGACGCCGAGGGCTATCTCTATATTCGCGACCGGATCAAGGACATGGTCGTCAGCGGCGGCGAGAATATCTATCCGCGCGAAGTGGAGAATGTACTGTTCGACCATCCCCGGATTATCGATGCCGCCGTGATCGGCGTGCCGGATCGAAAATATGGCGAGGCGCTGCTCGCGCTGGTCGTCACCGAGGACGGCGCGGATATCGATGCCGACGAGGTCATCGCCTTCTGCCGCACGCGGCTCGGCGGTTACAAGGTGCCGCGGCGCATCGAGCGGACGGACGCGCTGCCGCGCAACGCCAGCGGCAAGGTCCTCAAGACGGAATTGCGCAAACCCTATTGGGAGAATGCCGGACGGTCGGTCGGATAGTCGAGGCCGGCCTACCCATCCGGGCGGGGCGAATTGGCCCCGGCGCCATAATCACGGCACATGGCGTCGTCCCACCGACGACGCGACGGAGCCCGAAAACGGGACGGACATTGGGAGGGACGAATGACGATCACGCGGGGAGCATTGTTGGCCGGAGTTGCGGCGATGGCGATACCGGGGGCGGTTCAGGCGCAGACGGACGGCGCCGCGCCGGAGGTTCAGCCGTCGGTTCCGGGGGCGCCGGCCGAAGAAACCACAGGCTTTCGCCCGATCATCGTGACCGCCCAGCGGCGCGAGGAGTCGCTCCAGGATATCCCGCTCGCGATCAGCGCGTTCGATTCCGAACGGATCGCGGAAAGCGGTTTCAACGATGTCGAGGATCTGTCCTCGACCGTCCCGAACCTCAATATCAGCGCGCTCTGGGGCACGTCCAACCCGAAGATCTTCATGCGCGGGATCGGCAACAACAATTTCAACCAGACGGCGGAGAGCAAGGTCGCCGTCTATCTCGACCAGGTCTATCTCTCCGCCCCGTCGGGCCAGCTTTTCCAGATGTACGATCTCGACCGGATCGAGGTGCTGCGCGGTCCGCAGGGAACGTTCTACGGCAAGAACGCGACCGGCGGCGCGATTTCGGTCTATTCGCGCCTGCCGGACGGCGATTTCGAAGGCTATGTCCGCGCCGGCTACGGCAATTACGACGCCTTCGACATGGAAGGCGCGGTTTCGGTGCCGCTCGGCGACACGCTGTCGGCGCGTTTCGCGGGTACCTATCAGCGCCGCGACGGCTATCTGACCGATCTCGGCACCGGCCGGCAGGTCAACGATGTCGATCAATGGGCGGCGCGGGCGATCTTCCGCTGGCAGCCGACGACCGACGTCGACATCCGGCTCAATATCCATGGCGGCGGATCGGATTCGACGCATAACAACAGCGCGCATCGCGGCATCTTCGATCCGGTGCAGCTGGCCGGCGGCGCGTTCGTCAAACTGCCGTCGAGCGCGATCATCGCGGGGCAGGGCGTCGATCTCTTCGGCTATCGGGACCCCAATCCCGATCCCTATGTGAACACCTATGAACGCGACACCTTCGCCGATATCGACCTGATCGGCGTGTCGCTGGTCGGCGATTTCACCTTCGGACGCGGGTTCACGCTGACCTCGGTGACCGGCTTCGAGCGGTCCGAACGCCATGTGCTGCAGGAAGGCAACGGCGCGCCGAGCACGATCTTTACGATCGACTGGGGGCCGTCCGAGTTCGAGACCATCTCGCAGGAGCTGCGGCTGAGTTCGCCGGCGGAGGACCGGTTCAGCTGGCTGATCGGCGTCTTCGCCTATCACGAGCGGGGCGAGGTCAACAATTTCTACAATCTCGCCGATGTCAGTTTCGCGCTCGGCGGGCTCGAGGCGTTCGACCAGTTCTACGTCCAGGAAACCGACACCTATGCGGCCTTCGCCCAGGCCGAGTTCGACATCACCGAGCGGCTGAGCCTGACGATCGGCGGCCGGATCAACTATGAGGAGCGGAATCTCGACCATCGGAGCTTCGGCACGGATGCCAATCGCATGTCGCTGCTCCCCGGACCGCTGTTCGACATCGCGCTCGAGGAAGGCTGGACCGAATGGTCGGGCCGGGCCGCGCTCAGCTACGAGTTCACCGATGACGTCATGGCCTTTGTCAGCGTCAACCGCGGCTTCACCAGCGGCGGCTTCAATACCGGGGCCTTCAACGACCCGGTCGGCGCGCTCGAAATCTACGATCCGGAGATCGTGGTCAGCTACGAAGCGGGGCTGCGCACGACCCTGCTCGACCGGCGGGTGCAGTTCAACGCGACGGCGTTCCTTTACGACTATAGCGATCTCCAGGTGTTCACCTTCACCGCCGGGGGTCTGCAGTTCATCGAAAACGCGTCCGACGCCCGGATTTCGGGGCTCGAGTTCGAACTCCAGGCGCTGGTGACCGACAATTTCGAGGTCGGCGGCAGTCTCGGCCTCCTCGACAGCGAATATCGCAACTTCACGCGGCAGGTCGGCGGGGTCGTCGAGGATCTGAGCGGCAACCGGCTGACCGGCGCGCCGAACACCCAGTTCAACGTCTACGGCCGCTACACGCTGCCGACCGATATCGGCGATTTCACGCTGCGCGGCGATTTCACCTATACCGGCAACCGTTTCTACGACGAGCGGCAGCTGCGCGAGCTGAGCAGCGAGGGCGCGACGACCAATCTCGATATGCGGTTCAGCTGGACGAGCATCGACGAGCGGATTGAACTGGCGGTCTGGGCGAAGAACCTGACCGACGAGGTCAATATCATCGACGTCGTCGAGGTCGGCCTCTTCGGGTACCAGAATGTCTGGTACAACACGCCGCGGACCTACGGATTGACGTTGGGGTATCGCTTCTAGGTCGCGCCATGTCCGACCGCGCGGCGCGTCCGACGATGAACCTGTTCAGATCTCGCGCAATGCCGATTGCAAGTCATCGAAATAGGGCTGCAGGAAGGCCTGCGAGGCGGCGTCGTTCTTCCGTCCGCGCATTCCCATCAGGATCCACGACAGCGTCCGGTTGACGACGACCGTGCGGAAATATTCCATGTTCCGCAGCTTCCGGCCAGAGGTCTTTTCATAATGGGCGCGCAGCTCGCCGTCCGTCGGAATGCCCGTGTCGTCATAGTCGCCGATCCGAAAGCTCTTCATCGTGTAGATCAGCCATTCGACGTCCGTTTCCGGCGCGTTCAACTGGGCGAGTTCCCAGTCGAGCAGCGCGGCGACATCGCCATCGGCATACATGAAGTTTCCGAGATTGGGATCGCCGTGACACAGAACGATCTCGGCATCGGCCGGGCGGCGCGCCATGAGCCGGTCCATGCCCGGCCGGAGCTCTGCCAGCCGGTCCGGGCAGGCCCAGCTGATCTGCCGCCAGGTCCAATCGAGGTCGCGTGCGATCGGATCGTCGCCACTCCCCCGTTCGTGCAGGAAATCGATATCCAGCGCCTCGGGACGCAGGCGGTGCAGGATCGCGAGCTGCTCCATCGCGCCGAACACCATGGCGCGTCGTCCATCGGGCGTCGCCTCGGCCAGCGGTCCGACGCTGAAGGCGAGGCCGGATGGCGCCGGCGCGTCGATCCGGTCCATCGCATACCCCGGATAACCGAGCAGCGACCCGTCGGCGTCGAGCCAGCGGACCCGTGGCAGCTTTACGGCGCTTTCCTTCACCGCCGCCATGACGCGGAACTGCTGCTCCATGTCGTAATGGCTGAAAAAGCCGGTCTCCCCGGTGGCGTAGCGGACGACCAGGGGAATCCTGGCCGCGCCGATTTCGGCATCGAACATGACGATTCCGGCTGATGATCCGTTTCCGGTCGGCACCGAGCAATCGCCGATCGCGACCGGTCCCTCGACGCCGGGCTGCGCTTCGATGAAGCGGGCGAGCCTTGCCGGCGGAATGCCGCTGTGGCGTCCCTTGTTGCTCGCGATGGTGTCGGCGACGATTTCGGCCGCGGCGTCTCGCGCGCTGTCGTCCGCCATGATCAGCAGAGGTCCGTCATGTGGATGAAACTTTCGAATATGCCGTAGCCGACTTCTTCGCCCTCCCGCACCTCGACCAGAGTGTGGTGATAATAGGTCGGGCGGTCCTTGAAATAGGCGAGGTCCGCCGGGTCGCTCAGATTTTTCCGGAAACCATGATGATAGCCGGGACCGCGATAGTTTCCGTCGTCCTTTTCGTCATCCCAGCCGTGCGGCATCAGGAACGTGTTGCCGATCTTGCGCAGGGCGTAATCGTGGATGCCGCCGTGCGAATCGTGAAAACGCAGCGCAACCTCGCTGCGCAGCCCGTCCTCCCCCTTGGCCCCGAGCTCCCAGTCCCAGTCGACGAAATGCGCGGGCGGGCGGCCGTCCGGCTCGGTCGGCACGACCGCGCCGTCCATGATGAAATGCTCGCCCGTCTCGCCGTCCGTGATGCAGCAGGCGTGCACGACGCGATCGGGAAAGTGGAAGTCGGCCCAGATATAGCGCGACTGGCCCAGCAGGCGCCGCCCGAGCGCATCGAAATGCGCGTGATCGGTCGATCCCGGCGGATTGCCGCGTACCCCCCAACTGCGATCGCGGGCGCCGAGATAGTTCGCGATCTCGATCGCCTGACCGTCGATGCGCACCTCGCCGCGCCAGGTTCCGCCCTGGGTCATGTGGCTTTGGTGCAGATATTCGAACCCGTCGAAACGCTTGTCGAGCATCTTGTGCATCAGCAGCTCGGCCCGGGCGGTGAATTCGAGCTCGAAGGTTACGCCATAGGGATTGTCCGTCAGCGTCGCCGCGAGCCGGCGCATCGGCTCGACGACCCGGATTTCCAGCGCGCCGACGGCGAGTTCGTGTCGGTAGCGCTTGTCGAGATCGTCGGAGAACAGGATGTTGAAATGCGCGGCTCCGTGCCGGCCGATCACATAGGCGTCCTTGACGGCGAGATTGGGATAGTTGCCCATGCCGAACGCCAGCTGGAAACTGTCCGGCTCGGTCGTGTGCAGGTTGAAATAGCAGCGGTCCTGAAACCGCGGATCGCTGTTGACCGGGCTGGCGAACGGCTCGGTCGTCTGGTGGTTGAAATATTCGTCGGCGGGGCCGAACAGGCCGGAATAGCTGTCATACATGGGTGAAGTCCGCTCCCGCCTAGAATCGCGCAATCAGTTCGACGCCGAATTGGCGGCGTGGGCCGTAGGTGCCGGCCTTGCCGCCGATCAGCGGACTGTCGGTAAGGAAATTGAAATAGCGCTCGTCGGAGAGGTTCTTGCCGTAGAGCCGCAGCGTGTAGCGGCGATCGACGGAGCCCAGCTCGACGAAGGCGTTGAACAGCGTATAGGCTTCCTGTGCGTCGATGGCGTTGTTGAACTCGGTGAAGAATATGCGCGAGCTATGGTAGAGTTCGCCGCGCAGCATCAGCCTGAGCGAATTGCCGATCGCGGTTTCATAGTCCGCGCCGGCTCCCACGGTCCATTCGGGAGAGCGGGGAATGCTGTTGCCGCTGAGATCGAGCGGCATCAAGCCGAAGGGATCGGTAAGCGGATTGATATTCACATATTCTTCGAACTCGGCATCCAGATAGCCGATCGAACCGTTGAACCGCAGTCCCGGCGCGGGCGTCCAATATATCTCGCCTTCGAAGCCCCAGCTGCGCGCTTCGGGGGCGTTGGATATGATGACGCCGCCGCCTTGGGTGATCGGACGAAGCACATAGGCCTGGAAGTCGGTATAGTCGTAGTGGAACCCTGCCAATGCGACGGTGAGACTGTCCGAAACCTGGCCGCGGTAGCCGATCTCGTAGGCCAGTATCTTTTCCGGCTCGAACGTGTTTCCGCACGATCCGGGATTGACGCCGCCGGCCTTGTATCCGCGCGAAATGCTGGCGTAGATGTTGGACGGGCCGAAATCATATTGCAGACCCGCGCGCGGCGTGAAGGCTTCGAAATCGACCGACGTTTCGAGATCGATGCAGCTGAGGCCTGGGAAGGGCAGGTTGCCCGTCGTCTGGGCGGTCGAAATCTCGTCGCGGGAATATCGGGCGCCCGCGAAGAAGTTGAGCCGGTCGGTGAGCCCAATCGTGAAATCGGCGAATGCAGCATAGCTCGAACGGCGTTCGCGGCCCTCCTGGATCGTTTGGCCGCCCGGCAGGAATACCGGAAGAATGGGACTTCCCGGTATGAAATCCAGAATGTCGGGAAGGTTGAAACCGGCCGGCGAAAGGAAGTTCGTGAAGGCGTCGAAATCCTCGTCGAGATAGTAGAGCCCGACGATCCAGTCGAGGCTGTCGGACGAACCGGACAGATTCAGTTCCTGCGAAAAGGTCTCGCTCGTATACCCGTAGAAGAGCGTTCCCAGGGGCGCGGACGTGCCGTCCGGATCGGTCACGCTTGCCGTGTCGATGTCCGTATAGGCCGTGATCGAGGTCAGCTGCACGCCGCCCAAATTCCATCTCAGCGTCGCGGTCGGCGAAAAGGCCTCCCGGTCCAGCGTCGTCGTGTCGGCGGCCGTGCGTTCGCCATCGAGTGGCGCCAAGGCACCCTGCAGAGACGGGTTGATCGGAACGAGCGCCGGATCGATCGGCGTGGCCGCCGTCAGATACGGCTGGCTGCCGTCGGAATGCAGATAGGTCAGCGCCAGATCCAGGCTGGCGTCGGGAGAGAGGTCGAACGCCAGCCTGGCGCGGGCGCCGAAATCTTCCGATTCGTCGGCGTCCCGCTGTCCTGGCCGGATGTTTTCGAGAAAGCCGTCCCCTCGGTGCGCATAGGTGACGCCCACGCGGGCGCGCACGCCCTCGGCCAACCCGCCCGAAAGGACCAGTTGCGCTCGCGCTTCGTCGAAATTGCCGTAGGAAAGAAGCGCATGGCCTTCGAAATTCTCGGTCGGCGCCCGCGAGATGAAGTTGATCGACCCGCCGGTCGCATTGCGGCCGTAGAGCGTGCCCTGCGGCCCGCGGAGTATCTCGATCCGCTCGAGATCGAAGGTCGCGAGCTGGGACAGGGCCGGCCGGGTTTCATAGGCACCGTCGAGATGGGTCGCGACGCCGGGCTCGCCCCACGGCGCGTTGATCGTCAGCCCGACCCCGCGGATGCTGACCTGCGACGTACCGATGGAGGTTCCGAAATTCACGTTCGGCACCTGGGCCTGGATGTCCGTCAGCGATCTGATCTGCCGGCTTTCGAGCGCGGCGCTGTCGAGCGCGGTTACCGAGGCCGGAACGTCGGAAAGGGATTGCGCGCGCCTCAGCGCGGTGACGACGATCGCGCGATCGGACGTGTCCGCGGCATCGCTCGTTCGCTCTTGCGCGGCCGCCGGACCGGAGATGGCGAGCGACAGCGCGACGGCGCCGGTCGACGAGCAGGCCAGATATAGAGCCTCCAGACATCTGTTCATGGTATCCCCCTCCTGATTGCGTATCTCACGACCTTATTTCTTGGTTTCGTTCGTCGATCGGGCGTTTTTTCGTGTCCGATTTTCCGTCAACTTGCGGTGCAGTGCGCGCTGCCTTCCAACGCCGTTGCGGGGATGAGTGACGTCGATCATCCCTGCCTCGCAACGTGGAGCTCGAGGCCATCGAGAGCGTCGGACAGCTCGATCTGACATGCCAGGCGGCTGACCGGCGTAACCTCGGCATCGAATTCGATCATGTCCGCTTCGGTCTCTCCTGCCGGCCCGACAACGGCGATCCAGTCCGGCGCCACATGGACGTGACAGGTGGCGCAGGAACATGCGCCGCCGCAATCGGCGTCGATACCCGGGACCCCCGCATTGATGGCCGCCCGCATCGCCGATGAGCCCGCAGGTTCGTCGGTTTCGATCCGTGTTCCTTCGCCGGTATAAAAGACGACCCTCACCATATTCCGCCTATCCGCATATTCGTCGATGGGGGCATGGCAGCGCCACCCAGGAAACCATCCTCTCGGCTCGACCGGCGGGACACGATTCTCGCGCCATGTTCCCGCGCCATCGACCCGGTTGAGCGATTACGGATAACGCATAATTTGAAATAATCAATTATTATCCAATAATGCGAACCTACAACGCGATTTATGGGAGTAGGTAATGCACTTACGGGCGATCGATCCGAACCTTCTATCGCATGCGAGGTGGCGCACCTGACGGCGCCGAACCCTTGAATGCGCTGGAAAGGGTTCGTCCGACGCCAGGCAATGCGGCGGGATTCGCAAAATGGCGCAAGATGTCCGGCAGGGCCTCGGGGGCTGCGCCAGACCGTGCGTGACCGGCCTCAGCCGGCAGGCAGAATGCGGACCAGATTGTATCTCATCTTGGCGACCGCCGACAGTTCCCGCACGTCGACGAATGTGACGCCTTTGAGAACGGCGATGCGGGCATGCGCGAGTTCGGCGAGCGAATCGGTGTCGGAAACGGTGGCGACTCCCATCACGTCGAACGCGCCGGTCGTGATGCTGACGAACTGCAGCTCCGGCCAGGAGGTGAGGGCGCCCGCGACGTCGTCGACGAAGGAGGGCTTGACGCTCAGCCGCAGGATGGCCGCGCAGTCCAGGCCCAGCGCTTGCGGGTCGGTGACCGCGGCCAGCTTCATGGCGCCGGTATCGATCTGCTTCTTCAGGCGCTTGCGAACGCTCGCCTCGGAAACCCCGATCATCCTGGCGATTTCGCGATTGGCCACGCGGGCGTCCCGCTCGACGATCTGCATGATGCGGTGGAGGACATCGGCGCTCT
The DNA here is from genome assembly GCF_052168275.1 of Parasphingopyxis sp. Taxonomy (GTDB): domain Bacteria; phylum Pseudomonadota; class Alphaproteobacteria; order Sphingomonadales; family Sphingomonadaceae; genus Parasphingopyxis. The sequence goes on along the minus strand of NZ_JBQLZM010000013.1, from coordinate 11,594 downwards.
CGTCCCGGTCGAACTCGACCGGCGGCGCCTCCATATTGCCCGCATATTCCGGAAGATATTTCAGGATCTTGAGAGAGATGACGGTCTTGAAGCTGTAGATGCCCCGGATCGGGGCCAGCCTTGTGCTGATCGTCGACACCAGTTCGGTCCGATCTCGGGCCAGCATGGTGAGCATGATCTGCGGCGCTCCGGGGTAAAGGACGACCGCGCTGATTTCCGGAATGCCGGACAGCTCTTCCGCGACTTTGCTAGGATCGCGGCCCTCGACCACCACGTCGACATGCGCGAGCAGGTCGTAGCCCAGCGCCCGGATATCCCGCATGGCGACAACGCGCATGATATTGCGCTCGCTCAGGCTGCGGATGCGTGCCCCGATCGTCGATTCGGCAACGCCGAGCTCGGCGGCGACGGCTTTGTTGGTGGTCAGCGGATCGGCGCGCAAATGGGTAATAATGTCGCGATCGAGTTGATCGAGCATGATCTCTGCGCCCTCTCTTCCAGTGCCACCCCTGCCGCGACCGGCGCGACCTGCCGCTTACGCGACGGAACTCGATGCCTGCTTGTTGGAATACACTCCGCCAGTCAACAACGCGGCGTCTTTCGAGCGAGGCCGATCCAGACTTCGAGGCCGGGATCGGAAAATTGCAATAGCTATCTCTTGATATAGGACGCGAAATATGTATTTTAGTCTTTTAATCGCATTTTGCGTACATCCAGCCGAGGCGGAAATGACACAATTTGACTTGTTGCTCAAGGGCGGAACGATCGTCGATGGCTCGGGAGCGCCTCGGCGTCGGGCCGATCTCGGCATCGAGAACGGCAAGATCGCGCGCATCGCCGAATCGATAGACCCGGACACGGCTGCGGAGGTTGTCGATGTCGCCGGCCTGATCGTCGCACCCGGCGTCATCGATCCGCACACCCATTATGACGCGCAGATCAACTGGGATCCCTATTGCACCAATTCCGGCTGGCACGGAAACACGGCGTTCGTCGTCGGCAATTGCGGCTTCGGCTTCATGCCCTGCCGCCCGGGCGACCGGGAGCGGTACATGCTGATGATGGAGAATACCGAGCAGATTCCGCTCGGCGCCATGCGGACCGCCTTGCCCTGGACCTGGGAAAGCTTCCCGGAATGGATGGCGCACATGAAAACCCTGCCCAAGGGCGTCAATGTCGCGAGCTTCATGCCGCTCAATTCGCTGATGATCTACGTAATGGGCTACGAGGCGGCGAAGACTCGGGGGGCGACGCCGGAAGAGCGGCGGGAGATGCGGCGCCTGCTCAACGAGGCGATGGACCATGGCGCGATCGGTTTCGGCTTTTCCTATCTCGGCGACTTCAACAGCCACAAGGATTGCGACGGCAGTCCGATGCCCACCGACAATATGCAGATCGAGGACGCCTATTATCTCGCCGAAACTCTCCGCGAGCGCGGGCAGGGCGTGATCCAGATATTGGCGGAGCTCCCGGTCGTCATTTCCAATCGCGAAGCGTGCGAGGAACTGGCGCGGATTTCGGACCGGCCGGTGCTGCACACGGTCGTCGCCGCGTTCGACAAGCTGCCGGACTATCACCGGTCGGTCATGGCCTGGCTCGATGATTGCGCCGAGCGCGGCCTCGCCGTCTATTCGCAGGCCTTGGCGATGCGCTCGTGGAACGAATTCACCGTGATCGACTATAACGCCTGGCAGCAGGTCGAACCGTTTTACGAATTGACGAATGCCGGCGACGCAGAGGCGAAGGCGACCCTTGCGGCCGATCCCGCTTTCCGCGAACGCGCCCGTACGCTTTACAATCCGGCCCATATGGACGGGGCCGGCGGGCCGGTCGAAACCTTCCGCCTGCTCAGGGCTCCGGGCGCGCCGGATTGGGATGCATATAGCGGGAATCTCTTCTCCGAGATCGCGAAAAAGCGCGAATGCGCGCCGATCGACGCCTTTTTCGACGTGATCGCCGCCACCGGCGCCCGCGCCGAATTCCGGACGACCGAGGCGACGACGGAAGATCCCGGCAAGATCAGGGAAATGCTCGTCCATCCGCGCGTTTTCGCGGGCACGTCGGACGGCGGCGCGCACGTCAAATTCTACAGCGGCGGTCAGTTCGCAACGGACAATATCGTCCAGATGGCCCGGGAGACCGGCCTTATGTCGCTCGAGGAACTGCACCACAAGCTCAGCGGACTGCCGGCCGAGGTCTTCGGCTTTGAGCGACGCGGCGTCATCGCCGAAGGAAACTGGGCCGATATCTACGTCTATGATTTCGACCGCCTGAATTACGACGCGCGGGCCTATGAGGTCGTCCATGATCTGCCGGACGGCGACTGGCGGCGGGTGGTTCGTCCGCAGGGCATCGCCATGTGCCTGGTCAACGGCAAGATCACCCTGAAGGACAATATCCCGACCGGCGCGCTTCCGGGTCGCATGATCAGCAATCTCGGGCCCGAGACCGATGCCCGGCTCGCCGACGGAGCCTTCGAGCTCCAGGCGGCGGAATAGCATCGGCCGATGTCCGATATCTCTCATCGCGCGCCGCCGGTCCGGAGAATGCGCGGCCGCCGCCGGGCATCCGGATCGCAGATCTCGCCGACATTCAGGACGGACCCATGACACAGACGATTACGGCGACGGCTCCGGACCAGAGCAATGCCGCCCAGCCTCCGAGGCCACCGAAAGTGCGTTCCGGCGTGCCCTTCATCGGCAACGCGATCGGCATGCTGCGCGATCCGCTGGGTTTCTGCACCAGGGTTCGGGAGCGATACGGACCGATCGCCCGCGTCGGCGCGGGGCCGCGGTCTTTCCTGCTGCTCCAGGGTGCCGATGGCGTCCGGCAAATCCTGTGGGAAAAGGGCGATCTCTATCCCAAGCCCGAACTGGGCATGGAAACCCTCAAGCCTCTTCTCGGCCGCAGCCTGGCGACGCTGACGGACGAGGCGGAATGGCAATCCGCGAGGCGCTTCGTCCTGCCGCTCTTCACGGCCAAGATGCTTCGCTCCTATTTCGACGAGGCGGTCGATTCGATTGCCGCCGAAGTCGAACGGCTCGACGCCCACGCCGATACCGGCGTGCCCGTCAATATCTACCGGTTCATGCACGAAGCGGTCTTCCGGGTGTTGATCAGGACGATATTCAAACGCGGGATCGGCCTCGAAGAGGTCGAGGAACTGGTCGGTCTGTTCGATCAGTCGACCGCCTATATCAGCGCGCGGTACCTGACCCTGGGCCTCCCGATCGCCTGGGCCATTCCCGCTGCGCGGCGCGGCCCCGCCGCGCTGGCCCGTCTCGACGAGCGGGTGTTTCGCCTGATCGCCGACCGGCGGGCCGAGAACGGCTCGGAGGTACGGGACATGCTGGATGCGCTGCTCCAGGCGCGCACGCCGGACGGCTCGCCGCTGTCGGACCAGCAGGTCCGCGACAATTGCATGACGCTCCTGTTCGGCGGTCACGAAACAACCGCCGGATCTCTGACCTGGGCCTGGGGGCTGTTGAGCGCCAATCCCGACAAGCGGCAGGCGCTTCTCGAAAATGTGGACCGGGTGTTGGGCGGCAAGCCGCCCGAGGATTATTCGGTCCTCGCCGATCTCGACTATACTGGGTACGTCTTTTCGGAGGCCATGCGGCTATACCCGATGTTCGGCCTGCTGTTCCGGGAGGTCACCGTTCCGGACGTGATCGAGGGTTGCCGCGTCGAGCCGGGCGATATCATCGCCTTTTCGGCCTATACGATCCAGCACGCGCCGGACCTCTGGCAGGATCCCGAGCGCTTCATTCCCGAACGGCACCGGCCCGAGGCTCTCGAGCATCAGCACAAATCGAGCTATCTGCCGTTCAGCCAGGGCAAGCGCGGCTGTATAGGCGAGCGGATGGCGCGGATGGAGGGTATCGTCATGCTCGCCCTCATCTCCCAGAAGTTCACGCTCGATCTCGTCTCGCCCTTGCCCCCGCCGCGCGTCAGCATGTCCCTCAAGCCGGAAGGCGGCATGATGATGCTGGTAAATCGGCGTAAGCCGAGCTGAGGCTTGGGCCACAGGTCTTCGAACGGCTGGAGGCAACGCCAAAACGGGTAAAATTCCCAAACCATGGGTTGCGACGTTGGTACCGCAGTAATGCTCGATAGCCGAGTTTTCGGGGTGGTTGACGAGCGCCGGATGGACTGGCGATTGGCGCGATCGACGAAGCCCGCCTGTGTCCTGAACTAACGAGACCAGCGTTGAAGCGTCGCATGATCGCCTTTTACGTTCAGCGTCGTGTCAGTCGCCGGGCCAATCCCTGCAGTCCGGGACGAACGCGCAGAAAGATCCGGTAGATCCGCTCGAGTACGGCCAGGATCGTCGGATGGCGCGCGGCGAGGCCGAGCGGGCGGAGCCATGGCAGCTGGCGCCACATCGCGGCGAAGGCCGCGGCTCCGGACAGGAGTTCCCCATCCTCCTCGGCGTGAAGGCGTGCGAGCAATGCCGTCCGGTCGACCGGGCACGGCGTCGCCTTGTCCGACACATCGACGAAACGCAGCCTTCCCTTGCGGTCCAGTTTCTTCATCCACTCGATTTCGCGCGCACACAGCGGACAGGCACCGTCGAACCAGACGGTTGTCGCTGGCTTCGAAACGGCGCCCTGTTCGGCCGGGAGTTGGACAGTCATGGTCCGGATGTAGCCGGGCGCGGGCGCGCGCACGAGACGGACCATGGTACAGGGGGCGGGGGCATCCCCGCTCGAAGCATATAGCCGTCGGCGGCGTCCCCGGCTAATTCGCTCCGATGGAGATGGTCCGGGAAGTCCTTGATTCGCAATCCGCCTGGATCGGGCTCGCCGTGCTGATCGGGCTGTTCGCGCTGTTCATTTCCGAGAAGCTGCCGCCGGTCATCATCGCGGTGATCGGAGCGGCCGCCATGCTGATGCTCGGCTATCTGCCGCGCGCCGAGATGGAGCTCGTCTTCGCCAATCCGGCCCCGATCACGATCGCGGCGATGTTCATCCTGTCGGGCGCGCTGATCCGCACCGGCGTGGTCGAGGCGCTGGCCAGCATCGCCGAGCGCCGCGCCGCCGGCCATCCGCGTCGCGCGATCGGCGAGCTGCTGGGCGGGGCCTTCTTCTCCTCCTCGATCGTCAACAACACGCCGGTGGTCATCGTGCTCGTGCCGATCATCCGGCGGATCGGCGATGTCGCCGGAATAGCGGCGCAACGATTGCTGATTCCGCTCTCCTATCTCTCGATACTCGGTGGAACGCTGACCCTGATCGGGACGTCGACCAACCTGCTCGTCGACGGCGTTGCGCAGCGTGCGGGGCAACCGGCGTTCGGCATTTTCGAACTGACCGGGGTCGGGCTGGTCGCCGCCGTGTCGGGCATGCTGTTGCTGCTTCTCACCGGGCGCTTCTTGCTCCCGTCGAACTCCGACGGGGATGAACAGGCGGACCGGCGGCCGGTGGAGGAACGCTATCTGACCGAATTGCTGATCGGCGAAGATCATGACGATATCGGCAAATATTATGGCGAGATCGGCGAGTTCGGCCGGTCGGGACTGCGCGCGGTGGCCCTGCGCCGTGGCGGCGACCTGATGCGGCGGGATATCGAAACCGAGGTCGTAATGGCCGGCGACCGGCTGATCTTCGCCGCGGACCAGGCCGAACTGCTTTCGCTCTCCGACACCTACGGACTCCAGGTCGGGATCGCGAGCCGGCCGGTGCCGGCGACGCCGGAAGACCGGATCGTCGCGGCTTCGATCGCGCCGACCCATCCGGCGATCGGCCGGAGGCTGGCGGAAATCCCGTTTCTCACCCGGACCGATGCCAGGGTTCTCGGACTGATGCGGTCGCGGCACCTGCCCGGGCCGACCCTGTCGGAGGTCACGCTGCGCGCCGCCGACAATCTGCTGATCAAGGGCAGCCCCGCCAGCATCGCGGCGATCGAGGCCAATGTGAACCTGATCGATATCGGGGCGCCGACGGTGCGGCCCTATCGGAGGTTGCGCGCGCCCATCGCGCTTGCGACCATGCTCTCGATCGTCGGGCTCGCGGCGCTCGGCGTCTGGACGATCGAACTGCTCGCGATCGTCGGCGTCGCGGTCGTGCTGGCGACGCGCTGTATCGACCCCGAGGAAGCCTGGAAGGCGATCGACGGCAATGTCATCGTGCTGATCTTCGGCATGCTCGGCGTCGGCGTGGGGCTCGAAAAGGCGGGGACCGTCGACCTGATCGTCGATGCGGTACTGCCGTTGCTGGCCGCCGCCTCGCCGCTGCTGCTGCTGGTCCTTATCTATGCGCTGACATCGATACTGACCGAACTCGTGACCAACAACGCGGTCGCGGTGATCATGACGCCGATCGTGCTCGCTCTCGCCGCCGATCTCGGCATCGACCCTCGGCCCTTGCTGTTCACCGTGATGTTCGCGGCCTCGGCAAGTTTCGCTACGCCGATCGGCTATCAGACCAACACGATCGTCTACGCCGCCGGCGGCTACCGCTTCGCCGATTTTCTCAAGATCGGGCTGCCGATGAACGTCATCGTCGGGCTCGTCACCTGCGTCGCGATCGACCGGATGGTCTGAGCCGGACCGCTACTCCCGACAGATATCGAGGATGTGCCCCGCCAACGTCGATTCGAAGTCACGTCTCGACTTGGCGTCTAGCGCCATGCCGATCGTGGTCGCTCCCTCTGTCAGTGCGGACACGAGGTCGACCCGCTTCTTCAGCTCCGCGGGCGACAGTGTCGGGCGCGCGGCGCTGATCAGACCGGCCAGGAATTCCCGGTAAAGCGACAGATAGTCGTCGAGCGCCTTCCTCGCGGCCGGCTCGGTTTCCGCCAGACTCCAAAAATGAACCTCGAAGCGCGCGAGCAGATCGGTTTCCGTGCTGCTGCGGCAGAGCAGTGCGACAGCGTCAGCGAGCGCTTTCTCCGGATCGTCCCGATTGGCCGCTCGCTCGAAAGGCTCCAGCAGCTGCCGATAGCGCTCGACCGCTTCGGCCACGACCAGCGCGATCAGCGCGTCCTTTGTCGCGACATGATATTGCAGCGAGGCGAGTTTGATACCGACCCGCTCCGCCACCGCGCGGAGCGTCAAAGCGCCCGGGCCCTCGCGCGCGACGAGTGTGTAGGCGACGGCCGCGATCTGGGCGGAGCGGTCGGTTCGGCTGCGCCGTTCGGCTTTCATCGCGACATCTATACTCCTTACCGTTCATCTGTCAATTGACAGGCAAGCAGCATTCTGTCATCCGACAGATAAATGGGGAAGGCGGATATGCATTTTGTACGACGGGACATGTTGACCGGTTCCGCGGCCTCGGTCGCATTGGCGGCTTTGGTTGGCTGCCGCAATCGGCGACCGCCGTTGGGGCCGGGCGCGCGGGTCGTCATCGTCGGTGCGGGCTTTGCCGGCATCGGTGCGGCGCGAATGCTCAGCAGCGCCGGGCTGAGGCCGCTGATTCTCGAAGCGCGCACGCGCGTCGGTGGGCGAGCCTGGACCGATGGGCGGTTCGGTGCACCGGTCGATCTCGGCGCCTCTTGGCTGCATCGCGGCGATCGCAACGCACTTGCCGCTAGCGCGCGGCGCAGCGGTATCCGCTTCCACTTGTCCGACTATGACAGCGCCACCGTCTTCGGTCTCGATACCGACCCTGTCCGACGCGTACCGGTCACCGATATCCATGCCGATCTCGATCTCGAATCGCGTCTGCGGAAGACGGCCTTCTGGCCCTATTTGGACTGGCGCATCCGATCTTTCGTCGGGGCCCGGGGTGGCGATCGGTCCGTCGGGGAGCTCGTCGATGCGGCGCTCGGCGCCGGGGCGGATCCGCTCGGCGCGGCGGTTGCGCGCATCACCATGGGTGTCGAATATGCCATACCGCTTGAGGAAGAAGGTGCCGCCAGCCTGTTTCTCGGCGAAGCCGGGAGGCCCAACCACGAATATTTCATGACGGGTGGCATGCAAACCTTCGCCGCCTGGCTCGCTCAAGGGCTCGACATCCGGCTCGGCGAGACGGTCCGCGGTATCGCCTGGGAACCCGGTCGGGCCAACATCAGGACCGACAGGGGAGCATATGAAGCGGACGCCGTCATCCTGACCAGTTCGGTCGGCCTCTTGAAGGCCGAATCTATCATGCTGGAACCGGGGCTGCCAGCCGGACATTTGCGTGCGCTGGAGCGGTTGGACATGGGGTTGCTCAACAAGGTCGCGCTCCGGTTTCCGCGTATTGCTTGGCCGATGAGCAAGGAATATTTCGTCCTTGCCGGCGGCGAACTGCCGTGCATCGTTGCCAACCACGCTGTCTATTCAGATGCGCCAATCCTGCTCGCTTTAACCGGTGGCGCGAGTTCGCGCCGAGTCGAGCAACTCGCCGATCGCGAAGTGGCCGGCCTGATTCTGCGCGACCTTGGCCGCGCCTTCGGCCGGCCCCTTCCGGAGCCGGAAGAGGTTCTCGTCACGCGCTGGGGATCCGACCCGTTGGCGCTAGGTTCCTATTCGCATCGCAGGCTCGGCGCCAATCTACGCGAGGACGATCTTCTCGCCGAACCGATCGGAGACACGCTCTATCTCGCTGGCGAGGCGATTATCCATGACGGTGACCTTTGCAACGTATCCGGCGCGTATCGCAGCGGGCGGCTTGCCGCTGCCAGGGCGATGACGGGATAGCGCCCGGGGTCCGTTCCCGTCGCGCTATCGGCCGAACAGCTGCCGCCCGGCGAGGTCGAGCATGATCTCCTCCGACCCGCCGCCGATCGCGTTGACCCGCACCTCGCGATAGATGCGTTCGACCTTCGAGCCCTGCAGGTAGGAGGCACCGCCCAGTACCTGCGCGGCGTCGCGCGCGACGCGTTCGAGCATTTCGGTCGCCTGCACCTTGAGCATCGCGAAATCGGCGGGCTGGCCCTTGCCCTGACTCTCGGCCCAGGCGCATTGATCGACCCAGGCCTGGGTCGTCCCGATCCGCCGCGCCATGTCCGCGAGCTTGACGCGGATCACCTGGTGCGCGGCCAGCGGCTTGCCGAAGGTTTCCCGTTCGCGCGCCCAGCCGGCGGCTTCGCGCAGGCAGACGCGGGCGAAGGCGCAGCAGCTCATCGCCATGCCGAGCCGCTCGCGGTTGAAATTGCGCATGATGCCCATAAAGCCGCCATTTTCCGGCCCGATCAGGTTAGACGCCGGAACCCGGACATCGTCGAAATAGATCGCCGCCGTGTCCGAACAATGCCAGCCCATCTTCTCCAGCGGCGTGCGGCTGACGCCGCCGCGGTCCATCTCGACCAGCAGCAGCGATATGCCGCCCGCGCCGTCGCCGCCGGTGCGCACCGCGGTCGTCATATAGTCGCAGCGCATGCCCGAAGTGATGAACATCTTCTGGCCGGTAACGACATAATCGCCGCCATCGCGCACCGCGCGCGTCCTGAGATTGGCGACGTCCGATCCGCCCGAGGGTTCGGTGATGCCCAGCGCGATGATCTTTTCGCCGGCAAGGACCGGCGGCGCGACCCGCCGCTTCAGCTCATCCGATCCGACGGCGAGGATCGGCGGCAGGCCGATGCCGTGCGTCATCAGCGACGCGCCGAGCCCGCCCGCGCCGACCCGGGCCAGCTCGTCGGTCACGACCATGCCGTGGAAGATGTCGAACCCTTCAGAATGGCCGCCATATTCCTCGGGATAGTTGAGACCGAGAATGCCCGCCTTGGCAGCTTTCCCGTGCAGTTCCCGCGGGATCTGGCGATCGGCTTCCCATTGGTCGATATGAGGCTCGATCTCGCGCTCGACGAAACGGCGGACGCTCCCGGCGAGCGCGTCATGGCTCTCGTCGTAGAAGGGCGAACGGGCGCGCCAGGCGTCGAAATCATGGGTCATAAGTAAAAATCCTCGGCCTGGCGCGCCTCTCCTGGCAGAACGGCGGGCTCAGCCCATCCGATGCATCGCGCAGATCTTGTTGCCGTCGGGATCGCGCAGATAGGCGAGATAGAGCTTCATGCCCGCGCCTTCGCGGACGCCGGGAGGATCCTCGATCGCCGTGCCGCCGGCCTCGATGCCGGCCGCGTGCCACGCGTCGGCCTGTTCCGGGTTCTCGGCGGCGAAGCCGATCGTCCCGCCATTGGCGTGGCAGGCGGGCTCGCCGTCGATCGGCTTGGTCACCAGAAAGAGGCCGCCATTGTGCATATAGATCAACCGGCCCTTATCGTCCTGGATCGCCGGGTTGCCGCCGAGCGTCGCGAACAGCGCGTCGTAGAATTTCCGCGATCGTTCGATATCGTTGCTGCCGAGCATGACGTGTGAAAACATGAATGTTTCTCCTTCGGTTGTGTGGCGTGTTCAGTAGACGACGACGCTGCGGATGCTTGTCCCCGCATGCATCATGTCGAAGCCCTTGTTGATCTCGTCGAGCGACAATCTGTGCGTGATCATCGGATCGATGGCGATCTTGCCGTCCATGTACCAGTCGACGATCTTGGGAATGTCGGTGCGCCCGCGCGCGCCGCCGAACGCCGTGCCCTTCCAGACCCGGCCGGTGACCAGCTGGAAGGGGCGGGTGGCGATTTCCTTGCCGGCCTCGGCGACGCCGATGATGACGCTCTCGCCCCAGCCGCGATGGCAGGCTTCGAGCGCGGTTCGCATCACGTCGGTATTGCCCGTGCAGTCGAACGTGTAGTCCGCGCCGCCATCGGTCCGCTCCACCAGATGGGCGACGAGATCGCCCGATATGTCGTTCGGGTTCACGAACTCGGTCATCCCGAACTTGCGGCCCCATTCCTCGCGATCGGGGTTGATGTCGACGCCGATGATCTGTTTCGCGCCGACCAGCCGGGCGCCCTGGATCACGTTGAGTCCGATGCCGCCGAGCCCGAACACGATGACGGTCGCGCCCGCTTCGACATCGGCGGTGTTGATCACCGCGCCGACCCCGGTGGTCACGCCGCAGCCGACATAGCAGCTCGTCTCGAACGGCGCGTCCTCGCGGATCTTCGCGACCGCTATCTCTGGCAGGACGGTGAAGTTGGAGAAGGTCGAGCAGCCCATATAGTGGTAGATCGTCTCGCCTCTGTAGCTGAACCGGCTGGTCCCGTCGGGCATCAGCCCCTGGCCCTGCGTATCGCGGATCGCCGTGCACAGATTGGTCTTCTGCGAGAGGCAGCTTTTGCACTGCCGGCATTCGGGAATATAGGCGGGGATCACGTGATCGTCGGGCGCGACCGAGGTTACGCCGGCGCCCACTTCGCGGACGATTCCCGCGCCCTCATGGCCGAGGACCGAGGGAAACTTCCCTTCGCTGTCGAGGCCGTCCAGCGTATAGGCGTCGGTGTGGCAGATGCCGGTCGCCATCAGCTCGACCAGAACCTCGCCCTCTTGCGGGCCCTCCAGATTCAGCTCGACGATCTCGAGCGGCTGCTTGGCCTCGAAGGCGACGGCGGCACGGGTTTTCATGGGGCATTTCTCCGTGGCGGTATCATCGAATGGCTGGGAAAGCCGGTGTCGGCGCATGATAGCGCGGAACTTCGCGGCACGATAGGGACCGCGCTGCCACCGGCCGCTCAATCGTGCCCGGCCGGTTCCCACAACTGGATCGGGTTGCCCTCGGGATCCTGCAGCCGCGCGAACCGGCCGTTGGGATAGGTCTCCGGATCGA
>NZ_JBQLZM010000012.1:0-8824 GCF_052168275.1 Parasphingopyxis sp. | reverse complement strand
CGTCGGTCAGCGGCACGGTGACCGTGGTGACCGACCGGCCGCTCTCGCGCTCCGAATATTTCGAGGTGTTCCTGTCGACGCTGCGCGCCAACGGCCTGGTCGCCGTGCCGACGGCGGGCGGCGCGCTGCGCATCCAGTCGACCGCGAGCGCCGCCGGTCAGCCGGGCGCGGTCGGCACGGCGCGGGCCGGCAACAACGCCTTCGTCACCGAGATTTTCCGGCTGCGGAACATTCCGGCCGGTTCGGCGGTCGAGACTTTGCGGCCGCTGGTCAGACAGGAAGGGTCGATCACCGCGAACACCGCGGGCAACTCGCTGGTGATCGCCGATTTCGCCGACAATGTCCGCCGGATGCGCGCCCTGATCGAGCGCGTCGATATCGATTCGAGCGCGAGCGAGATCGTCGCGCTGAACAATGCCGGTGCGCGCGAGATCGCCGCCTCGCTGCAGGGGCTTGTATCGGGCGGGGAAGGGCCGTCCCCGGCGTCGGTCGTCCCGGTCGACAGTTCCAATTCGCTGGTCCTGCGCGGCGATCCGGCGACGGTCGCGCGGCTGGCGGTATTGGCGCGCGAACTCGACGCCCGCGCGGCGAGCGGGACGGAAATCCGCGTCATCTTTCTCGAATTCGCCGATGCCGGCCAGATATTGCCGGTGCTCGAGCGGGTCACGGGGCAGACCGGCGCGGTGTCCGCTTCCACATCGAGCGGCGCCGCGGCGCCGAATGCCGGCGAGGGCGGCGGTGCGGGTTCCGCCGAAGCCGTGGGCGGTCGGCCCGGCCAGCGCGTCATCGTCACCGGCTATGAAGGCGCCAATGCGATCATCATCTCCGCCCCGCCCGAAATGCAGCGCACCCTGGGCGAACTGGTGCGCCAGCTCGATACGCGGCGCGACCAGGTGCTGGTCGAGGCGATCATCGTCGAGATTTCGGACGCCGCGGCGCGCGAACTCGGCGTGCAGTTCCTGTTCGGCGGCGAGGACGTGCCCTTCGCGGTCACCAACTATTCGAACGTCCAGCCGCGCATCCTCGACATCGCCGGCGGGCTGCTCGCCGACGAGATCGACCAGACGACGACGGTCATCAACGGCGATGTCGTGACGACGACGACCAATTCGGCGGTCGGCGACCTGCTGCGCGAGAATGCGGCGCGCTCGATCCTCGGCGCGCGGGGCGGCTTTCTCGGTTTCGCGTCCGAGCTCGGTTCCGACCTGATCTTCGGCGCGATCCTCAACGCGGTCCAGGAGGATACCGATTCCAACGTCCTCTCGACGCCGTCGATCACGACGCTCGACAATCAGGAAGCGAGCATCCTGGTCGGCCAGGAAATACCCATCTCGACCGGCGAGGCGCTGTCCGACAATTTCGACAACGCCTTCCGCACGATCCAGCGCGAAAATGTCGGCATCGAGCTCGAGGTCCGGCCGCAGATCAACGCCGGCGGCGCGATCCGCCTCGACATCCGGCAGGAAGTCAGCTCGATCGCCGGACCCGTGTCGGACGATTTCAACGAGTTGATCATCAACAAGCGCGAGATCGAGACGACGGTGACCGTCAACGACGGCGAGATCATCGCGCTCGGCGGCCTGCTCGACGACAATGAGCGGCGCACGATCCAGCGCATTCCGATCCTCGGCGACATACCCATCATCGGCGAGCTGTTCCGCTCGCGCGCGCGCTCCCGGACCAAGACCAATCTGATGGTCTTCATCCGGCCGACCATCCTGTCGAGCGCCGAGGACCGGCGCGCGGTGATGGAACGCCGCTACGGCTATATCCGCGCGCGCCAGTTCCTCGCCGATCCCGAACGCGAGCCCGGCATCGATACGCTCGTCCGGCAATATCTGGGCGTGACGCCGCCCGGCCGCCCGCCCGCGACGCCGCCGCCGGTCGATCCGAGCGTCATCGTCCCGGAAGTCAGCACGAGCACATCGACGGTCCGGCCGGTGCCCGAGCCGGAGGAGCCGCAGCCATGATCGAAATCCGGCGCGGCGACGAAATTCCGACCGGGGGATCCCTCGGCGAACCCGCCGTCGTGCTGGATGCGGAGGGCGACGCCACGCCGCTGCCGGGTATGGCGATCAACATCCCCTATGGTTTTGCCCGGAAATTCGGCGTTGCGCTGCTCGACGGCGATTCCGAAGACGAGCGGTTCAGGGTGGCGCTGCGCGAGGGCGAGGATCCGCGCGCGCTGCTCGAGGTGCGCCGCTTCCTGAGCCGGCCGTTCGATGTCGAGCTGGTGCCGCCCGAACGCTTCGACACGATCCTCTCCGAACGCTATGCGGTGGACGGGCAGGCGGCGGCCGACGCGGCCAGCGGGCTCGGCGATCTCGATCTGCTCGCCAGCGACATTCCCACCGCCGAGGACCTGCTCGACAGCGCCGACGACGCGCCCGCGATCCGGCTGATCAACGGCATCATCGCCGATGCCGCGCGGCAGGGCGTGTCCGACATCCATATCGAACCCTATGACACCGGCCTCGTCGTCCGCATGCGGATGGACGGCGTGCTGCAGGAAACCTTGCGTATGCCGCCGCACGTCGCTTCGACGATCGTCAGCCGGATCAAGGTGATGGCGCGGCTCGACATCGCCGAGCGCCGCATTCCACAGGATGGGCGGATTTCGCTGACCCTGGGCGGCAAGCTGCTCGACGTCCGCGTCTCGACCCTGCCGAGCAGCGCCGGCGAACGCGTCGTGCTGCGTATTCTCGACAAGGACAATGCCGGCATCGGGCTGGAAGAGCTCGGCATGCCAGAGCGCGTCGACGCCGTGTTCCGCCAGGCGATGGCCGAACCCAATGGCATCATCCTCGTCACCGGCCCGACCGGTTCGGGCAAGACGACGACGCTCTATGGCGGGCTGCGGCTGCTCAATGACGGGTCGCGCAATATCCTGACCGTCGAGGACCCGGTCGAATATGCGATCGAGGGCGTCGGCCAGACCCAGGTCAACCCGAAGGTCGGGCTCGATTTCGCGACCGGGCTGCGCGCGATCCTGCGCCAGGACCCCGATGTCGTGATGGTCGGCGAAATCCGCGACCGCGAGACGGCGGAGATCGCCGTGCAGGCTTCGCTGACCGGCCATCTCGTGCTCTCGACGGTTCACACGAACGACGCGGTCGGCGCGATCACCCGGATGCGGGATATGAAAATCGAGCCGTTCCTCCTCGCCTCGACCCTGCGCGCGGTGGTCGCGCAGCGGCTCGTGCGCAAGCTTTGCCCGCATTGCCGCGAACAGGTGCAGGCGTCGAATGCAGTCGCCGCGCTGCTCGGTTTCGATGCGGGGACGCCGATCTTCGAGGCGCGCGGCTGCGCCGAATGCAGCCAGACCGGCTACAGGGGCCGCACCGGCGTGTTCGAGATCATCCGGATCGACGAGGATATCCGGCGGATGATCAATGCCGGCGGGGACGAATCGCAGATCGCCCGGCACGCCTATCTCCACGCGCCCAATCTCGGGTCCGCCGCCCGCGCGCTGGTCCGCGACGGCGTGACGACCGCCGAGGAAGCCGTGCGGATCTCGCGGATCGAGGAGCCCGAACCCGTCGATGCCTAGCTTCGATTATCTTGCCCTCGACACGGCGGGCCGCGAGAAACGCGGTACGGTCGATGGCGAGACGCTGGAAGCGGCGCGCGCCCGGCTCGATGCGCGGCGGCTCTACGTCGTCCGGATCGCGCCGGGGTCCGGTCGGCCCGCCAATGCGGCCAACGACACCGCGCCGCTGCTGAGCCGCACGGTCGAGTTGCGCAACCATCTGTCGGCCAAGGAGCTGACGCTCTTCACCCGGCAGCTTTCGACGCTGGCCGATGTCAGCCCGCTTGAGGAAGCGTTGCGGACGATCGCGCTGCAGGCGGAAAAGCCCCGCGTGCGCCGCGTGCTCGAGACCGTCCATGCCGGGGTCGTCGAAGGCCAGCGGCTGGCCCGGGCGATGGAACGCGAGAAGAAGAGTTTCCCCCCATTGTACCGCGCAATGATTGCGGCGGGTGAGGGGTCGGGGGCGCTGCCGAGCATCCTCGCGCGGCTCGCCGATCTGCAGGAGCGCCAGGCGGAAGTCCGGGGAAAAGTGCTGACCGCGCTCGCCTATCCGATCATGCTGACCGTCGTCGCCGTCGCCGTGGTTTTCGCCCTGATGATCTTCGTCGTGCCTCAGGTGGTGGAGCAGTTCGACAGCGTGGGACAGGAATTGCCGCTCCTCACCCGGATCGTGATCGGGCTTTCGGATTTCCTCGCCAACTGGTGGTGGGCATTGTTGCTGTTTATCGCGCTCGCGGGTTTCGGCCTGTGGCGCGCGCTGCAGAACCCCGATTTCCGCTTGCGCTTCGACCGGCGCGTGCTGCGCCTGCCGATCCTCGGACGACTGACCCGCGATCTCCATGCCGCGCGGATGGCGCGGACCCTGGCGACGATGATCGGCAGCCGCTTGCCGGTGCTCGAGGGCCTCAGCCTGACCGCGAAAACCGTGCGCAACGCCGCGCAGCGCCAGGCCTCGCTCGAGGTCGCGGAAGCGGTGCGCCAGGGCGGCAGCCTTTCCGCCGCGCTCCGCAAGGCCGATATCTTCCCGCCGCTGCTCGTCTATATGGCGTCGAGCGGTGAGGCGTCGGGTCAGCTGGACGCGATGCTCGAGCGCGCCGCCGAGTATCTCGAACGCGAATTCGACGCCTTCACGTCCGCCATGCTCTCGTTGCTCGAACCGGCGATCATCATCGTCATGGGTGTGATCGTCACCTTGATCGTGCTCGCGATCCTGCTGCCCATTCTCCAGCTCAACACTTTAGCCGTCGCATAGGGTTTCGTCATGTCGCTTGTCCGTTTTCTATATCGCCAGCTCGAAAAGGAGCGCTCCAACGAGGAAGGTTTCACGCTGACCGAGCTGATGGTCGTGCTCGTCATCATCGGCCTGCTCGCCACGGTGGTCGTGATCAACGTGCTGCCGGCCGCCGATCAGGCCAACGCCACCAAGGTCCGCGCCGATATCAGCACGCTCGAATCCGCGCTCGAACAGTATCGGCTCGACAATATGACCTATCCGCGCAGCGAGCAGGGGCTGCAGGCGCTGGTGACCCCACCCGGCGACCTCGCCCAGCCGCAGCGCTACCGCCGGGGCGGCTATATCCGCCGCCTGCCCAGCGACCCGTGGGGCAACCCCTATCAGTATACGATGCCGGGCGCGCAGAGCGGCGGGCCGTATGACATCTTCACCTATGGTGCCGACGGCCAGTTGGGCGGCGAGGCGGAAAATGCCGATATCGGCAAC
This sequence comes from Parasphingopyxis sp., assembly GCF_052168275.1. GTDB lineage: Bacteria > Pseudomonadota > Alphaproteobacteria > Sphingomonadales > Sphingomonadaceae > Parasphingopyxis. The sequence goes on along the minus strand of NZ_JBQLZM010000012.1, from coordinate 3,575 downwards.
TGGCAATAGGCGCCGAACGGCCCGGCTCTTGCGGGCCGCGGAGCGGGGTTTCACGCTGACCGAACTGATGGTCGTGCTCGTGATCCTCGGGATATTGGCGTCGGCGATCGTGTTCGTCATGCCAGATCCGCGCGGCCGGTTGATCGACGAGGGCGAAGTCTTCGCCGCCTGCGCTCATGCGGCGCAGGAAGCGGCGATCGTCGAGATGCGGGATACCGCGCTCTGGGTGTCGCCCGCCGGCTACGGTTTCGAGCGGCATGACGGCGAAACGTGGCGTCCGATCGGCCGGCCGCCGTTCCAGGACCGGCAGTGGCCGGCGGATACGGCGGTGACGATCGCTCAGGAGGATGGCGAGCGGACCCGGATCGTGTTCGACGCGACGGGCCTCAACGATCCGCTCGATGTTATCCTCGCGCGCGACGAGAACCGGGTCAGCGTCGCCATCGGGGCGGACGGGACGATCGATGTCAGTGGTTAGGCGTTCCGATGGCGAGGCAGGCTTCACGCTCCTCGAAATGCTGGTGGCGCTCGCCGTGTTCAGCATCGCGGCGCTCGCCCTGCTCAATCTCGAAACGGTGACGGTGACCAATACGACGCGCATCGCGGACCGGACGTTCGGCCAGATCGTCGCGCGCAACGTCGCGGTCGAAACGCTGACCGATCCTGCGCCGCCCGCGATCGGCACGGCGACCGGCGCGGAAGTGAGTGGCGGGCGGCGCTGGCAATGGACGCGCGTCACCGGGCCGTCGCCCGAGGCCCGGATCCTGCAGATCGAGATCGCGGTGGTCGACGAAGCCGGCGACCGCGCCGCCGACCTCACCATCTTCCGGTTCGCGGCGCAGTGACGGTTCGGCGTTTCTCCGAGCGCGGCTTCACGCTGGTCGAGCTGATGGTGGCGCTGTTCATCTTCGGTATCCTGTCGGCGGCCGGGGTCGCGCTGCTTCGCTTCAGCGTGGATTCGCAGACCGCGTCGCGCGAGGCGCTGGCCGATATGGGGTCGATCCGCAGGATGAACGCGGCGCTGACCAACGATCTTGGCCAGATCGCGCCGCGCCCCGCGCGCGACGTCGCCGGCCAGCGCCAGAACGCCTTTTACGGCGGCGGCGGGGCGGATGGCGATCTGCTGGTCAGCTTCGTTCGGCGCGGCTGGAGCAATTACGAGGGCGAAGCGCGCTCCTCGCTGCAGAAGGTCGATTACCGGCTCGTCGACGGCGTGCTCGAACGGCGCGCCTATCCCTATGTCGACGGCGCCGAGCCGCTGTCCTCGGCGCGCCTGGTATCGGGGATCGACACCATCGCGCTCCGCTATCGCAGCGCGGGCGAGTGGCGCGACCGCTGGGATCCGACTTTGGCGACCGAGCTCCCCGACGCGGTCGAGATGATTGTGGAGATCGAGGGGCTCGGCCCTGTCCGCCAACTGTTTCAGACCGGGGCGACGGGATGAGGCCGGGGAAACCCTCCGAAGAGGGCGCGGCCCTGCTCGCCGTGCTGCTGCTCGTCGCGATCATGGCGGCGCTCGCGGCGGCGTCGCTCGAACGGTTGCAGCTGGCGACGCGGCTCGCGGGCAATATCGCGGCGCTCGACCAGTCCCGCGCCTTCGCGACCGGGGCGGAGTCGCTTGCGGTGCTGCGGATCAACGACCTGCTGGTGCGGGATTCCGGCAAGACGACCCTGGCCGGCGGATGGCTCGGAGAGGAAACGGCGCTGCCGCTTCCCGGCGGCGGAGTGGCGCTGGCGCGGCTCTGGGACGGCAGCAACTGTTTCAACCTCAACAGCGTGGCGCGCGGCGAGGATCCGGCGGGGCTGACCGTCGATCAGGTCGGCGTCATTCAGTTCAGCGCGCTGATGACGGCCCTGCAAATTCCGCGCGGCGATGCCGAGCGGATCGCCTGGTCGCTGGCCGACTGGATCGACGCCGATTCCATTCCCGCGCGCCAGGGCAACGAGGATCGCAGTTACAGCCAGGCCGACACCGCCTATCGCACCGGCAACACGCTGCTTGCCGAGGTCAGCGAGTTGCGCGCGGTTGCGGGCGTCACGCCCGCCTATTATGAGCGGATGCGTCCCTGGCTCTGCGCGCTGCCGACCACCGAATTGTCGCCGATCAACGTCAACACCCTGCTTCCGGAACAGGCCCCGCTTATCGCCATGCTCCTGCCCAACCGCCTCGATGCAAACGGCGCCCGTCAGGCGATCGTCGCGCGCCCGGAAACGGGTTGGAACTCGATCGCCGATTTCTGGAACCAGCCGGTGCTCGCCAATCAGGAGCCGATGAGCGAAGTCATCGGCCAACCGCAAATCCGCACGCGCTACTTCCGGCTCGAGCTCGACGTGCAGCTTGGCGAGGTAGACATGCAGCAGTCCGCCCTGATCGACGCCAGCACCGCGCCGGCCAGGGTGGTATCGCGGCGCTGGGGGCGGGACGAATGAGCGACGATCATTTCTTGATCCTGTTTCTCGGCGCCGAGCCGGGCTGGCTCCGGATCGCGGAGGGCCGGAAAGTCGCCCGCCGGGCCGGATTCGATGCACTGCCCGCACAGGATTCCGAGAGCGGCGAGTCCGAGACGAAGATACTCGTCGTGCCCGGCAGCGATGTCGCGATCCACTGGGCGGAGATTCCGGCCGGGCTGGCCCCGGCCCAGGCGATGGCGGCCGGCCGGATCATGGCTGGCGGCGTCAGTGCCGATCCGCTCGAAACCCAGCATGTCGCGATCGGGCGTCCAGAGGCGGACGACGAACGCTGCCTCGCCATCGTGTCGCGCGCGAAGATGGACGCCTGGCTTGTCGAGGCCGCCGCGCTCGGTGTCGACCCCGACATGATCGTGCCCGAACCGCTTCTGCTGGCGCCGCCCGAGATCGGCGTGCGGACGTTCCGCCACGCAGGGCTCGATACGGTGCGCGGGCCGAAACGAGCTTTCGCCGCCGAGCCCGAGCTCGCGGCGATGCTGCTCGCCGATGAAGCGATCGAACCGTTGACGGCGGACGATTTCGAACGCGAACTCGCCGGCGCCATTGCCGATGCGCCGCTCAATCTGCGCCAGGGAGACTATGCCAAGCGCCGGCGGTGGAAGATCGATGCGAATTACGTGCGCCGCGTCGCACTGCTCGCGGCGACGATCCTGCTCGTCACGCTGCTGATCCAGTTGACGATGATCGCGCGGTACAGCTTCGCCGCCGACGCACTCGAGCGCGAGATCGCCGAGCGGGCGCGCGACGCGATTCCCGGCACGGTCGAGATCGTCGATCCCGACGCCCAGCTCCGCGACCGGTTGTACGGCCTGGGCGGCGGGCCGGGTTATGGCGAACTGGCCAATGCGGCGTTCGGCGCGGTTCGCGATACGGCGGGCGTGGAACTGCAGGCGATGATCTACGATGCCAACAACAATCTGCAGCTGACGGCGGCGGCACCTGGCGAGCCGGAGCTGGTTGCGCTCCAGCAGCGGATGATCGCGGCTGGCCTGTTGGTGACCCCAGGCGCGGTGCGCGATGGCGGCGGACGCCAGATCGCCGAATTCACGGTGACAGCGCCATGATCGATCGGTTCAACGGCTGGTGGAAAACCCGAACGGCGCGCG
>NZ_JBQLZM010000011.1:0-24662 GCF_052168275.1 Parasphingopyxis sp. | reverse complement strand
ACGGGCAGATGATCTTCAACGCGGTCGGCGCGAAGCTGCGCGGCGGCTATGACGAGCTGCCCGAAGTGCTGCGCAACGAGATCGCGGCCAACTATCCCGAATACACCGCGCCGCCTCCGGGCGACGATGCACGGCCCAACGAGACGACCTGGACCGTGTTCCGCGAGATGATCGACGCGCGGCGCGCGGCCGAGGGCGAAAGCGCGCCAGCGGGCGGCCATAGCGAGTAAGGCGAGACACCGGGAACCGTTCCAGCGTAAGCGGGTGTCTGCCGCCCGCGAGGAGAGACGATGAATTCAGCCACCGAACGCAGCGAATTCCGTCTCGGCTGGACGGTCCTGTTCGCCGGGGTGCTGGGCGTGGCGTTCGGCGCCTCGCCCATCCCGTTCAACGTCATCGGGTTCACGGTCGCGCCGCTGTCGGCCGAATTCGGCTGGACGCGCACCCAGATCCTGATCCCGATCACGATCTTCGGGGTGATCGCCTCGCTGCTCGCCCCGGCCTTCGGCTGGTTGGCCGATCAGTATGGCGTGCGGCGGGTCGCGCTCTGGTCGCTCGTCGCGTTCGGCCTGTCCTTCGCGGCCATCGGTCTCACGCCGACGAGCCAGGCCGCCTCCACGCTGTACATTTACTACGCGCTCTGGGTGTTTGTCGGCCTGATCGGCATCGGTTCGACCCCGGTCACCTGGAGCCGCGCGATCAACATGTGGTTTTTCAAGCGCAAGGGGCTCGCGCTCGGCATCTTGCTGCTCGGCACCAGCATCGCGGCGATCATCGTGCCGCAGGTCGCCGAATGGGCGATCCGCGAATATGGCTGGCGCGCGATGTTCGTCATCGTCGCCGGTTTCCCGCTGCTGATCGCGCTGCCGATCGGCTTCTTCCTGTTCCGCGAACCGCGCCCCGAGGAGCGGCCCCAGGCGATCACAAGCAATGGCGGCAAGCTGACCGGCGCGACCTTGGGCCAAGCGCTGCGCGACTATCGCTTCTGGCTGATCTGGTTCTCGATCCTGATCATCGCGCTCGCCTTCGGCGGCGCCTTCATCAACATGGTGCCGATCCTCGCCGATCACGACATCCCGTCCGACGTCGCCGCCCGGGTGATGGGGATTCTCGGGCTCGGCATCCTGTCGGGCCGGATCATCACCGGCCTGCTGCTCGACAAGTTCTGGGCCGGCTATGTCGCCTTCCCGCTGCTCTGCCTGCCGGCGATCTCCAGCTATCTGCTGCTCGGCACGGACAGCAATTTCATGCTCGCGGCGTTCGGCGGCTTCCTGCTCGGCTTCGCCGCGGGCGCGGAGAGCGACCTGATCGCCTATCTCGCCAGCCGCTATTTCGGGATGCTCCATTACGGCAAGATCTACGGCATGCTCTACATGCCCTTCGGCCTGGCTTCGGCCATCTCTCCGGTGCTCTACGCATCGGTGCGCGACACTATGGGCAGCTATGACCCGATCCTGACGGCGGCGATCTTCGCCTATGTCATCGGCGGCGGATTGCTGCTGTTCCTCGGCCGCTATCCCGAGACCTTCCCCGAGACCGAGGGCGACGGACCGTCCCGGCCGGCGCTGGAGACGGCCTGATGGCCACCGCCCCGGAACCCGACGATTGCCTCACGCGGCTGACCGATGCGGTCGGCCCGGGCGCGGTCGTCACCGATGCCGGAGAATGCGCCTTCTACGCGCAGGACGTCTATTCGCTCGGGCCGCAGCCGCTCGCCGTGTTCCGCCCCGCCGATACCGACATGCTCGCCCGCGGCCTCGCAGCCGTCGCCGATAGCGGCGTCGCGATCGTCCCGCGCGGCGGGGGCATGAGCTATACGTCCGGCTATGTCGCGCCCGACGCCGGCGCGCTGATCATCGACATGGGCGGGATGGACCGCATTCTCGAGATCGACGAGACCGACATGACGGTCACGGTCGAGGCCGGCTGCACCTGGCACGCGCTCTACGAGACCCTCCATCCGCGCGGGCTGCGCACCCCGGTCTGGGGCACGCTGTCGGGCATCAAGGCCAATATCGGCGGCGGGATGAGCCAGAACGGCCTGTTCTGGGGCGCGGCCAACGGGACCATCGCGCCGAGCGCAATCTCGATGGAGGTCGTGCTCGCCGACGGCTCGGTCGTGAAGACCGGCACCGATTTCCTCCGCCCCTTCGGCCCCGATCTCACCGGTCTGTTCGCGGCCGATGCGGGCAGCTTCGGCGTGAAGGCCAAGATCACCCTGCCGCTGATCCGCGAGGCGACCGCCTTCGCCTACGGCTCCTTCGCCTTCGACACGCCGGCGCAGATCACCGCGGCGATGAGCCAGGTGGCGCGCGAGGGGCTGGCGAGCGAATGTTTCGGCTTCGACCCCTTCCTCCAGGCCCAGCGGATGAAGCGCGACAGCCTGACCAAGGACGCGAGACAGCTGGTCGGCATGATGAAGAGCCAGGGCGGCTTTTGGAAGGGCCTGAAGGAAGGCGCCAAGGTCGTCGCCGCGGGCCGCTCCTTCCTCGACGACGCGACCTTCTCCGCGCACCTGATCTGCGAGGGCCGGCACCAGGGCGCCGTCGACGCCGATATGCGCCGGATCGAGGCGATCGTGGCCGAGGCCGGCGGGACCAGGGTCGAGAACACGATCCCCAAGGTGATGCGCGCCAACCCCTTCCCGCCCGTCAATTCGATGGTCGGGCCGGACGGCGAACGCTGGGTGCCCGTCCATGGCGTCGTCCGCCATTCGCGCGCGCGCGCGACGATCGACGCGATCACGGCGCTGTTCGAAAGCCGCGGCGCGGAGATGGAGCGGCTGGGCGTCGGCGCCGGCTACCTGATCATGACGGTCGGCCGCGCCGGTTTCCTGATCGAGCCGGTCTTCTACTGGCCCGACCGGATGGAGGAGCTGCACCGCCGCTCGCTCGAACCCGACCATCTCGCCAAGCTCAAGGGCTTTCCGGCCAATGCCGAAGCGCGCGCGCTGGTCGGCGAATTGCGCGCCGGCGTCATCGATGTCTTCGGCGAGATGGAGGGCGTCCATTTCCAGATCGGCCGCACCTATCCGCTGGCCGAGCGCAGCGACCCCGCGGCCTGGAAACTGCTCGAGGCGATGAAGCGGGCCGTCGACCCGGACGGCCGGATGAACCCCGGGGCCCTCGGGCTGGAATGACAGGGTTGGGATGATCGATCATGTATATGGACCGACGGCAGATCATGGCGGCGATGCTCGCGAGCATGCTGCCCTTGCCGAACGCGGTCCTGATGGCGCAGGAAGAATCCATGCCTGAAACCCCGCTCTATTCCGCCCTGGCGCTCCAGCTCGCCGCCCGCTCGGTCGAGGCGACGCCGGACCGCGCGGCCGCGCGCGCCCAGATGATGGCGATGATCGGCGAGGTCGAGACCAAGCTGCGCTCGGCCGCCGGCTTCATCGCCCAATATGGCGGCCATCCGGTGCGCCTTGCCGTGCTGCCCGAATATCTGCTGACCAGCTATCCGGGCCGCATCTCGATCCCCGATTTCGCCGACAAGGCGGCGCTCGAGATCGACGGGCCCGAATATGAGGCGCTGGGCGGCGTCGCCGAACGGCTGAACCTGTTTCTCGCGGGCAACGCCTATGAGACGGACGCGCATTTCCCCGATTTCTATTTCCAGACGAGCTTCGTCATCGCGCCCTCGGGCGAGGTCGTGCTGCGCTATCGCCGCCTCAATTCGATGTTCGCGCCGACGCCGCACGACGTCTGGTCGCGCTATCTCGATATCTACGGCATCGACGGCGTGTTCCCCGTCGCGCGCACCGCGATCGGCAATCTCGCCGCGATCGCCTCGGAAGAGATCCTCTATCCGGAGATCGCCCGCGCCCATGCGCTGCGCGGCGCGGAAGTCTTCGTCCACAGCTCGTCGGAGATCGGCTCGCCGCTCGACACGCCCAAGGACATCGCGAAGCAGGCGCGCGCGTTCGAGAATATGGCCTATGTCGTCTCCGCCAACACGGCGGGCATCGAGGGCGCGGCGTTGCCGCTCGCCTCGGCCGACGGCAATTCGCAGGTCGTCGACTGGAAGGGCCGCGTCGTCGCCGAATCGAACACGGGCGAAACCTTCACCGCCTTCGCGACGGTCGATATCGACGCGCTGCGCGCGGGCCGGCGGACGCCGAGCATGACCAATTTCCTCGCCCGCCAACGGCTGGAACTGTTTGCGCCGGTCTATGCCGGGACGGAAATCCACGCGGCCGACGGGATGATGGACGGCGATACGCCGCGGGTGCCGGACCGCGACTATTTCCGCCGCGCGCAGGAAGAGGTGATCGACCGGATGGTGCGCGAAGGGCTGATTTGAGATACTGCTCGTCATTGCGAGCGCAGCGAAGCAATCCAGAGCCGCGAGCGACATCGTCAACTGCTCTGGATTGCCGCGTCGTCCCGCAACAGGTTCGGGCCTCCTCGCAATGACGTTCGAGGCAGAAGCGATCACTGTATCGACGATATTTCTTGATCCAGATCATGGTCTGGAAATTTGTCCGGACTAATTATAGTATCGAGGACAGTTTCGGAGAGGATAGATGAGCAAGATCGACGTTGCCCCGCCCTATACCGCCGTATCGCGGCACGAGATGTTTCCCGAACCCCGCCATGACGAGGCGGCGCGGTTCGACTTTCTCGCCAATTTGAACAAGTTTCTCGCCGGCACGCTCGGCCCGGGCAACAAGCTCGCCTATGACCGGCGCGTGCTGCCCGCCTTCGTCAAGGAGCATGGCCGCGAACCCAGGGACCGGTTCGAGATCCGCCATGCGATGAACGAAGACCCGTTCCACCGCTTCTGGTCGGCGCTGAAACGCAATTCGATGGAGATGCGCCAGCAGAACGGCCGGGCGATGGTGCTGCGCCAGCTCGACGCGCTCGACGCCAGGGCGCGGGCATTCAACGACGGCAAGGATACGCTCGAACTCGATCCGGCGATCGCGGTGCCGCGCTATCAGGCCGCGGTCGACATCCACTGCATGCCGGGCAGCTATCATGGCGAAGAACGGCCGGGCCACGTGTCGGCGGGCGCCAATTACGATTGCGGCCTGTTCGCGACCACGGGCGGCGCGCTCGGCGCGCTCAACGATGGCGGCGGGCAGGCGCTCGTCGAATGGGTCCGCAAGGAGCGGCCCGGCTGGCAGCCCCGGCGCGTGCTCGATATCGGCAGCACGATCGGCCACAATGTCGTGCCGCTCGCGCTCGCCTTCCCGGACGCCGAATTCATCGCGATCGACACGGCGGCGGCGTCGCTGCGCTACGGCCATGCCCGCGCCCAGGCGCTCGGCGCGACCAATATCCGGTTCGTCCAGGCCAATGCCGAAGACCTTTCGCGCTGGGAGGACGGCCATTTCGACTGGGTGCAGACGACGATGTTCCTGCACGAGCTTTCCGGCAAGGCGCTGCCGAAGATCATCGCCGAGGGCTATCGCGTGCTCGCCGATGGCGGATTGATGCTGCATGTCGAACAGCCGCAATATTCGGACGACATGCCGCTCTACGAGCAGTTCATCCGCGACTGGGACGCGTTCAACAACAACGAGCCCTTCTGGTCCGCCATGCACGCGCTCGACCTCAAGGAGGAGATGGTGAAGGCCGGCTTCGCGCCGGACGAGCTGTTCACGGTCGGCGTCCGCGCGGTCGTCGACACCGATATCTTCCCCGAAGCGCCGACCGGCGAGACCGAAGACCATGGCCGCGCCGCGGTGTGGAACGCCTATGGCGCGTGGAAGAATGCCGAAGCCGCTCAGGAGGCCGCCGAATGACCGAAGAACTGGACTGGATGACTCGGGCCAATCTCAAGGCCAAGGGCAAGCGGCCCGACTTTCTCGGCGATCCCGAGGAAGAGAAGATGCTCTCGATGCTGATGGCGGTGATCGGCGAGGTATCGGTGCTGCGCGAGCGGCTCGACACGGTCGAGCGGCTGCTGGACGCCAAGGGCACGATCAGCCGCGCCGATATCGAACGCTATCAGCCCGACCGCGCGGCCGGGCAGGAGCGCGGCGAGATGATCCGCGAATATATCGCCCGGGTCATGCGCGGACCGCACCAGGCGGTGCAGGCGCTCGAGGAATTCGAGCCGCCGGTGCAGGACGTCGTCGACGAGTTGCGCGAGGGCTAGGCGTCGGTCGGACGAGTTCCGGCATTCGTCATTGCGAGGCGCGAAGCGACGCGGCAATCCGGAGCCGCCGGCCAGCGCCTGCCGCCCCGGATTGCTTCGCTGCGCTCGCAATGACGGCTCAAGCCGGCGAAACGCCTAGAACGGTTTCACCGCTCCGAGGAAGCAGACCCCCGCAATCGTGATCCAGTAGATATAGGCCGAAATCCGCGCCTGGCCGATCTCGCGCGCGAGCGCGGCCTCCTCGGCGGCGTCAGGCCCTTCGGCGAGCTTGCGGAAGCGCACCGTCCAGCGGCGCATGACGAGCCGCAGGAACAGCCCGATGATCAGCGCGAAGGCATAAAGCCCGATCTTCGCCGGATACCAGAGATTGCCCGGCCCCGTCTCGACCGGGCCGGTGCCGCCCCAGGCCATGAAGGCGATCACGAACAGCGCGGCGATCAGCGGGTAGCGCAGCAATTCCTCGGCCCGGGTCACCCTGATGCCGATATCGGTCTCGCGCTTGATGAAGGCCGTCCAGGTCATCGCCAGCCAGACCGCGAAGAACAGCCACATCCACCAGATGCCGGCGCCGTCGAGGATCGGCACGAAGCCGTAGAGCTTGCCCATATGGAGGCCCAGCGGGAGCAGCAGGACGATGCCCGTGCGCGCCAGGATGTCGATGCGGTAGGCGGTTTCCATGTGCCGCCGGCGCTCCTCGAGCGAGAGCGCGGGATTGGTGACGTGATAGCTGGTCTGGAACACGCCCCATTCGCCGCCCAGCCAGTAGACCATGGCGATGATATGCACCCAGCGCAGGATGCTCAGCTCGTTGGCGGTCAGAAATTCCATGGCGCCCCTCCTCTTCTTTGGCCGTAATTTGTCCGGACAAATTTCACTTGGCAAGCCCTAAATGCGCGGGCATGGTCATATTCGATAAGATAGGGGAGTCCCATGCAGCATCGCACCGTCAGCGGAAAGATCAGTTACACGTCGGTCAAGCCCGAATGGGAAGGCCGGGAGCGGGGACGCGAATGGTTCGCCTTCACCCATCATGGCGACGGATCGACGGTCATGCGCGCGCGCTGCGAGATCGAGGAGCCCGAGCCGACCGTGCTGCGCGACATCATCTACCATCTCGACGCCGAGCGGCGGCCGCGCGACCTGCACGTTCACCTCACGCTGGGCGACGCGTTCCTCGGATCGGGCTGGCTGCACGCGGACTGGGACAAGCAGGTCATCGAGTGCGAGAGCTTCGGCCCGTCGATCGGGCGGCTCTCGCAGCGCATGCCGATGGGCGGCGCGATCGACGGCTTCGGCACGCACCCGGTGGTCGGCGACGGTTTCCTCACCCAGTGCATGGATCTCGCCAAGGGTCCGCACAAGCGGATGATCCGCGTTTTCGTGCCCTCGCCCGACCATCGCGGCGCGACGCCGCCGCTGATCTCGGAGGTCAATATCGGGATGGAATATGTCGGCGAGGAAGAGGTAACGGTCGCCGCCGGCACCTTCGCCTGCCGCCATTACCGCTATTATGACGACGGCCCCGGCATGGGCGGCACCCGGCACCCCGATTTCGACATGTGGATCACCGCCGACGCCGATTCGCTGCTCGTGAAGGGCAGCATCGACGGCTATATGATGAACCGCTACGAGCTCGTCGAACTGGACCGCTTCTAGCCGGACGGCCTATCCGGCGGCGATCGCGGCGCGGATCGCCGCGGCGAGTTCGTGGTCGGTGAACGGCTTGTGCAGCAGGTGATAGTCGCCGCCGACCGCCTGTTCGAGCGCGTCGGTATCGGCATAGCCGCTGATGAAGACGATCGGCAGATCGTTGCGGACCACCCGCAGCATTTCGGCGACGCGCGCGCCCGAGCGGCCGGGCATCGCGAAATCGAGCAGCGCGATATCGAACGGGCGGCTGAGCATTTCCGTCACCGCCGCCTCGCCGTCCGCCGCCTGGACGACCCTGCAGCCGAGATGGGAAAGCATGTCGGCGACCGTGCCGCGGACATCGTCCTCGTCGTCGACCAGCAGAACCTCGAGCCGCGGAAGCCGGGCGGGCCCCGCGCCGCGCTCCGCGTCGAGATCGGCGGCGGCATCCCCCGCGCCCGACCGGCGCAGCCGGATCGTGATCGTCGTTCCGTTTTCGTCGCTCGATTCCACGAAAGCGGTTCCGCCCGACTGGCGCGCCATGCCGAACACCATCGACAGGCCGAGGCCCGTCCCCTGCCCGGTGTCCTTGGTCGTGAAGAAGGGTTCGAATATCCGCGATACGATCGCCGGGTCGATCCCGGTCCCGGTGTCCGACACGGCGATGTCGACATAGTCGCCGGGAGGAAGGTCATATTCCGGCTTCAGACGCCGCGCCTGGCGCACCGCGATCCGCAGCCGGCCGCCCTCGGGCATCGCGTCGCGCGCGTTGATCGCGAGGTTGAGGATCGCCATTTCGAGCTGCGTCCGGTCCGCCAGAACACCGGCATCTTCGGGCAGCGGGCTGATCGACAGTTCGGTCTGCGGGCCGATCGTGCGGCGGATCATCTCGGCGACCTCGTCGACGACGGCGCTCGCCGAGAGCGACTCGAGCTCGATCTTCTGCGTCCGCGAGAAGGCGAGCAGCTGCGATGTCAGCCGCTTGCCGCGCTCGATCGCCGCCGCCGCATTCTCGGTCCAGCGGCCGACGCGTTCGTCGTCGCCCCGTGCCCGCATCAGCTCGATATTGCCCGACGCCGCCTGCAGCAGATTGTTGAAATCGTGCGCGATGCCGCCGGTCAGCCGGCCGATCGATTCGATCTTCTGCGCCTGCAGCAGTGCCTCTTCGGCCTTCGTCCGTTCCTCGATTTCGCTCTGCAGCCGGACGAGCGCGGCATCGCGTTCGGCGACCAGCGCCGAAAGCTCTTGATTGGCGCTTTGCAGCTGCGCCGCCGACGGCACCGCAAGCGCCTTGGGCACGAGCGGCCAGAGGGCGATGGCGGTCGCGACCGAGACGAGCGCCGTGAAGGCCTTCATCAGCGCCTGGATCCCGTAGTCGCCGTTCCACAGCGTCCAGATGCCCATCACATGCGTCGCGCCGCAGGCGAGGATGAAGGCGGCGAACAGCGTCGCGATCCAGCCGAACCGGATATCGGGGCGCCGGTGGATGAAATAGAGGATGGCGATCGGTATCGAAAAATAGGAGATCGCGATCAGCGCATCGGAAATGACATGGGTCCAGACCAGTTCCGGTTGCCAGAGGATGCAATAGCCGTGCGGCGTATATTCGTAGAAAAAGCTGCCGTAATTCATGGACGCGGTCCCCCCGAGAAAGCAACAACTCCCATGCCGCTCATATACTTAGAGCGTCGGGATAGCCATCCACCCGTCCACAGTGCGCCGCTTCCGCCCGGCAGCGGCGCGGTCAGGCATCGGGCGGCAGATGTCCGCTTTTCAGATAGACCAGGCAGCCCCGTTCGGAGAATGGCCGATGCCCGGAGAAATGCGGCTGGCGGATCCAGCTGCCGGGCGGATAGTCGCCATGCTCGTCCTGGAACACACCGTCGAGGACGAGGATTTCCGCGCCGCCCGGGTACCGGCAGGCGGTGCTTTCCGTCCCCGGCTCCCAACGGACGAGCGCGACCGACTCGGGACCGAATGCATGGAGCGGCAGGACGCTCAGCCCCTCGGCCGGGCCGGGCCGGAAATCCGCCTCGCGCGTGTCGATCGCGAAATGCGCGGCGTCCTTCCCGTCGAACTGATGCAGCTTGACGAAGATCGTGCAGCCGTCCGCGCTGTGCGGCGCATGGCGCGTGCCGATCGGGTTGCGGACATAGGTGCCGGCCGGATAATCGCCGCTTTCGTCGGAGAACACGCCGTCGAGCACGAAGAATTCCTCGCCCCCGCCATGAACATGTTCGGCGAATTTCGAGCCCGGCGCATAGCGCACGATCGAAGTCGCCCGGGCCACTTCCCCGCCGACCCGGTCGAGCATCCGCCGCTCGACGCCCGGCATCGGCGAGGCGACCCAGTCGACATCTCCGGGGCGGACGACGACGCGTTTCGAAAAATCGGCATTGATGCGCATGGCAGTATGTCTTTCGAGGTCCCGCCGCTCGCGGTTACAAGGGCCTAGGCTTCGGGCTCGCGGATCGGCGCGAACACCCGGTCGATAAAGGCCTTGAGCTTCGCGTCGCGCGTTTCGGCATCGGCCTCCTCGCCCTCCAGCGCCATCAGCCTTTCTTCCTGCACCCAGATTTCCTGCGCGAGATTCATCACGACGGCGACGAACCGGTCCATGCCGGGTTCCGAAAAGAAACGCGGCTGACCGTCCGGCCCGTAGATGCCGTCCGGCGCGTCGTCCGGCCTGATCGGCGGCCCGCCGCTTGTTTCGGCGCCGCTCACGATTTCCACGCCCCGAAGCCGAACCACATGACGCCCTCGGCCAGCCGACCGGTCGTCTCCTGTCCCACGACCTCGCCCTGCTCGGCCGCGATCGCATCGGCGACCGCCTGTTCGCCGTAGATGCCGATGCTCGGCACGACGAACTGGATATAGTCATCCTCGCCAAATCCGGCACGCGCGCACAGCTCGGGCGGACTTTCGTCGCGATAGCCTTTGTAGAAGGGCTCGGAATTGTAATAGCTGTCCCAGTCGAGATAGAAGCCGTCGAACGCCCCCATCTGGTCGTTGGGCGGCAATTCCATGTGCAGCATCAGACCGCCGGGGCGGAGCACGCGATAGGCCTCCTCGAACGCCTTGGCGCGGGTCTTCTTCGACAGCTCGTGGAGGAACATGGACGACCAGACGAGATCGAAACTCTCGTCGGGATAGGCGAGCGCATCGGCCGCCATCTGTTTGAAATGCACCTCCTGTCCCTGCATCTTCGCGCGCGCCGAGGCATAGCGCAGCCCGCCCGGCGCGGCGTCGATCGCCTCGACCCGCGCGTCCGGATAGGCCTGTTTCCAGGGCAGCGTGTTGTGGCCGATCGTGCAGCCGGTATCGAGAATGTCGCGCGGCGCGAAGTCCGGATATTTGCCGCGGATATAGCGCGCCATCGACAGGCCGATATCGTCGAGATTGGCGCCCATCAGCCCCATCGAGAAGACCGCCAGACCCTGGTCGTAGACCGCCCCCGCTTCGAGCGAATCCGCGCCGCGCGTATAGGAACCCGGCATCAGGTGCACGTCGATCGCATCGACGTTGCGCGGCACGTCGAGCGCCGGATCGAGGGTCAGCGAGCCCGGCGCGTCGGAAACCTTCGCGGCTTCGGCCTCCATCCGCTCCAGATCGCGATCGACGATATCGGCGACGCTCGCCCAGACCATCTTCTGCGCCTGGACGCGCATCGCGCTGTAGATGTTGAAGGCCGGATCGCCGCACAGCGCCAGATGCGCCTCGCGGCTCGTTTCTGGCGCGCGGCCGTGCTCGCGGCGGAAGGCGGGTTCGGCGCGCTTCTCGTAGCCGGCGCGCATGTCGGCGGCGAGATCGTTGAGGATCAGGCTCCGGATGCCCGAGACGAAGCGGCCGCGCGCGGCCTCTTCCACCGTCAGCTCGGGCTTCATCGCGTGCTGCAGGGTCGGGGTCATGGGCGTTCCTCCTCCTCTTGCCGATCGGTTTCCGGGGCCGCGGGCGCGCTCGGACAGGCCGGATAGAAAAGCGCGTCGAGCGTGCGCGGGGTGCGGATCAGCCAGGTCGCGCCGGTGGTCGTCGTCGAATCCGGTCCGCTATGCATAACGCCCGCCGGCCGGTAGAAATAGCCGCCCGGCATATAATCGTAATCGCGCCGCCCGCTCGGCAGGCATTCGGCGAGACGGTAATCGCCGTCGAGCAGATAGCCTTCCTCGGCCGTGGAATGGATTTCCCAGGGCACCGACACGCCCGCCGCAAGGCGCACGAGAAAGGTCCGCGCGCCCGTCTCCGCATCCTCGTACAGGTCGCGGATGTAGAGCGGCGCGGCGGCTCCGGCCTCGCGCGCGACATCGCCGGTGCGCCAGGGACGCTCCGCGCCGGAAACGGTCGTCGCCGCGCCACTGCCCGGACCCGGATCGCGAAAGAGCAGCAGGCGCGTGCCCTCGACGACGCCGGTGATGCCGGTCGCCGAACCGGCCGGGATGCGCATATAGTCGCCGGCGGCGAGCCGGCGGCCGGACAGCGCCATCGCGCCGCGCTCGACATAGATTTCGGTGAGCTGCGCGGGCGGATCGACCCGGAACGAGGCCGCCGCGTCGAAGGAGAGCCGATAGGCTTCTCCGGTCGCTGCGTCGCGCCGCAGCACGACCGCACCGCCGGCGGGCCATCCGCCGCCCGGCTCCGCCCGCGCGGCGGTTTCGGCATCGACGCCGAGCACGAGGCCCGGCGGATCGGCATAGACGGGCCGTTCGGGGATATCCCCGCCCTCGAAGCGCACGAGATAGTCCGCCTCCCCGACCTTGCCGACCATTTCGGGCCGCGGCGGAATCTCCGGATAGACGGTCACGAAATAGTCGCCGGCGCTCGGATTCCGGCGCAGCGGCAATATCTCGTTCTGATAGACGTCGCTGTTCCAGAATGTCCGGGCATTGGCGAGGCACGGAAAGCGGACGATCAGCACCGTATAACCGGGCGGCGCATCGCCCTCGAAGGTCGCGACGGCACGCGGGCTGTTGACGTAATAGCCGCCGAGCCGGTCGTAGATCTGCGAGTCCGCGATCGCCTGGCCATAGGCCATCATCCGCTCGCGATCATGGGTCGGGCCGGCGACCACCATATAGACCGGGTCGACGCACGGTTCGGACGCGACCACGCCGCCCTGCAACAGGGCCGCGAGCAGAACTGGCCATCCCGCCATTATCCGGCTGGCTCGTCCGCTTGCAGGCCGGCGGGCACCGCTTCGTCCTCACGCAGGAGCTGGTTGATCTCGATCAGATTGCCGTCCGGATCGAAAATGTTGCAGCCGATAACGCGGATCGGAGGCGCGCCGGCGCGGCCGGGATAGACCTGCAGCCGCGCGGGCGCCGTCATCGTCACCCCGGGCACGTCCGCCGATGCCGCGCAGCGCGCCTGGGCGTCGTCGGTGTTCATGATCATCACATGATCGCCGATGCCGAGCCGCGTCGGATAGGGGCCGGGATCGGGCAACGCGGGTTCGAGCCACTGCATGAAGCCGATCCAGCCGATCCAGGGATCGTTGGCGTTGGCGAGCACGAGCCTCGCCCGCGCGCCGGGCTCGCCCGCAGGCAGCGCGACGCCGGACGTCTCGACCTCGGTATCGTAATTGACCGCAAAGCCCAGCACGTCGCGATAGAGCGCCAGCGACGCGTCGATGTCGCGCACGATCAGCGTGCTGCGCCGGAAATCGGTCGGCGCGCGTTCGTCGGGCGCCGCGACGCCGGGCGATGCGGCGGGCTCCGCGTCCGCCGCCTGATGCGCGCAGGCCGCGTTCGCGCCGAACAGCAGCGCCGCGCCCAGGATCCATGTCTTCATCGGAAACTCTCCTCTGCATAGGCCGCGATCGGCGCGGCCTCTCCCTCCTGGCGAATGAGCGCCTGACGGCGGAAGAAGCGGAGCAGCCCGCTCTCCCCCATGCGCGACGCGCCGAGCCCGGACAGGCCGAAGCTCGATTTTTCGGCTTCCCAGACCATCGATGTCAGCGAGCCGTCGTTGATCGAGACGGCGCCGGCCCTAAGCCGCGCGGCGACGCTCTCGGCTTCCCCGGCGGTGCCGGCGATCACGGCGGCGGACAGGCCGAACTCCCCCGCATTGGCGAGCGCGACCGCCTCGTCGATCGTATCATAGACGGTGACGGGCAACACCGGGCCGAAGCTCTCCTCGCGCATGATCGCCATGTCCGGCGTCACGTCGGTGAGGACGGTCGGCCGCAGATAGAGGCCGCCGCCGAGATTTTCCGTGGCGCCGCCGGTGCGGATGGTTGCGCCGTGGGACACCGCATCGTCGATCTGGGCCTGGACGATGGCGGCCTGCTTCCCGAAGATGAACGGGCCGATATCGCCCCGGTCAATATCCGGATAATTCAGGCGTATTTTCTCCGCGGCGGCGACGAGCGCCGCGATGAACGGCTCGGCGATCGCCCGGTCGACATAGATGCGCTCGATCGACTGGCAGGCCTGGCCGGTGTTGACGATGCTGGCGCGCAGCGCGATTTCGGCGGATTTCCGCGGGTCCGCGCTCGCCATCACGATCATCGGGTCCTTGCCGCCGAGCTCGAGGCTCGCCGGGATGAAGTGATGCGCGGCACTTTCGCCAACTTTCCGCCCCGTCGCCACCGATCCGGTGAAGCAGACATAGTCGACCTGCCCGATGATCGCCGCGCCGGTCGCGCCGTCGCCCTCGATCACCGCCAGCACCTCCGCCAGCTCCGGCGTCTCGGCGATTGTTTCGGCCAGCGGGCGAATGAAGCGCGGCGCGACCTCGGACGGTTTGACCAGCACCGCGCAGCCGGCCATCAGCGCCGGTATCGCGTCGATCAGCGCGAGCGTCAGCGGGAAATTCCAGGGCGAGATCACGCCGACCAGCGGATAGGGCACGAGCCGGGTCGTCGTCGTGATCGTCGGCTGCGCGGTCGGCGCGCCGGACGGCGAATGCGCGGCGATGATGGCCGCCGCCGACCCGGCCCAGCGTTTGATCAGCCCGGCCACGCCCAGCACCTCGATCCGCGAGATGCCCTTGCGCCCCGTATCCAGCGTCAGCGCGGCGGCGATCCCGTCGGCGCGCGCCTCGATGGCCGCCGCCCAGCGCAGCAGGATGTCGCCCCGTTCTCCGGCCGGCCGCGCGGCCCAGTCCGCCTGCCCCGCGCGCAACCGCGCCGCCGCTTCGGCGACGGCGCTCTCGTCGAGCGGCGCGATCTCGTAATCGCATTCGCCGGTGCGCGGGTTGCGGACCTTCATGGCTGCGCCGCCCAGCTGTCGAGTATCGCGTCGCCGCGCGCGAACCATGCGCCCGGCTGTTCGGACAACCAGCGGAGCAGCCTCTCGAACGCGTCCATCCGGTAGGGCAGGCCCATGATGTACGGCGTCAGATGCATCGGCAGCATCCGGCCGCCGCGGCTCTCCGCCTCGCCTGCAAGCCAGCCATAGGCGTCCTGCATCTGCCGGACATAGCTGTCCGCCGATTGCTGCTGGACGTTGACGATCTGGCGGTCCGAAAGTTCATGGTTCAGCGGGATGTTGACGATATCGCCCGCCCCGGTCGCGAAGCGATAGGGCAGCTCGTCATTCACCCAGTCGCACATATAGTCGACGCCCGCCTCGACGAGCAGCTTCGCCGTATTGAAACTCTGCGACCGGGCGATCGAAAGCCAGCCGCGCGGCCGCGTTCCCGATACCCGCTCCAGCGTGTCGAGCGACTGCGCGATCAGCGCGCGTTCCTCCTCCTCGGGCAGGCCGCTGGCGATCGTCCCGTTCATATCGGTCGAATGGGCGATGATCTCATGCCCGGCGCCCACAAGCGCTTCGACGGTCTCCGGATAGCGTTCGGCGATCGCGCTGTTGGTCGCGACCGCTATCCTGGCCCCGACCGACTCGAACGCGTCGAGCAGCCGGTAGAGCCCGACCCGCGTTCCATATTCGCGCGCCGTGTAATGGCGGTAATCGGGATAGGCGGTCTGCATATGGCCGGGCGCGCGGAAGGGATCGTCGCTCGGCGTGATCGGGAACCATTCGAGGCTGATCACCGGCCAGATCGCGACCGCCTTGCCGTCCGGCCACTGGACCGGCGGGCGCGTGTCGAAACGGCTGTACGGATAATGGTCGTGATCCATGCCGCGCTTGCGCTTGGGATAGTCGAGATAGGCGGGATCGAGGGTCATGCTCTAACTCCGCTGCCGAAACGACATACGTCATTGCGAGCGTAGCGAAGCAATCCAGAGCACCACGCGCAGCGCATCTGGCCCTGGATTGCCGCGTCGGCTTCGCCTCCTCGCAATGACGATACAGTATAGGCCGTCTTACCCATCGGCTTGCTCCCGATAGGCATCCACGATCTCGCCGGCCCGCGCGATCCAGGCCCGGCCGTCCGCCGCGATATGCTCGAGCACCGCCTCAAACGGCCCGATCCGGTGCGGCTGGCCGATGAGGTAACTGTGCAGCGGGATGCACATCACCGTGCCCGATTGCTCGCCCTCCGCCGCCAGCCGCTCATATTGCCGGATCAGCGTGTCGGCATAGTCGCGCGGCGACATGTTGTAGATGAAGAAGCCGTAATGGTCGTTGACCTCGAGGCTGTAGGGGATTGCCGTCAGCCGCCCGCTCGCCACCTTCACATCGGTCGGCTGGTCGTCATGATAGAGGTCGCACGTATAGTCGAGGCCGTATTCGGCGATCAGGTCCAGCGTCCGCGGGGTATGGGTCAGCGCCGGGGCGAGCCAGCCGCGGATCGTCTGTCCGGTGGCGCGCTTCACGGTCGCGATCGAATCCTCGATGATCGCGCGTTCCTGCGCCTCGTCCATGCCGTAGGAATAGCG
This sequence comes from Parasphingopyxis sp., assembly GCF_052168275.1. Taxonomy (GTDB): domain Bacteria; phylum Pseudomonadota; class Alphaproteobacteria; order Sphingomonadales; family Sphingomonadaceae; genus Parasphingopyxis. The sequence continues at coordinate 8,146 of NZ_JBQLZM010000011.1, read as the reverse complement.
CGTGTTGTAGATGCCGTGGCTGAAAAATTCCCAGCCGCGCGCATTGGCGTCCTCGACGACTTCGGGGATGTGATCGCAGAGCGCAACCGAAAGGCTCACCGATCCCGGAAAGCCGTGCTTCGACATGACGTCGGCCATCCGCCAGTGCGACACGCGGTTGGCATGATCGCGATGGCTGTAGCCGACCACGTCGGGATGCGGCCTGGGCCAGCTCTTGCGGTGCGGATTGGCCGGCGGGTCGAGTTCGTAAAATTCGAGGTTCGGCGCTACCCAGACGGCGCAGGTCTTGCCGCCCGGCCAGGCCAGCTTCGGGCGCCCGCGCCAGGCCTTGAAATCGTAGAGTCCAGGATCGGCTTCGCCCGCTTTCATTATTTGGTCTCCCGACCGGGCATCAGCGCGCCTCCAGCCAGTCGATCACCGCCTGCACGGGTTCGACATCGGCATATTTGAGCTGGAGGTCGGTCAGGTTGGCGAAATGATAGCTTTCATGCTTGTCCGCGCAGGTCTCGATCGGGACGATCGTGCGATAGCCATGGCTGAGCGAATCGACGGCCGTCGCGCGGACGCAACCCGAGGTGGAGCCGCCCGTCACCACCACCGTATCGACCTTGTGCCAGACCAGATAGCTGGCGAGCGGGGTTTCGAAAAAGGCGCTCGGCATGCGCTTGGTGAAGGTCATGTCGTCGGGATCGATCTCGCAGCGCGGATCGAATGCGTGCCGCTCGGAACCGTATTTGATGTTCTGGAGGCTGTCCTCGGTATCGGTCCGCGTCCCCCAGATACCCGCATCGCCGGCATCGGCCTTGTACGCCACGCGCGACCAGATCACCGGCATGCCCCTGCCCCGCGCGAGCGCGGAAATCCGGTTCACATGGGCGATCTGGTCGGGATCCGTCTCATACGCCGTCCTGAAGTTCTCGATGTCCGTATAGGCGCGCTGGATATCGACATTGACGATCGCGAGCTTCTCGCCGAAGCCGAATTTCTTGCGCGCCGGATTGGCCATTACGCCGTCGAATATCTCGCGCGCCGTCTTGCCGTCGCTGACCATTTTCGTGCCCATCGGATCGGCCATCTCGTCTCCCTTTCTCCCGGCTCCTATAGTGCGGACAAAGAAAAGACTTGTCGAGACAAATTTGTCCGGACAAATTAGACGGCTCACAAGGAGGCGATGATCATCACCCGTCACTTCATCCGCGTCGGCGAGCGCATGGTGCACTACCGCAAGGCGGGATCCGGCCCGATCCTGGTGATGGTCCACCAGTCGCCGCGCAGCTCGGCCGAATATGAGCCGCTGATGGAGAAATGGGCGCCGCATTTCACCTGCATCGCGCCCGACACGCCGGGATTCGGCCAGTCGCAGCCGCTGCCCGGCGATCCCGACATCGAGGATTTCGCGCGGGCCGTGCATGCACTGCTCGACGCGCTGGGCATCGAAAAATGCGCCGCCTACGGTTTTCATTCGGGTGCGATCATCCTGATGACGGCGCTCAAACAGCAGCCCGACCGCTTTACCCGCGTCGCGATGGGCGGTTATGCGGTCTGGACCCGGCAGGAGATGGCGCTGTTCGGCGACGCCTATCTGCCGCCCTTCCATCCGAGCGAATATGGCGAACATCTGACCTGGCTGTGGAACCGGATTCTCGAACAGAGCTGGTTCTTCCCCTGGTTCGCGACGGACGAAGCGCACCGGCTCGGCGTCGCGCATGCCGACCCGGCGCGCGTCGACGCCGTCGTCCGCGAGATGCTCGACGCGGGCAATGCCTATCAGGCGGGCTACGGCGCCGTGTTGCGCGCCCCGCGCGATATCCCGCCGCCCGGCGCCGCGATGCCGCCCTGCCTGATCACCGCCTATGACGGCGATCCGCTCCAAGAGCATATCGACCGGCTGGGCGACATGCCCGCGGGCTGGGAGGCGCGCAAGGTCGCGACGCCGGACGAACATCAGCGGGCGAGCCTCGACCATCTCCTCGCCGGCGATCATCCGCAGATGGGGGCGCTGCCCGAGGCGGAGGACGAGGGCTTTGCCGCGATCGAAGCGGACGGCTTCGACGGGCTGGTCCACTGGCGCGGGGATCGCGCCGCCCACACATTGCTCCTGCACGAGCCGGGCCGCGCCCTTGCAAGCGATCCGGGGCCGAACACACTCCGCGTCGACCTGCCCGGCCATGGCCTTTCCGACGATTGGACGGGCGAGGCGCCCAAGGACTGGGGCAGCTGGGCTGCGGTGATCGCGGCAATCGAAGACCGGTTCGGGATCGAGCACACCGCCATCCCCGCGCCGCCGTCCGGCGATCCGGCCCGGCTCTACCCCGATCTCGCGCCCGACCGCTTCGGCGCCTATCTGACCACAGCCTGGCAGGTCGTGCGCGCGCGCCACTTTTTCGAACCCTGGTACGAAGCCGATGCCGCGCATGCGCGGGCGTTCGATCCGGCCGATCTCGCACCCGAACGGCTGGCGGCGGAGCATCGGGACCTGCTTCGCGCGCGGTCCGCCCGGGCCTATCATCAAGCCCTGCTCGACAAGGACAGCTGACAATGGGAATTCGCGAAGACATGCCGTTGCTCGCTCGCCATGAAGGCGTCTGGGACGGGACGTACAGCTATTTCGACGCGGCCAACGAGAAGGTCGACGAACATGCCTCGCGCCTGATCTGCCGCCTGCCCGACAATGGCCCGCACCCCTACCACCAGACCAATCATTATCGCTGGCCGGACGGCCGCACGGAGGTCCGCGATTTCCCCGCGGCCTATCGCGACGGCCGTCTCTGGTGGGACAACGACCTGATCAAGGGCTGGGCCTCGGCCGTCGATCTCGACGAGCATGGCCGCACGATGATGCTCTACTGGCAGCGCACCGGCGATCCCGCGCTCTATCTCTACGAGATGATCCAGCTTTCGGACGACGGGCATGATCGCTGCCGGACATGGCACTGGATCCGCGACGGGATATTGGAAACGCGCACCTGCATTCAGGAGACGTTCGTGACGAGGGACTGGCGGTCGGTGGATGCGGAAATGGAGGCGGCGACCTGACCGGCCCGGCCAGCCTTTTCGACAGGCTGTGGGACAGCCATGTCGCCGCCGATCTCCCCGGCGGCGCGCAGCTGATCGCGATCGACCGCGTCTTCCTGCACGAGCGCACCGGCCCGGCCGCGCTCAATGCGCTGGCCGAAGCGGGTCGAGCGGTCGCCGATCCGGCGCGCGTCTTCGCGGTCGCCGACCATATCGTCGACACCCGCCCCGGGCGCGGCGACCGGACGCTGATGCCGGGCGGGCAGGTCTTCATCACCGAACTGCGCGCCGCGGCCAGGGCGGCGGGCATCACGCTGTTCGACGTAACCGACCCCGATCAGGGCATCGTCCATGTCATATCGCCCGAGCTCGGCATCGTCCTGCCCGGCTGCACGCTGATCGCGCCGGACAGCCATACCTGCACGCAAGGCGCGTTCGGCGCGCTGGCCTGGGGGATCGGCAGTTCCGAAGCCGAACATGCGATGGCGACCGGCACCTTGCGGCTGGAAAAGCCCAAATCGATGCGGGTGACGTTCGCGGGCGCGCTCCGGCCCGGCGTGACGCCCAAGGACATGATCCTCGCGCTGATCGCGGCGCATGGCGCGGCGGGCGGCAAGGGCCATGCGGTGGAGTTTGCGGGCGACGCGGTGGACGCGCTGTCGATGGAAGGGCGGATGACGCTCTGCAACATGGCGACCGAGTTTTCGGCGATGAGCGGTTTCATCGCGCCCGACGACAAGACCTTCGCCTGGCTGGAAGGGCGGCGCTACGCGCCGAAGGGCGGAGACTGGGACGCGGCGCTCGCGCACTGGCGGACCCTGAAAAGCGATCCGGGGGCGCGGTTCGATGCCGAAATATCGATCGACGCCGGGGCGATCCAGCCGATGGTGAGCTGGGGCACGAGCCCCGAAGCGAGCGTCGGGATCGACGGCCATGTGCCCGACGACGCCGAGGCCCGGCCGCTCGCCTATATGGCGCTCGAGCCCGGCCAGCCGCTCAAGGGCCTCGCCATCGATGCGGCCTTTATCGGCAGCTGCACGAACAGCCGACTGTCGGACCTGCGCCGCGCGGCGCAGTTGCTCGCGGGCAAGCGCATCGCGGATGGCGTGAAGGCGATCTGCGTGCCGGGATCGAGCCGCGTGAAACGCGAAGCCGAAGCCGAGGGCATCGACCGCATCTTCACCGACGCCGGCTTCGAATGGCGCGAAAGCGGCTGTTCGATGTGCTTCTATGCGGGCGGGGAAAGTTTCGGAGAAGGCGTGCGCGTGATCTCGTCCACCAACCGCAATTTCGAAAGCCGGCAGGGGCCGAACGTGAAAACCCACATCGCCAGCCCCGAAACCGTCGCGGCCAGCGCGCTCGCGGGCGCCATCGCCGATCCGCGGGAGCTGCGGTGATGGGGCGCTCTCTCTCACAAGATGCCGTTAGTGCTGAGCCTGTCGAAGCACGTCTATCGGCGGAGAAGCGCCCTTCGACAGGCTCAGGGCTAACGGTTTTTGAGGAGGTGCCCGCCAATGCCTGACCCGCTCCTCACCCTCACATCCCGTCCCGCGCCGATGCTCCGCGACAATATCGACACGGACCAGATCATCCCCTCGCGCGAGATGACGAGTACGGGGAAGACTGGGCTGGCCGACGGGCTGTTCGCCGGGCAACGCTATAGGACGATCGGCGGACGCGATCCGGATCCCGACTTCGTCCTCAACCGGCCTGAATATGCCGATACGCAGATCCTGCTCGGCGGCAAGAATTTCGGCTGCGGATCGAGCCGCGAACATGCGGTCTGGGCGCTTGCCGAATATGGCATCCGGACCGTCATCGCCGAGAGCTTCGCGCCGATCTTCGCGGGCAATTGCGTGCGCAACGGGGTGCTGCCGGCGGCGCTGGCGCGCGCCGATGTCGAATCGATCGCCGCGGCCGACAAGCCCGTCACCATCGACCTGCCGGCGCAGACGATCGCGCTGGCCGACGGGCGGAGCTGGACGTTCGAAATCGGCGAGGAGGCCAAGGCGATGCTCTTGGAAGGCCTCGACGCGATCGACCTGACGCTCAAACATTCCGAAGACATCGCCACATGGCAGGCGGCGGACCGCAAGGCCCGGCCGTGGATTTATCTGGGAGACCGTGCATGACCGGCCATATCCACATTTCCGAAGTCGGCCCGCGCGACGGGCTGCAGAGCATCGACCGGGTGATGCCGCTCGCGGCGAAAAAGGCCTGGATCGCGGCCGAGGCCGAAGCCGGCGTCTCCGAGATCGAGGTCGGCAGTTTCGTCCCACCCAAATTGCTGCCGCAAATGGCAGACACCGCGGAACTGGTCGCCTTCGCGAAAACGCTGCAAGGCCTCGACGTCGTCGCGCTCATTCCCAATCTGAAAGGCGCCGAGCGCGCCATCGCCGCCGGCGTCGACAAGATGTCGATCCCCTTTTCGATGTCCGAAACGCACAGCATCAACAATGTCCGCAAGGACCATCCGGCGATGCTCGCCGAGATCCGCGCGATCGCCGAGCTCGTCGCCGAACAGCCCGAGGGCGAACGCCCGCATTTCGAGGTCGGCCTGTCGACGGCTTTCGGCTGCACGATGGAGGGGCCGGTGAGCGAGGATCAGGTCGTCCGGCTCGCCGAGGCGTCGATGGAGGCGGGAGTCGCCGAAGTCGGCCTGTCCGACACGACCGGCTATGCCAATCCCGAACAGGTCCGGCGGCTCGTGCGCAAGGTGAAGGCCGCGGTCGGCGCCGACAGGCTCAACACGCTGCATCTCCATAACACCCGCGGGCTCGGCCTCGCCAATGTCGTCGCCGGACTCGAAGAGGGGATCACGACCTTCGACGCCTCGCTTGGCGGGCTCGGCGGCTGCCCCTTCGCGCCCGGCGCGTCGGGCAATATCGTGACCGAGGACCTCGTCTTCATGCTCGAGGCGATGGGCCATGACACCGGGATCGATCTCGACAAGCTGCTCAGGGTCCGCGAGATCGTCGCCGAGGCGCTGCCCGGCGAACCGCTCTATGGCTTCACGCCCGATGCGGGTCTGCCGCTCGGCTTCCGGGAGGCGGCGTGATGGGCGAGCAACCGCTGGCGGGCCTGCGCGTCGTCGAATTCACCCATATGGTCATGGGGCCGGCGGCCGGCGCGATCCTCGCCGAGCTCGGCGCCGAGGTAATCCGCGTCGAGCCGATCGGCGGCGACCGGACACGGCGGCTGCTCGGCTCGGGCGGCGGCTATTTTCCGATGTACAACCGGCACAAGCAGAGCGTCTGCCTGAACCTGAAAGACCCGGCAGGCCTCAACGCGGCGAAGAAACTCGCCGACAGCGCCGATATCCTGATCGAGAATTACCGGCCCGGCGCGATGGAGAAGCTCGGCCTCGGTTACGAGGCGCTGGCCGAGACCAATCCGAAGCTCATCTACTGCTCGGAAAAAGGCTTCCTGCCCGGCCCCTATGAGAACCGCACGGCGCTCGACGAGGTCGCGCAGATGATGGGCGGCCTCGCATACATGACCGGCCCGCCGGGCAAGCCGCTGCGCGCGGGCGCCAGCGTGATCGACGTGACCGGCGGCATGTTCGGCGTCATCGCGATCCTCGCGGCGCTCGAGCAGCGCCATCGCACCGGACGCGGCCAGAAGGTGCAGGCCTCGCTGTTCGAGACGACCGTCTATCTGGTCGGCCAGCATATGGCGCAAAAGGCGGTGACCGGTCAGGCGGCGGCGCCGATGCCCGCGCGCGTGTCGGCCTGGGCGATCTACGATGTGTTCGAGACGGCAGACGAGCCGGTCTTTATCGGCGTCGTGACCGATGCGCTGTGGGAGAAATTCTGCGCGCTGTTCGGGCTCGACGCGCTCTGGGCGCGCGAGGAGCTGCGCGAGAACAATGCCCGGGTCGAGGCGCGCGACGAGATCATGCCCGAGATCCGCGACCTGATGAAAAGCTTCACGCGGGACGAGCTGATCGCGAAGCTGGACGGCACGGGCCTGCCCTTCGCCCCGATCGGCAAGCCCGAGGAACTGTTCGACGATCCGCACCTCGTTGCGAGCGGCGGGCTGCAGGATGTGACGCTGACCGACGGACGGACCGTCCAGCTGCCGGTCCTCCCGATCGACATGGGGGGTGCGCGCACCGGGGGCCCCGATACGCTGCCCGAACCTGGCGATCACAGCGATGCGGTGCTGGCGAGCCTCGGCTATTCGGCGGATGAGATCGCCGCGCTGAAGGGGTCGGGCGCGGCCGCCTAGAGCGGGACGGCCGTATCGAACTTGATCCGTTCCATCGCGAAACTGGCGCTGACGTCGCTCATCGGCGCGGTCGCGATCAGCTTGCGATAGACCCGGTCGTAATCGCCGACATCGCGGACCAGCAGCTTGACGAAATAATCGACATCGCCGGCCATGCGGTAGAGTTCCACCACTTCGGGCAATGCCCGCGCCGCGGTCGCAAAGGCCTCCAGCCATTCCTCGCTATGGTCGCTGGTCTTGATCGCGACGAAGACGGTGACATTGAGACCCACCGCCTCGGGATCGATCAGCGCCACCCGCCGGGCGATCACGCCGTCCGCCTCAAGCCGCTTCACCCGCCGCCAGACATTGTTGACCGACAGTGACAAGGTCTCGCCGATGCTCTCGAGCGAGCGCGTGGCATCCCGTTGCAGCAGGCCGAGGATGCGCCGATCGGTTTCGTCAATGTTTTCCATTATCTATGATCAATACAGAATATTTTTCTGTCCGGAAGCCCTCATACGCGAATTATGACGATGATTTCCCGTCTTCACCGGCGTAGCATTCCCGATGAAGAGGGAGAGTCCATTGCTTGCACGCACCGTCCTGGCGCAGCGCCACGCGTCCGATTCCGCATTGCCCGCGCCCTGCTGCACGCCGCTCGGCGCGCTGGTCGGGCGGACGCCGCTGATCGCGATCCAGATGCGCTTCCGCGGCGAGCGGACGACGGTCCATGCCAAGGCGGAATTCCTCAATCTCACCGGATCGATCAAGGACCGAATGGCGCAGGGCATCCTGTCGGCGGCAAAAGCGCGCGGAGACCTCGCGCCCGGCCAGCCGATCGTCGAAGCGACCAGCGGCAATGCCGGCATCGCGCTCGCCGCGCTCGGCCGGGCGCTCGGCCATCCGGTTACCATCTTCA
>NZ_JBQLZM010000010.1:0-12535 GCF_052168275.1 Parasphingopyxis sp. | reverse complement strand
CGTCGAAAGCTCGATCGCCTATGAATTCGTGCGCTACGACGAGATGCGGGGCTAGGGGTGATGCGATCAAGTCCATGAAAAAAGTCACTTAATCGTAACGGATGCGGCTCACTCTGTTCCGACAAGTCGTCTCGACCTTCTCCCAATGGCGAAAATGGTCGATAGTCGAATGGATTGGGGAACGGATTATGAATCGTATTCTGCTCGCAACCGCAGCCTTGTTTCTGCCGGGGACACTTCAGGCGCAAGCCCAGGGGCAGGGTGATGTGTCGGTCACCATCTACAACAACGATGTAGCGCTTATCCAGGATGTGCGGACAATGTCCCTCGGCGCCGGCAGGACGCGGCTCGAATTTCCCGATGTTTCCGCGCAAATCCGTCCGGAAACGGTGACGCTGGGCGGCGACGGCATCGCGATCGTCGAGCAGAATTTCGATTACGATCTTCTGTCCCCGGCGGCGCTGATGGAAAATGCGGTGGGCGAACAGGTAACCCTGATCAGCACCAATCCCGCGACCGGTGTCGAAACGCGCGAAACCGCAACAATATTGTCCGTGAATAACGGCGTGATCGTGGAGGTTGCCGGCCGGATCGAGGTGCTGCGCGACGATGGCCGTCCGGTGCGCGTCGTGTTCGATCAGATTCCGCCCAATTTACGCGCCGACCCCACCCTGTCTGTGACGCTCGACAGCCGGCGCGCAGGGCGCCGTCCGCTTAGCCTCAGCTATCTGACGCCAGGGCTTGGCTGGAGTGCCGATTATGTGGCGCTGTATGATGCTGGCGCGGGAACGATCGATGTCCAGGGCTGGGTCACACTGACCAACACGACGGGCACCACGTTCGACAATGCCGATACCATTCTAGTGGCCGGGACCGTGGAAATGGTCGATTCGAACGCCTATCGGCAACGGCGCAATGTCCGCAACACGCAGACGATGACCCGTCCGGGCACGCAAACGAGCGACCGGGAACAGCTCGGGGATTTCTACCTTTACCCGCTGGCCGAGCGCACGACGATTGCCGACCGGCAGACCAAACAGGTCAATTTCCTCGACGTTCAGGGCGCGAACGCCACTAACGGCTATGCCTATCGCGTTTACGGTTTCAACAATACCGAGGAGGCGCAGAGCGCGGACAGCATATTGCGCTTTTCGAACAGCCGCGACGGCGGGTTGGGTGATGCGCTGCCCGCCGGCATCGTCCGCGTCTATATGCGCGATGCGCGGGGTGATCCGCAGTTTATCGGCGAGAGCGCGATCGGGCATACGCCAATGGGGTCGGAACTTGCGTTGACGACCGGCCGTGCGTTCGACGTCAATGTCGAAACAGCGGTCGTGTCGCGGTCCCGGATGGCGCCGTGGCATTATCGCACGCAGATGCGGTATACACTGTCGAACGCCAGACCGGCGCCTGTACGCGTCCAGCTCGATCAGCGCGGCCTGTTATGGCGCTGGCCGATCACAAAGGTCGTGGCGGAAAGCCAGCAGAGCGAACAGCTCTCGGCCGACGGCGTGCGGTGGGAAGTCGATGTGCCCGCCAACGGCACGACCGAAATCACTGCAACGTTCGATACCCGGTATTGAGGCAGCGATGCGATACGTCATCCCGGCGTTCGCGATGGTCGCGCAGATGGCGTCCGCGCTTCCCGCTCAGGTGATTTCGGAAGGCCCGGACGATGTCGCGGTGACGATTTATCGCGACCCCGGTCGCGAAGGTGGTGGTGGGATGGATCTTGACTATTTGAACGGCTTCGCGCTGATCACGGAAACACGCGAGATCGTTCTGCCAGCCGGTGCGGCGGAGGTTCGTTTCGAAGGCGTAGCCGACGGCATAGTTCCGGTCAGTGCGATCGTGACCGGGCTGCCCGGCGGCACGGTGCAACGTAACCGCGACGCGCGCCTCCTGTCTCCTGCATCGCTGATCGACGGATCGCTCGGCAACCGGGTCACCATAAGACGGGCCGACAGCGAAACCGGCGCGATGCGCGAGCAGGATGCCATCATTCGGGCCGGGCCCGACAATGGCGTTATTTTCGAGACAGCCGAGGGGATCGAGGCCTTCCAATGTTCGGGATTACCCGAAACATTTGCGTATGACGGTCGGCCGGCGGGTGTGTCGGCGCGGCCTACCTTTTCGGTTCGCACGATCAGTGCGGAAGCGACGCGCGCGACGGTAACCTTGTCCTATCTGTCGACGGGTTTCGACTGGACCGCTCATTATGTAGCCGAACTCGACGAGGACGGCCGCCGGATGGATATTCTCGCCTGGATGACGCTGGCGAACAGCAACGGTCAGAGCTTTGCCGATGCCCGGTTGCAGGCGGTTGCCGGTACGCTCAATCGCGAGGCGGCAGACGATGTGGCCGATCGTTACCGAAATCTCAGTCTGCGCCTCAATTGCTGGCCGCGCGGGTCGACGCGAACCGGGGTGCGGCGCCGCGATTTGCGTTCGGACCCGGGCCCTGGAATTCCCATCATCGTGACCGCGCAGCGTAGAAGCGGGGCGATGATGGAAATGGCCACGTCGATCTCTGTAATCTCCACGCAGGAAGATCTCGGCGATCTCAAACTGTACCGCTTCCCCGAACGCGTCACGATAGCCGCCAATGCGCAGAAACAGGTGGCCTTGCTGGTGCGGCCCGATGCGCGTTTCGACCGCTACTATGCGGGTATTGCCCAGTTCGACGCCGACGTGCCCCTTCAACCGCTGAACCTTATGTTTCGTGCCCGGAACGTGCAGCGCAACGGTTTGGGCGTGGCCTTGCCGTCCGGAGCCGTCAGCGTCTTCGGCGCGACGGCGAACCGGCGCATGCAGTTGGCGGAGAGCCGCTTGCCCGATAGCGCCGTGGGGGAACTTGTCGAACTCGCGGTCGCACCGAGCACCCAAGTGATGTTGTCGACGGTTCGCGGCGAGGATAGTGGTGATGCGAACGAATGGCGGCTTACCGTCACGAACGCCAATTCCGTCCGGGCCGAGGTGGAGATCGATATTGGCGCGCAAACCGTGAACCTCGATATTCCGGGCCGTGCGCGCACCGTCGAGCGAGAGGGGCGGCGGTATTGGCTCGTGAGAGTGCCGGGAGAAGGTGAACGGTCGCTTCGGCTACGCGTACTTCCCTAGCGCTTCTTCTCGAGCGCCGCGACGATTCCGCGCAGCGCCTGGACGTCGGGCGAGGTCCAGCCCGGCTTGGTCAGCATCGTGCGCAAGTTGCGCTTCGTCGTCGGCGTGCGGTCGGGCGGGAAGAAATAGCCGGTCGGTTCGAGCGCCGCTTCGAGATGCGCGATCAGCGCGTCGAGTTCGGCCTGGGGGGCGGGCGGCAGCAGCTCCTTCTCGGTCGGGATGGCGAGCCCGGCGCCCTTCGACCATTCATAGGCGATCAGGACCACCGCCTGGGCGAGGTTGAGCGAGCTGAAATCGGGGTTCACCGGGACGGTGACGATCGTGCCCGCGAGCGCGACATCGTCCGCGTCGAGACCGGAGCGTTCCGGGCCGAAAAGGATCGCCGATGGTGCCGGAAGTTGGCGGATGTTGGCGGCGGTTTCGGCCGGAGTCAGCACCGGCTTGTCCAGACCCCGCTTTCTGACCGTGGTTGCGTAGACATGCGAACAGCCGGCCACCGCCTGCGCGACACTTTCGCAAACTTCCGCATTCTCGAGCACGCTGTCGGCGCCGGAGGCGGCCGGAAAGGCGTCGGGATTGGGCCAGCCGTCGCGCGGGGCGACGATCGCCATGTCGGTCAGCCCGAAATTGAGCATCGCCCGCGCCGCCTTGCCGATATTCTCGCCGAGCTGCGGGCGGACGAGGACGATCTTCGGGGGAGGGGCAACGGGCTCGCTCACTCCTCGAACAGGTCCTTCACGGTGCCGGCAAACTCCTCGAAATCCTTGGCTTCGCGGAAATCCTTGTAGACGCTGGCGAAGCGGATATAGGCGACGCTGTCGAGCTGCTGCAGCCCCTCCATCACCATCTCGCCGATCCGTTTCGACTGGATCTCGGTCTCGCCGCTGGTCTCGAGCCGGCGCTGGATTCCGGATACGAGCTGGTCGATCTGTTCCTGCTCGACCCCGCGTTTCCGGCAGGCCAGCGACACCGACAGATGGATCTTGTCGCGGTCGAATGGTTCGCGGCGATCCTTGCTCTTGACTACCGTCAGCTCGCGCAGCTGGATCCGCTCGAAGGTCGTGAACCGCGCCGCGCAGCTCTCGCACTGCCGCCGCCGCCTGATCGTCGCCCCGTCCTCGGTGGGCCGGCTGTCCTTTACCTGGCTGCTGTCATGCGCGCAGAAAGGACAGCGCATCTACAGTTCCGGATAGATCGGAAAACGATCGCACAGGGCCTCGACACGCTGGCGCACTTCGGCTTCCACCGCCGGATCGCCATCCTCGCCCTTTTCGCGCAAGCCTTCGAGCACATCGGCCACCATGTCGCCGATCTCCCGGAATTCCGCGGGGCCGAAGCCGCGCGTCGTGCCGGCGGGAGAGCCGACGCGGATGCCGCTCGTCTTGGCCGGGGGCAGGGGATCGAAGGGGATGCCGTTCTTGTTGCAGGTGATGCCGGCGCGCTCGAGCGCCTCGTCCGCATCCTTGCCGGTCACGCCGAGCGGGCGGAGATCGATCAGCGCGAGATGCGTGTCGGTGCCGCCGGCGACGACATCGGCGCCGCGCTCCTTCAACCGGCCTGCCAGCACCTTCGCGTTCTCGACGACAGCGGCGGCATAGCTCTTGAATTCGGGGCGCAGCGCTTCGCCGAAGGCCACCGCCTTGGCGGCGATCACATGCATCAGCGGACCGCCCTGGAGACCGGGGAAGACGGCCGAGTTGATCTTCTTGGCGATCGCCTCGTCGTCGGTCAGCACCATGCCGCCGCGCGGCCCGCGCAGCGTCTTGTGGGTCGTCGTCGTGACGACATGGGCGTGGCCGAACGGCGTCGGGTGCACGCCCGCAGCGACGAGGCCTGCGAAATGCGCCATGTCGACCATCAGATAGGCGCCGACCATGTCCGCGATCGCGCGGAAGCGGGCGAAGTCGATGATCCGCGGATAGGCGGATCCACCCGCGATGATGAGCTTGGGCTGATGCTCCCTGGCGAGCGCTTCGACCTGGTCGTAATCGATCAGATGGTCGTCCTCGCGCACGCCATACTGGATCGCGTTGAACCATTTGCCCGACTGGGCCGGTTTCGCGCCGTGCGTCAGATGGCCGCCCGCATCGAGCGACATGCCGAGGATCGTGTCGCCGGGCTTGGTCAGCGCCAGCATCACCGCGCCATTGGCCTGGGCGCCCGAATGCGGCTGGACGTTGGCGAAGCCGCAGCCGAACAGCTGTTTCGCGCGTTCGATCGCCAGCGTCTCGACCGAATCGGACGGGGCGCAGCCCTGATAATAGCGGCGGCCCGGATAGCCTTCGGCATATTTGTTGGTCAGCACCGAGCCCTGCGTTTCGAGTACCGCTTTCGAAACGATATTCTCCGAGGCGATCAGCTCGATCTGCTTCTGCTGCCGCGTCAGCTCGGCCTTGAGCGCCTTCGCGACATCGGGATCGGTGGTTTCCACCCGGTCCGAAAAGAATCCGTCCGGCTGGACGTCGTTGAGATTGGCGGGGTTGGTGCTCATCGAAATTCCTTTAGGCGGGTTCCCGTGCGGGGGCCGGATTGGAGAGTTTGTCGACGCGGCGCTGGTGGCGATCGCCGCCGAATTCGGTGGACAGGAAGGCCGCGAGGCAGTCCTTGGCGGTTTCGACGCCGATCAGCCGCGCGCCCATCGCGATCACGTTCGCGTCATTATGTTCGCGCGACAGCCGGGCGGAGAGATTGTCGGAGACCAGCGCGCAGCGACAGGCCGGATTGCGGTTCACCGCGATCGAGATCCCGATGCCGGAGCCGCACAGCGCGACGCCGAACTCTTCGTCGCCCGAGGCGATCGCTTCGGCCAGCGCATAGCCATAATCGGGATAGTCGACCGACTGGGTCGAATGCGGGCCGAGATCGGTCACGTCATGGCCGTGGTCCTCCAGCCACGCGACGAGCGTCGCCTTCAGCTCGATGGCGGCGTGGTCGGATGCGATGGCGATGCTGTGCGGCATGGGAGCCTCCATGGGCGGTGCGCTTGCCCATTTAGTCGCGATGGCCGGCTTTCGCCACCACCCATTGTGGTTTTTTCCACATTTGTTTGGCCGCGTGGCCCGCCCGTTAGGCCGCGAGCCGCAGCTCCATCCGGTCCCAAATCTCGACCAGCGCGTCGGTCAGTTCGCGCATCATCGCCTCGTCATGCGTCGGGCCGGGCGTGAAGCGCAGGCGTTCGGTGCCGCGCGGAACGGTCGGGTAATTGATCGGCTGGACGTAGACGCCGTACTCGGCGAGCAGGATGTCGCTGATTCGCTTGGCCTTGACCGGATCGCCGACCATCAGCGGCACGATATGGGTCGTCGAATCCATGACCGGGAGCCCGACTTCGGCGAACATCGTCTTGAGCGTGGCCGCCGAGGCCTGCTGCGCCTCGCGCTCCTCGCTCGATTCCTTGAGATGACGGACGCTGGCGAGCGCACCGGCCACGAGAACCGGCGAGAGGCTGGTCGTGAAGATGAAGCCCGGCGCATAGCTGCGGATCACGTCGACGATCATCTTGTCGGCGGCGATATAGCCGCCCATCACACCGATCGCCTTGGCGAGCGTGCCCTCGATGATCGTGACCCGGTCGGCGACCCCATCGCGATCGGTGATCCCGCCGCCGCGCGGCCCGTACATGCCGACCGCATGGACCTCGTCGCAATAGGTGAGCGCATTATACTTGTCGGCCAGGTCGCATATCTCGGCGATCGGCGCGACGTCGCCGTCCATCGAATAGACGCTTTCGAAGGCGATCAGCTTGGGCGCTTCGGGATCCTCGGCGGCCAGCAATTCTTCCAGATGGTCGAGATCGTTGTGCCGCCAGACATGCTTTTCGCAGCCCGCGTTGCGGATGCCGGCGATCATCGAGGCATGGTTGAGTTCGTCGGAAAAGACCACGCATCCCGGCAGCAGCTTGCCGAGCGTCGTCAGCGTCGCTTCGTTCGAGATATAGCCGGAGGTGAAGAGCAGCGCGCCTTCCTTGCCGTGCAGGTCGGCCAGCTCATTCTCCAGATCGATATGGTAGTGGGTGTTGCCGCCGATATTGCGCGTGCCGCCCGAACCCGCGCCGACATCGTGCAGCGCCTCTTCCATCGCCTCGATCACCTTGGGATGCTGGCCCATCGCGAGATAGTCGTTGGAGCACCAGACGGTGATCGGCTTCGGTCCGTTATGCCCGGCAAAGCAGCGGGCATTGGGGAAGGCGCCCTTGTTGCGCAGGATATCGATGAACACCCGATAGCGGCCTTCTTCGTGGAGCCGTTCGATGGCTTTCGAAAATACGCGCTGATAGTCCAAGATTCGTCCCCCGGGGATTAGGATTGGGGGTCATGTAATGGCTGGAATTGGCCATTTCCAGCGCGAACGACTCGCAACAAGCCTAAAGTGTCTCGAAATTTTCAAGGCCGTATCGCGCAAGGCCCGCGCGCAGAGGTTCCGGATCGCTGCCGTCCGAAATGAAGATCGCGGTGCCCGGCCGGGGTTCCGCGGGCCAGGGCTGGCCTTCGGTCAGATAGGCGGCCCGCCGCGCAATGCCCTCGCCGCCGTGGACGAAGGTGACCGGATGCGGGGCGGCGGCGGCCAGTTCCTCCTCGACGAGCGGGAAATGCGTGCAGGCCAGAACGACCGTGTCGATCTTCTCGCCACCGGGTTGGCCGAACAGCCCGTCCAGCACCCGGGCATAGGCGCCCGGATCGGTGGGCAGGCCGCGCATCTTCTGCTCGGCCAGGGCGACGAGTTCATGGGTGCCGTGGCGGATCACCGTGCAGTCGCTCGCGAATTCGCGCGACAGATTGTCGACATAGGGCTGGCGCACGGTGGCGGCGGTGCCCAGCACGCCGATCACCCGGGACTTGGAGATCGCCGCTGCGGGCTTGATCGCGGGCACGGTGCCGACGATCGGGATGGCGAGCGCGGCGCGCACCGGATCGAGCGCGATGACCGACGCCGTGTTGCAGGCGATGACGGCGAGGCGCGCATCGACATGTTCGGCGAGCCGCCCGAGCAGCGCCGGAACGCGGGCCGCGAGTTCGGTCTCGCTCTTCTGGCCATAGGGATATCCCGCCTGGTCGAGCGCGTAGGCGATCGGTGCCCGGGGCAGCAATGCGCGGATCGGGCCGAGAATCGAGAGCCCGCCGACACCGGTGTCGAGCAGCAGCAGGGGTTGGTCGGCGCGCATGGCGATCTGCCATATGGCCAAGCGGGGCGGGCCGCAATGGACGGAAAGCGCCGTGGCGATTGCAGCAACGGACTGGTGCGCTATGACCGGACCGTACCGGCATGAGGAGGCATGACCATTATCGACGACCCGCTCTGGCTGGCTCCGGCGCTCGCCCTGGTCCTCGGCTATCTGTTCGGCTCGGTGCCGTTCGGGCTGTTGCTGACGCGCGCCACGGGCGCGGGCGACCTGCGGACGATCGGCTCCGGCAATATCGGTGCGACCAACGTGCTGCGGACCGGGCGCAAGGGTCTGGCGGCCGCGACGCTGCTGCTGGATGTCGCCAAGGGGTTTCTTGCCGTGATCCTCGCGCGGCTGCTCGGCGACGATCCCGACGCAATGATGCGGCTCGCGGCGGTCGGCGCCTTTGTCGGGCACTGTCATCCGGTCTGGCTCAAATTCCGCGGCGGCAAGGGCGTGGCGACCTTGCTCGGGATCGCGCTGGCCTTCGGCTGGGTCTATCTCCTCGTCTTCGCCGTCGTCTGGCTCGGGATGGTCGCGCTGTTCCGCTATTCCTCGGTCGGCGGAATGAGTGCCGCGCTCGCCCTGCCGATTGCGGCCTATTGGCGGGGCGAGGCGCTCGTGACGGTCCTCTTCGCCGGGCTCGCCCTGCTCGTGCTCTGGAAGCATCGCGGCAATATCGGGCGGTTGCTCCGTGGCGAGGAGCCCAAGGTCGGCGGTTCGGGCCGTGGCTGAGACTCGGCATGCGGCCAAGCTCCGGCTGGCCCGGTCGCAGAATATCGGTCCGGTCACCTATGCCCAGCTGATGGCGCGTTTCGGCACGGCGGAAGCCGCGCTCGAGGCGATACCCGATCTCGCCCGGCGCGGCGGCGGCCGTGCGCCGAAGCTCGCCGATCCCCGGGCGATCGAAGCGGAAATGGCCGAAGTGGAGCGGTTGGGCGCGCGCTACATCTTCGTTCACGAGCGGCCCTATCCGGCCGCTCTCGCCCAGATCCAGACGGCGCCGCCGGCATTGATCGTCCGCGGCGACCTGGCGCTGCTCGACAAGCCGCTGATCGCGATGGTCGGCGCGCGAAACGCCTCGGCGGCCGCGCGGCGCTTCGCCCGCGAGCTGGCGTTCAGGCTGGGCGGGGAGGGCTATGTGGTCGTTTCCGGACTGGCGCGCGGGATCGATACGGCCGCGCATACCGGGTCGCTCGACAGCGGGACGATCGCCGTGATCGCCGGCGGCATCGATGTCTTCTATCCGCCCGAAAATGAGGATTTGCAGCTCGACATCGCCGAGCGCGGGCTGCTGATCGCCGAACAGCCGCCGGGCAGCGAGCCCAAGGCCCGGCATTTTCCCTATCGCAACCGGATCATCGCCGGACTTGGCATGGGCACCATCGTCGTCGAGGCCGCGCCCCGGTCAGGATCGCTGATCACCGCGCGACAAGCCAACGAGTTCGGGCGCGAGGTCATGGCGGTACCGGGTTCGCCGCTCGATCCACGCGCCCAGGGCTGCAACCAGCTGATCCGCGACGGTGCGACGCTGATCCAGACCGCAGAGGATGTGGTGACGACGTTGCGGCCCTTCGACGTCCTGAGGATCGAGGAGCCGGACTACCCGTACCGGCAGAAGCCCGCCTCGCCGGACGTCGAGGCCGCTCAGCGGAAAACGGTTGTCGAGCTCCTCGGGCCGGTGCCCGTCACGGTCGACGAACTGATCCGGCAGTCCGCCGTCGCGCCCGCCGCCGTCCAGACGATCCTGCTTGAACTTGAGCTGGCGGGGCGTCTCGAACGGCATGCCGGAGGGAAGGTCAGTCTTTCGGACCCGGCTTGACGAACCGCATTTGCATCCCATCCTCGTACGCGTATGAGAGCCCGGCCTGATCTGAGAGAAACGTCCGCCCTATGAAACTTGTTGTTGTCGAGTCGCCGGCCAAGGCGAAAACCATCGAAAAATATCTTGGCGGCGATTATCGCGTCCTCGCATCCTACGGCCATGTCCGGGACCTGCCGCCCAAGGACGGGTCGGTCGATCCCGACAACGGTTTCGCGATGACGTGGCAGGCCTATGCGGACAAGACCAAGCAGCTGAAGGCGATCACCGACGCGGCGAAGGAGGCCGAGGAACTGATCCTCGCAACCGACCCCGATCGCGAGGGCGAGGCAATCAGCTGGCACGTCCAGGAGGTTCTGGAAAAGCGCAAGGCGCTGCCGCCCAAGGTCGAGCGGGTGGCGTTCAACGCGATTACCAAGGCGGCCGTGCTCGAGGCGATCGCCCATCCGCGCGAGCTCGACGAGGATCTGGTCGATGCCTATCGGGCCCGGCGCGCGCTCGACTATCTGGTCGGGTTCACCCTCTCGCCGGTTCTGTGGCGCAAGCTGCCTGGGGCGAAGTCGGCCGGCCGCGTCCAGTCGGTCGCGCTGAAGCTGGTGGTCGAACGCGAACGCGAGATCGAGGCGTTCAAGCCACAGGAATACTGGTCGATCGCCGCCCAGATGGAGCAGGACGGAACGGAGTTCACCGCCCGGCTGGTCCGCTGGAAGGGGGACAAGATCGAGCGGCTGACGATCGGCAACGAAGGCGAGGCGATGGCGGCGAAGGCCGATGTCGAGGCCGGGCTGTTCCAGATCGTTTCGGTCGAGACCAAGCCGCTGACCCGCAATCCGCCGCCGCCCTTCACAACCTCGACGATGCAGCAGGAGGCGGCGCGCAAGCTCGGCTTTGCGGCGAGCCACACGATGCGGATCGCGCAGCAGCTCTACGAGGACGGCGCGATCACCTATATGCGGACCGACGGCGTGCAGATGGACGGCTCGGCGATTTCCGCGGCGCGCGGCGCGATCGCGAACCGCTATGACGCGAGCTACGTTCCGGACGCTCCGCGGGTCTACAAGAGCGAGGCGAAGAATGCGCAGGAAGCGCACGAGGCGATCCGTCCGACCGATTTCTCGCGCGACAAGGTCGGCGGCGGCGATCACGCCCGTCTCTACGACCTGGTCTTCAAGCGGGCGCTGGCCAGCCAGATGGCGTCGGCCCGGCTCGAACGCACGACGGTGGAGATGGAAGAGGGGACGGGGCAGACGGCGCTGCGCGCGACCGGCCAGGTCGTCAAGTTCCCGGGCTTCATGGCGCTCTACACCGAGGGCCGCGACGATGACGGCGACGAGGATTCGAAACTCCTGCCCGTGATGAACAAGGGCGACGCACCCGCGAAAAAGAGCGTCGAGGCCGAGCAGCATTTTACCCAGCCGCCGCCGCGCTATTCCGAAGCGAGCCTCGTGAAGAAGATGGAAGAGCTCGGCATCGGCCGTCCGTCCACCTATGCCTCGATCCTCAAGACGCTCAAGGACCGCGAATATGTGCGGGTCGAGAAGAACCGCTTCTTCCCGGAGGAGAGCGGACGGCTCGTCACCTCGTTCCTCCAGCGTTTCTTCGAACGCTATGTGAGCTACGATTTTACCGCGGGGCTCGAGGAAGAGCTTGACGATATCTCGGGCGGCCGCGCGCAGTGGCAGGAAATCCTCGCCGCCTTCTGGCAGGACTTCAAACCGAAGACCGACGAGGTGATGGAGCAGAAGCCGTCGGACATCACGGCCGAGCTCGACACGTTTCTCGAACCGCTGCTGTTTCCCGAAAAGGACGACGGGTCCGATCCGCGGCTCTGCCCGCGCTGCAACGAAGGCCGGCTGGCGCTGCGCGGCGGGCGCTACGGCGCTTTCATTGCCTGCTCCAACTATCCCGAATGCAAATATACGCGGCAGTTCGGCCAGCGCGGCGGCGAGGGCGAAGACCATGGCGAAGACGAGGTTCTCGGCCAGGATCCCGAGACCGGCGAGGATATCGAGTTCAAGACCGGCCGCTTCGGACCCTATGTCCAGCGCGGCGAGGGCAAGGAGGCGAAGCGTGCGTCGATCCCCAAGGATGTCGCCCGCGCCGATGTCGATCTCGAAATGGCGCTCAAGCTGTTGTCGCTGCCCCGGATCGTCGGCGAGCATCCGGAAACCGGCAAGGAGATCGAAGCGGCGATCGGGCGCTATGGGCCCTATCTCCGGCATGACGGTAAATATGCGAAGCTCGAGACCACGGCGGAAGTCTTCGAGATCGGCATGAACGCGGCGGTCGTGAAGATCGC
The DNA here is from genome assembly GCF_052168275.1 of Parasphingopyxis sp. Taxonomy (GTDB): domain Bacteria; phylum Pseudomonadota; class Alphaproteobacteria; order Sphingomonadales; family Sphingomonadaceae; genus Parasphingopyxis. The sequence goes on along the minus strand of NZ_JBQLZM010000010.1, from coordinate 133 downwards.
CGAAGCCAAGACCCAGGGCGGGCGAGGGCGCGGCGCGCGCGAGCCGCTCAAGATTCTCGGCAAGCATCCGCGCACCGAGGAAGAGATCAAGCTGATGGACGGCCGCTACGGCCCCTATGTCACCGACGGCACA
>NZ_JBQLZM010000009.1:0-3225 GCF_052168275.1 Parasphingopyxis sp. | reverse complement strand
TCGTGCTCGTGCGCCGCTCCGAGTTCCGCCTCGGCAAGATCGACGACCGGGTCGAACTGCTCGACGGCTATATCATCGCCTATCTCAATCTCGACCGGATCATCGAGATCATCCGCTACGAGGACGAGCCCAAACAGGTGATGATGGCCGAGTTCACGCTCAACGACCGCCAGGCGGAGGCGATCCTCAACATGCGGCTCCGCAACCTGCGCAAGCTCGAGGAGATGGAGCTGCGGCAGGAACGCGAGGACCTGCTGGAGGAGCGCGCGGAGCTGGACAAGCTGCTCAACTCCAGGGCCCGCCAGAAGACGCGGATGAAGAAGGACCTGGCGGGGCTCCTCAAGACGTACGGCGCCGATACCGAACTCGGCCGGCGCCGCACCAGCCTCGAGGAAGCTGCCCCGCCCAGGGACATCCCCCTGGAAGCGATGATCGAAAAGGAGCCGATCACCGTCGTCATGTCCGAACGCGGCTGGATCCGCGCGATGAAGGGCCATGTCGACGCCGCCGGTCTCGCCAAGCTCAAATATAAGGAAGGCGACGGCCCGGCCTTCGATTTCCCCGCCCAGACGACCGACAAGCTGCTGCTCGCCGCGGACGACGGCCGCATCTACACGCTCGGCGGCGACAAGCTGCCCGGCGCGCGCGGTTTCGGCGAACCCGTCCGCTCGATGGTCGATATCGAGGACGGCGCCGAGATTGTCGGCCTCGTAAAGGTCGAGGCGGGCGGCCGGCTGCTGCTCGCCAGCTCGGCCGGCAAGGGCTTTATCGCCAATGCCGAGGAAATCGTCAGTACGACGCGCAAGGGCAAGGTGGTCGTGAACGTCAAGGCCGGCGCGAAGCTCCGCGTCGTCCGCCCGATCCCCGAGGGCGCGGACCATGTCGCGGCGATCGGCGCGAACCGCAAGCTGCTGATCTTCGCCCTCGACGCGCTCCCCGAAATGGCGCGCGGCCAGGGCATCATGCTGCAAAAGTACAAGGATGGCGGCCTGTCCGACGCGCTGGCCTTCAAGTTAGACGAGGGCCTGAGCTGGGCGATGGGCGGCGATACGGGCCGCACGCGGACCGAGACGGAGCTTGGCGACTGGATCGGCAATCGCGGGACGGCGGGGCGGCTGCCGCCAAGGGGTTTTCCGCAGGATAATCGGTTTTAGCGAGTAACTCGCAGCCACCTCTTTTTCCGACTTTCCAATGGAGTCCAAGATAACCAAGCATTGATGGGGTAGACCCGCAGTTTGAAAACTAGATTTCTGTTGTCCAGTCTGGTTGTGCGGGCTCGCCATTGATGGTGACCGGTGGGCCGCAATCATTGCCTGGATATATCTGTAACCCGCCTTCAAACAGCGTTACGCTAAAAGGCGCACCTCGCAGCTTGGCCTGAATGACCATCACGTCATTGGGCTGCAGCAGATACCGATCAGGATTAAGCTCAACCATTACTTCAAGAATTGATGAAGTCGTATTCATGATTTCGAGTGTCTGAGTGGATTTGATTTTCCCCATTTGTTCAGATTATCAGGCTGTGTGCTTTTTGAAAGGGCCTCGCATTGACTGCGAGCCTATCTCGTGGGCCCTAGCCGCGATATCTTTAAGCGACCAAGGCCGATCGGTGATATCAGCTAAGCGCCTAACCCCGCTCCTCGATCCGCGCGATGCGCAGTTCGACGCGCTTGAGTTCGCGCAGGATAACCGGTTCTAGCGCACTCCCGCCAATCATCGGTGCGCCACAACGCGGCCGTCGGTCCGATCTGGGGCTAGCATATGTGAATGTGTATATCGGAATATTGGCGCAATTCTCTTGCCGGCCCGTACCGGGCCCGGAAAGAGGAACATCGGTATGGATATCTACGAACGCCTGAAACAGGATCACGAGAAGCAGCGTGACCTTGCCGCGCAAATCATGGAAACTTCGGGCGACAGCGAGGAACGGCGCTCACTCTGGGCCCGGCTCAAGCCCGAGGCCGTCGCTCATGCGAACGCCGAAGAACAGACTTTCTACGCCACGCTGATCGAACGGCCCGAAGGCCAGGAAAAGGCCCGGCACAGTGTAAGCGAGCACAAGGAGGCCGACGATCTTATCGAAGAACTGGACGAGTTGGACATGGGCTCCGGCCGCTGGATCCAAAAATTCGAAAAGCTCAAGGATGCCGTCGAGCATCATATGGACGAGGAAGAGAATGAGGTTTTCGTTTTGGCGAAGAAGCTCCTGTCCGACGCAGAGGAACGTCGCCTGGCGGATGAATTCGACAAACGGAAACAGGCTGAGCTGGACGGCTAGCACCGTCGGCAGAACAGTCGTGGGCGATTCGCGTGGCGGATCGCCCGTCACCTGTTCCGGTTGAGGGGCTAGCGGGTACCGTTCACGCCGCCAGCTGCATCCGCCAGACGGCCCGCCATTCCTCGCCGCTCCGGTTCAGCACCAGTATCTCGCGGCCCTCGGCCGTGTGCGCGGCGCCGTCGCTCGTCCAGTCCATTGCCCAGCGATATTCGAGGATCGCGGTATCGCCGCGTTCGGTGACGATCGTGTCGGATGTTTCGTAGCGGGTCACTTCGCTGCGCCCTACGAACTCGCGATAGCTGTCGATCGCTGCCTCGATGCCCTCCGTGCGGGCACCTCCGCCCGGCGCGACGATCGCGATATCCTCGTCCAGATAGTTTCGAAGGTCGTCGAAGCGGCACTCCTGCCAGCAGCGGTCCATATCGGCGGCGAAATCGGCGAGGGGGCGCGTCATCGGCCGCCGGGATAGCAGACCGCCGTCCGGCGATTCAATCAGGCGCGTTCCTCGATCCGCGCGATGCGCAGCTCGACGCGCTTCAGCTCGCGCAGGATCGTCATCAGGTTCATCCGCTCGAAAAACCATTGCTTGACGAAGCCCTGGGCCATCAACAGGCCGAGCGTCACGGCGACCCAGATGAAGAGCTGGCGGTCGGTGTCGGCGGTCAGCATCTGCCAGATCGCCACGAACAGCGCGATGCCCAGCGCCAAGGCGACGGCGAAGATTAGCTTCGCCCAGCCGCCGAGCGGTCCGGTCAGCGTGTCGCCGATCTGCGCGAAGAGGCCGCGCTCGCTGTCGAGTTCCCTGAGGAAAGCCTCGTCATCGGCGTCGAGCGCGGCGCGGAGCCTGGTGTCGAATTCGGTCATCGGTCTTCTCCTTTGTCAAATCTTCAGTTCGTCATTGCGAGCGACCGCAGGGCGCGCGGCAATCCAGAGCTTCATGCGCTGAG
>NZ_JBQLZM010000008.1:0-6396 GCF_052168275.1 Parasphingopyxis sp. | reverse complement strand
GTCGGATGACCGTTGGAATTGCCGTCCGGGATGCGGGTCAGGGTGAAGCCCTCGCCCAGCGCGCGGCGGACGATCCCGAAGCCGAAGGCCGAGGCCCAATAGGCGTCCGCCTCCTCGCGCGGCATGATGCCGTCCTCCGTCCAGGTCGTCTCGCCGTCATAGCCGACCTCGAACATCACGCCCCCATCTCCATTCGGGCCGATACCGGCGCGGATGCGGACCTTGCCCTGCGCATTGTGGCTCGCCGTCCGGTCGGGATCGAACACGCGCCACATCCGGTAATCGTCGGACCGGGCGCGCGGTTCGGCGCTGTCCGGGCCGTAGAAGACCGCATGGCCGCTGAGCTGGAGCGTGGACGGGTTGAGCCAGTCGTCTCCACCGGCCGCCTCGGCCGCGCGTTCGAGAATCGCGCGCGCATCGGGCGCCGGTTCATCCTGCGCGAGCGCCGGCGCGGCGAAGAGAAAAAGCAACAGTCCGATCCAGTAGCGCATGGCCGTCATCCTCCCGCTCCCGCTTTTTGCCGGAATCGTCCGGCCTGTCAAAATTTGTCCGGACATATTTGCATTTCCCGCGCCGCGCGATAGCCTGTAGGGACGGTTCGGGGAGGAACGACGATGCGCATCATTCCGACGATGGCGATACTGGCGGGCGCCGCCGCACCGGCCGGCGCGCAGGATCTGGCCGATCTCCTGCCCGGCACCTATGCCAATACCGAACAGGTCTATTTCCAGGGCGAGGCGGGCGAACCGCAGGACCGCTGGATCAGCCTGCGGTTCAGCGCGGGCGCCGACGGCGGCATGATGCTGCATTCGATCGATCCGTTCGGCCAGCCGCTCTACGGCGAAGAGGGCCAGCCGGTGACGATCGAACCGCGCGGTGAATTGACGGCGCTGACCGCCGGCGACTGCACCCGGCTGATGCGGCCCGAGGGCGAGGATTTCGTGCTGGCGGCGAGCGAAGGCGATTGCGACGACCTGCCCGTCCGCATGGAGCGGGTCGGCGCGTCCGGCATGAGTTTCAGCTGGCCCGACGGGCGGATGATGGAGATGCGCCGGGCCCGCCCGGTCTCCTGCTGGATATCGGTGCGCAGGACCGATCCGGTGCCCGAGGGCGAAAGCGAATGGACGTTCGATGCCAATCTCACCATGCACGATCAGGGCGGCCGCATCCGCGCGGGCGGCGGCGACAGCGGCGCGCCGGTCGCGATCGTCCGGATGCGCAACGTGGTCTGGCCGCCGCCGACCCGCAACCGGCCGAGCCTTGTGCTCTACGTCCACACCGAAGACGAGCCCGACCGCGCGGTCTCCTATAGCTGGGCCGATCCGAGCGCCGAGCGGATCGGCATCAACTTGCGCTGGATGCAGGCGAGCTGCACGGTGCAGCAAACCGAGGAAGGACCGGACGCATGAGCGAAAGACGCGCGGAAATCACCCAACATGGCGGGCCCGAGGTCATCACCTGGCAGGATGTCGATCTCGGCGATCCGGGCGAAGGCGAAGTGCGGATGCGCAACAAGGCGGTCGGCCTCAACATGATCGACACCTATCACCGCAAGGGCATCTATCCGGTCGAGCTGCCGACCGGGCTCGGGCTCGAGGCGGCCGGCACCGTCGAGGCGGTCGGGCCGGGCGTCAGCAATTTGAAGGAAGGCGACCGCGTCGTCACCTTCGGGCCGCAGCTTGGCGCATACTCCACGGCGCGGACCATGCCCGCCGACCGGCTTTTCGCGATTCCGGACGGCGTGGCGGACGATGTCGCGGCGGCGGCCTTCCTCAAGGGCTGCACGACCGAATTCCTCGTCGAGCGCTGCGGCAGGGTCGAAAGCGGCTGGCCGGTGCTCGTCCATGCCGCGGCCGGCGGCACCGGGCAGTTGCTCGTCCAATGGCTCAAACATATCGGCGCCGAGGTCATCGGCACGACGAGCAGCGCGGAAAAAGCGGAAAAGGCGAAGGCGGCGGGCGCCGATCATGTGATCCTCTATACCGAGGAGGAGGTCGCGCCCCGGGTCCGCGAGATCACCGGCGGCGCGGGCGTGCGCGTCGTGTTCGACGGCGTCGGCAAGGCGACCTGGGAAGCCTCGCTCGACTCGCTCGGCCGGCGCGGGCTGCAGGTCAGCTTCGGCAATGCGAGCGCGCCGGTCGGCGAGACCAATCTCGGCATCCTCGCGCAGAAGGGATCGCTGTTCACGACCCGGCCGACTTTGTTCGACTATTATGCGGACCCGGCCGAGGCCCGGGCGGGCGCGGCGCGGCTCTTCTCGCTGCTCGCGGATGGCGTGCTGACGGTCGATATCGGCCAGACCTATCCGCTGGAGGAGGCCGCGCAGGCGCATCGCGATCTCGAAGCGCGCAAGACGACCGGCTCGACCGTTCTCCTCCCCTGATGGCGCATATCGATCCGCTTGCGCCCGACCAGCTGCCCGATGGGCTGCGCGAGCGGCTGGCCGCAGCGGAAGAGCGGATGGGCTTCGCCTCGAACGACATCCTGACGATGGCGCGCTGGCCGGACCTGCTCGGCGCGCTCGAAGGGCTGATCGGGACGATCTACGGTTCCGCGGAAGTCGATCTCGGCCTCAAGCGGATGATGGCGATGGTCGCGAGCAGTGCGGCCGGATGCCGCTATTGCGAGGCGCATACCGCGCATGGCGCGGCGCGGATGTCGGGCGTCGATGGCGAGAAGGTCGCCGCGGTCTGGGACTATCGGACGAGCGCGCTGTTCTCGGACGCCGAACGCGCCGCGCTCGACCTCGCCTTCGCCGCCGGGCAGACGCCCAACGCGGCGACCGAAGACCATTTCGCCGCGCTGCGCGCGCATTGGAGCGAGCGCCAGATCGTCGAGATGGTCGCGACGATCGCGCTGTTCGGCTTTCTCAACCGCTGGAACGACACGCTGGCGACCCCGCTCGAGGACGCGCCGCTCGGCCATGCGCTGGAGAATTTCGGCGGCGACTGGTCGGCGGGGAAGCACGGTTCTGAATAGATAGAGCCGTCACCCCGGACTTGATCCGGGGTCCAGGGCCAGGTGCGATATCGCCTGCCGCTCTGGATTCCGGATCAAGTCCGGAATGACGAAATGTCACCAGATCTTGCCGCCGATCCATGCGCCGGCGGCAGGGAGGAAGGGGCGGATTTCGACGCTTTGCCAGATATCGGCGCCGGCATAGGGGTCGCGGTCCAAGAGCTCCCGCGCCTCCGCTTCGCTTTCTGCGTCGAAGACCAGCATCGAGCCGATCGTATTGCCGTCTTCGTCGCGCACCGGGCCGGCGACGCGGATCCTGTCCATGATGCTCTCGATATGCGCGAAATGGGCTTGCGCAAGCTCCTTGCGCAGCCGTTGCGGCTCCGGCCCCGGATGGTCGGTGCACCAGGCGATATAGGCGGGTTGCGGCGCGGCCTTGGTCATGTTCCCGTCTCCACCAGTTCGAGCAGTTCGCCGGCCGGGCCGATCACGGTCGCGGCGCGGCGGCCGTCATAGAGCGGGCCCTGGCGGGCCGCCGGCGGCGCAATCCAGTCGCAGTCCAGCGCGTCGAGACTGTCGGCGGCCAAGGTCACCATCGCATTGCCGGGCGGCAGCATCGCCTCGTGCCGCGCGCGCGGCGTCGCCTCGGCCGGATAATCGTCGACCTCGACGATCGGCAGCCGGCCGTTCTGGACCATGGTGAGGTCCGACTGGGTGCCCGGCGGCGCGCCGAACGCGTCGTTTATCATCGTATATTCAAGCGTATAGGTATCGCCCTCGTCGAGGCCGAGCGTCTCGCAATACCAGGCGACGGTCGCTGCCCTGTCGGGCGTCGCGAGGATGACGATGAAGATATGATCGGTGAGCGACCCGGCATGCGGCAAGTCCGAAGACGGTGTATTCTCGCGCACCTCGTTCAGATAGATCATCTCCTTGCCGCGCCCCGTGACCTGCATCGGCACGAAATAGGGCAGCCCTTCCAGCTCCTTGGGCGGGCCGACGATGGTGAAGCCGCTGCCCGCGAGCCGGCCCGGCCAGCCGAACACGTCCTGCACGGTGAGCTCATAGGCCGCCCAGCCATAGGTGCGGGTCGGCCTGAAATCGGGATGGTCGGGCTGCTCGACGAGGCGGAGGAAGCAGGGCGCGCCGCTTTGCGGTTGCAGGACCGCCATCGGCTGCCCCGCGCTCGCGGGCACGCCCCAGCTCGCGGCGAGATCGTCGGAGAGCGGACCGCGTTCGATGAGCTTCAGGCCGAGCGTCCCCTCATAATCGGCCAACGCCATGTCAAGATCGGGCGTCGTGACGACCCCGCCGAGAATGGATCCGCGTTTCACGTCGCTCTCCCAGCCTCTCTTCCACAGACCGTTAGTCCTGAGCCTGTCGAAGGGCGCTTCTCCGCCGATAGACGCCCTTCGACAGGCTCAGGGCTAACGGTATTTGCTGGTAAATGACTCAAAACTGCGCCTTTCGCTTCTCAAGAAAGGCGCTGACACCTTCCTCGAAGTCCGCGCCTTCGAACGCGGCATCGAATTGCGCGGCGGTCTCCGCATCGTCGTCCGCCTGCCCGTCGAGGATACGGCGGACGATCGCCTTGCTCATCCGCTGGCTGTGCGGCGAGACCGACGCCATCGTTTCGGCGAGGGCCGCCGCCTCTTCATGCGGGTCATCGGCAAGGACAGTCACGAGCCCGATCCGCTGCGCTTCCTCGGCCGAGAGCAATTGCCCGGTGAAGAGGATGCGCTTCGCCTGGGCCGGCCCGACCAGATCGACGAGCAGCTTGGTATCGTGGAGCGAATAGACGAGGCCGAGCTTCGCCGGCGTGATCCCGAAGCGCGCCCTGGGCCCGGCGACCCGCATGTCGCAGGCGATGGCGATTCCGCAGCCGCCGCCGATGCAATCCTGGTCGATGACCGCGATCGTCGGCTTGGGCGCACGGGCGAGATCGTGCTGGACCGCGCGGATCGCGGCCTGGTTCTTCGCCCGCCATTCCGGGTCCCTGGCGCCGGCCGCGAACTCGCCGATATCGGCACCCGCGCTGAACGCGCTGTCCCGCGCGCTGGCATGGACGAGGAGCACGCGGACAGCCTCGTCGCCCATCGCTTCGGCGAGCAGCTCGGGGAACAGCTCCCACATCTCCTGCGTGAAGGCGTTGCGCTTGTCCGGCCGGTCGATCAGCAAGCGGGCGATCCGGCCCTGTTTTTCGAGGCGGAGCGTCATGCGGGCTCCACCCGCGCAAAATGCTGCGCGATCGCGTGGCGCGTCGTCACCCAGACGTCCGAATGCGCGCGGACATGCCGGAAGAATTCCTCGAGCGCCCAGATGCGCCCGGGCCGTCCGATGATGCGCAAATGCAGGCCGAGGCTCATCATCTTGGGATTGCCCGCCTCGCCCTCGCGATAGATCTGGTCGAAATTGGCCTTGGCGTAATCGAGCCATTGATGCGGGGTCAGCGCCGGGTCGGTCCACATCTTCATGTCGTTGCTGTCGAGCTGGTACGGCACGATCACCAGCGGCTTTTCGGGCACGGTCTCGCGGTCCCAGTACGGCACGTCGCCCGAATAATCGTCCATATGATAGGCGAAGCCCTCCTCGATCAGCAGGCGGCGGGTTTCGTCGGTATGGAAATAGCGCGACAGCCAGCCATAGGGGCGCACGCCGACCGTCTTCTCGATCGAGGCCACCGCCTTGCGGATGAATGCGCGTTCCGCCTCTTCGTCGAGCTTGAACTGGTGAACCCAGCGCCAGCCATGGCTGACGGGCTCGTGGCCGAGTTCGGCGATGGCTTCGGCGATCTCGGGATGATTTTCGAGGCTCAGCGCGGCGACCGTCCAGCTCGCCATGATATCATATTCGCGCAGCAGCTTGACGATGCGCGGGGCGCCGGCCTTGATGCCGTAGAGATAGTTGCTTTCATTGCCGTAATTGCGGATCGGCGCGCGGATATGGATGCCGAGCTCGTCGACCGGCTCCATCCCCTTGTCGCCGCGCGCGACGGTCATTTCGGACCCTTCCTCGACATTGACGACGACGCTCAGCGCCATCTTCGCCCCGTCCGGCCAGTCGATCCGTTCTTCCTGCATCGTCTTCACACCTTTTCCGTTATCGCGACGGGCGTCCAGCGCTGGGCGCGGCGGTCGAGGCGCGCATCCAGCAATTCGCCGTCCAGGTCCATCGGCGCGGCCTGGGCGAGAAAGGCCGCGCTATCCTCAAGACACCCGACATGGATCACCCCGCGCATATCGTCGGCGATTTCGCTGACCGCCGCCATCAGGACACCGCATGTCGCGCAGACGAGGAAATCCGCCGTCTCGGTGCCGAACCGGTAGCGGGTGACCGGCCCCACCATCCGGATGTCCGCCCGGCCTTCGGGATCCGACGTCCAGGACGCGTTCTGCTTGCGGCAATAGCTGCACTGGCAGGTCCGCGCGCCGAGATCGG
>NZ_JBQLZM010000007.1:0-34328 GCF_052168275.1 Parasphingopyxis sp. | reverse complement strand
GTCCTGCGGACGGCGCGGCTCGCAGCCCCGCCGAACCGGCCATGGGCGACCGCCGCCGGGCCGGCGTTCGCGATCACAGTATCGGCGGCGATAGGGTCGCCGCTAACCAGCCGCACGCCGGCCGCGCGGCCGTTTTCGATCACGATCTCCTGTGCCGCCTCGCCATGGCGGAACACCGCCCCATTCTGTCGGGCGACGGTCGCGAGCGCGTCGGCCAGCGCGCTGATCCCGCCGTCCACCAGCCAGACGCCTTGCGATTCGACATGCGCGATCAGCATGAGCGTCGCCGGGGTCTGGAAGGGGGACGAGCCGCAATAGGTCGAATAGCGGCCGAACAACTGGCGCAGGCGCGGATCGCGGAAATGCTCGCCCAAAACCTGCCACAAACTCTCATAGGGCCGCAGTGCGATCAGCGCGCCGATCCGCCACAGGCCGATCCGCTTCATCAGGCCCGGCGGCCAGGTCTTGCCGGCGCGGAGGAACGAGCTGTCGAGCAGATCGTAGATCCGCTTGGCCTCGATGCTGAAAGATCGGAAACCGCGCGCCGCCCTAGCACCTGCGAATTCTCCGATGGCCGCCTCGCTTCGCGCCGGATCGGCGAACAGATCGAGCCGTTCTTCGGGGCCCCAGGCGTGGCGGGCGAGGATGTCGGCGCGGCGCATGGTAACATGATCGTCGAGGTTCGCGCCCGCCGAGTCGAATATCTCGTCGAACACGTCGCGCAGGGTGAAGACGGTCGGCCCGCCGTCGATCTCGGCGCCGTCGACGCTCACGCGCCGTACCTTGCCGCCCGGCGTCGGTTCCTTTTCGATAACGGTGACCGCATGCCCGCGCGCCGCGAGCAACGCGGCGCTGACGAGCCCGCCGATGCCCGCGCCGATGATCGCTACACGCCCGTCCGGCAATCTGCTCTCCTTACAAGCCGATTGACGCGGACATAGCATCTGTCCAATCATTTGGACATATGGAACCGTCAGACTCTCCGTCCGGATCGCGCAGGCCGCGCGGTTTCCGGGCGCGCTGGACGGCCTGGCGCAACCGGCTTCTCTCCAGTCCGGTCTTTCAGCGCCGGGCGGCGGCCTTCCCGTTGAGCCGTCCGATCGCCCGCCGCCGTGCGGCCCGGCTGTTCGACCTGGTCGCCGGCTTTACCTATTCGCAGACGCTTCACGCCTTTGTCGAAAGCGGATGGCTCGATCGGCTGACCGCGGGCCCGCGAACGGAAACGGACCTTGCGAATCACACAGGCCTTTCGCCGGAGGCAACGGACCGCTTGTTGCGCGCCGCAGGATCGCTGAAGCTCGCCGAGCCGCTGGGCGGCGGATGGTGGACGCTCGGTGCCGAGGGTGCGGCCTTGTCGGGCAATGCCGGGGCGATCGCGATGATCCGGCATCACCATCTCCTCTATACGGATCTCGCCGATCCGCTCGAACTGCTTCGAAGGGATCGGGCGGAGAACGGCGCGCTTTCCCGCTACTGGGCCTATGCCGGATCGCCCGATGCGGCGCGTGCGGACGCGGAGGCCGTCTCGCCCTATTCGGCGCTTATGGCCGCGTCCCAGCCCATGGTCACCGAGCAGATACTGGCCGCCTATCGATTCTCCCGGCACAGCAAGCTGCTCGATATCGGCGGCGGCGACGGCGCCTTTCTCGGCGCAGTGGCCGAAGCCGCGCCGATGCTTGCGCTCGGCCTGTTCGATCTCCCGGCCGTGGCCGAGCGGGCGCGGGCGAGGCTGGGTGCGGCAGGCCATGCGGCGCGAATCGCGTTCCATCCCGGCGACTTTACCGCCGACCCGCTACCGACCGGCTACGACATCGTCACGCTCGTCCGTATCCTGCACGACCATGACGATCACGTGGCGGCGCGGTTGCTGGCGTCGATCCGCGCCGCGCTACCGCCCGGAGGGGTCTTGCTGATCGCCGAGCCGATGGCCGGAACGCCGGGCGCCGAGGCGATGGGGGACGCCTATTTCGGACTCTATCTGTGGGCGATGCGCTCGGGACGCCCGAGGCGGCCGGACGAAATCGGTGCGCTGCTCTCCGATGCCGGCTTTTCGTCCTGGCGGTCGGTGCCGAACCGACAGCCGCTGATCGCACGGATCATCGTCGCATCGGCCTGACACAAATGTGTAAGGTTAGATTGACATACTAAACTGTCGAGTTAATGTGACAATCGAGTCAGCGTATTCGATAAACGCATGGCCGGTGGCGCGGTCGAGGATAAGGGGTGAGAGGTCGTATGGACGCACTGGCGGTCATACTCGAAGAGCCGAAAAAGCTCTCCCTCCGCACACTCGCTTTGGAGCCGATCGGCGCTTCGGACGTTCTCGTCGAAATTCACTGGAGCGGTGTCAGCACGGGCACGGAGAAACTGCTCTGGACCGGCGACATGCCGAGTTTTCCGGGCATGGGCTATCCGCTCGTGCCGGGTTATGAATCGGTCGGCCGCATCGTCGAGGCGGGTGCGGACGCGCAATCGCGGATCGGCGAATGGGTCTTCGTGCCGGGGGCAAACTGCTACAAGGATGCGCGCGGCCTGTTCGGCGGATCGGCGCGCCGCGTCGTCATTCCCGCCGCCCGCGCCTTGCCGGTCTCCGAGTCGCTCGGCCGCGACGGCGTGCTGTTCGCATTGGCCGCGACCGCGCTTCACGCCCTCAATGGCGGCGAGCCGCCCGAACTCATCGTCGGCCATGGCGTATTGGGGCGGCTGCTGGCGAGGCTGACCGTCGCGTCGGGCGCTCCGGCGCCGGTCGTCTGGGACATCAACCGCGACCGGCAGGATGGCGCGCGCGGTTACGCGGTCATCCATCCCGAGGACGACGAGCGGCGCGACTATCGCGCCATCTACGATGTCAGCGGCGATGCCTCGGGCCTCGACGGGCTGATCGCCCGGCTGGCCCATGGCGGCGAGATCGTGCTCGCCGGATTCTATCATCGGCCGCTGTCCTTCGCTTTCCCGCAGGCCTTCCAGCGCGAGGCGCGGCTGCGCATCGCGGCCGAGTGGCGGCCCGACGATCTCGCCGCGACACGCGCGCTGATCGAATCGGATGCGCTGGCGCTCGACGGCCTGATCACGACCGTCCGGCCGGCGGCGGATGCGGTGGAAGCCTATCCGGCCGCCTTCGACGACCCGGACTGCCTCAAGATGGTATTGGATTGGAGCGACTGCGCATGACGATGCTTGAGACAGGCGGGCTCGACACCGAAGCCCTGCGGCAGGAAGCGGCCATCGAGCCCGATCCCGTTCATAGCGGCGAGATCACCAAGGAAACCCAGATCATCGCGATCTACGGCAAGGGCGGCTCGGGCAAGAGCTTCGCGCTCTCCAACCTCAGCTACATGATGGCGCAGCAGGGCAAGCGCGTCCTGCTGATCGGCTGCGATCCCAAATCGGACACCACCAGTCTGCTGTTCGGCGGGAAGAGCTGTCCGACGATCATCGAGACATCGGCGAAGAAGAAGCTCGCCGGCGAGGAAGTCACGATCGAGGATGTCTGCTTCCAGCGCGACGGCGTGTTCGCGATGGAGCTCGGCGGGCCCGAGGTCGGTCGCGGTTGCGGCGGCCGCGGCATCATCCACGGCTTCGAGCTGATGGAGAACCTGGGCTTCCACGACTGGGGCTTCGATTACGTCCTGCTCGACTTTCTCGGCGATGTCGTGTGCGGCGGCTTCGGCCTGCCGATCGCGCGCGACATGTGCCAGAAGGTGATCGTCGTCGGCTCGAACGATCTCCAGTCGCTCTATGTCGCCAACAATGTCTGCAAGGCGGTCGAATATTTCCGCAAGATGGGCGGCAATGTCGGCGTCGCCGGCATGATCGTCAACAAGGATGACGGGACCGGCGAGGCGCAGGCTTTCGCCGAAGCGGTCGATATTCCGGTGCTGTGCGCGATTCCCGCGGACGAGGATATCCGCCGAAAATCGGCCAACTACCAGATCATCGGTAAGCCGGACAGCGAATGGAGCGGGCTGTTCGAAGAGCTGGCCGAAAATGTCGCAAAGGCCCCGCCGCAACAGCCGGCCCCGCTCGACCAGGACGGGCTGCTCGATCTTTTCAGCGCCGACGAAACCGGCGGCGATGTCCAGCTCGTGCCGGCGACCCAGGCGGACATGCGTGGCGGTTCCTACGAACCCAGGCCGTCGCTCGAGGTGATCTATGACGAGGTGTAGCGGATGACCGACCTCGCCACCGACGTCGTGCGCGCGCCCGACCGGCTCGACATCGAGCCGGAAGCGGATGCGCAGGGCGGCTGCCACGGTGGCGCGGAGACGATGCGCGACGCGGCCAGGAAAGCCGGCAAGAGCGAGGTCCTCGACCGCTATGCCGAAGACTATCCGACCGGCCCGCACGACCAGCCGCAATCCATGTGCCCGGCTTTCGGGAGCCTGCGCGTCGGCCTCAGGATGCGGCGTACGGCGACCGTGCTCTCGGGATCGGCCTGCTGCGTCTACGGACTGACCTTCACCTCGCATTTCTACGGCGCCCGGCGGACGGTCGGCTATGTGCCGTTCAATTCGGAGACGCTGGTCACCGGCAAGCTGTTCGAGGATATCAAGGAGGCGGTCGAGGGACTCGCCGATCCGGACAAATACGATACGATCGTCGTCACCAATCTGTGCGTGCCGACGGCAAGTGGCGTGCCGCTCCGCCTGCTTCCCGACGAGATCAACGGGGTGCGGATCGTCGGGATCGACGTTCCGGGTTTCGGCGTACCGACCCATGCCGAAGCCAAGGACGTCCTGGCGGGCGCGATGCTCGCCTATGCGCGCGGCGAGGCCGAGCAGGGCCCCGTCGCCGCGCCGAAGGAACGACCAGACCGGCCGACGGTGACGCTCTTGGGCGAGATGTTTCCCGCCGATCCGGTCGGCATCGGGCAGATGCTCGAGCCGCTGGGTCTCGCGGCCGGCCCGGTCGTTCCGACGCGCGAATGGCGCGAACTCTATTCGGCGCTCGATTGTGCCGTCGTTGCGGCCATCCACCCCTTCTACATCGCCAGCATTCGCGAGTTCGACGCGGCCGGACGCCCGGTCGTCGGTTCGGCCCCGGTCGGGCGCGACGGCACCGCGGCCTGGCTCGATGCGATCGGCGCCGCGTGCGGCGTCGCCCGGGCCAAGGTCGATGCGGCGAAAAACGCCATGCTCCCGGCGATCGAGGGCGCCCTCGGCGCGATGCCGATCGAGGGGCGCATTACCGTGTCCGGCTATGAAGGATCCGAATTGCTGGTCGCGCGGTTGCTGATCGAAAGCGGCGCCGACGTCCCCTATGTCGGCACCGCCTGCCCCAGGACCCGCTGGTCGGACCCCGACCGCGAATGGCTGGAGGCCAAGGGCGTGACGGTCAACTACCGCGCGAGCCTGGAAGAGGATATCGCCGCGGTCGAGGAGCATGGTCCCGATCTCGCCATCGGCACGACGCCGGTCGTGCAGCATGCGAAGGCCAAGGCCACGCCCGCGCTCTATTTCACCAACCTGATTTCGGCGCGACCGCTCATGGGACCGGCCGGGGCCGGAAGCCTGGCGCAGGTCGTCAACGCGGCGCTCGCCAACAAGGCCCGGTTCGACCGGATGGAAGAGTTTTTCGAGGGGGTGGGCGAGGGCTACAGCGCCGGCATCTGGGAGGATAGGCCGGCCGATCGGCCCAAGTTCAAGCAGAAATATGCCGCGCAGAATGCGGCGGCCGCGAAGGCGGCCGAGGCGGTGGGCACGTGAGCGCCTCTTCGTCATTGCGAGCGCCGAAGGCGCGCGGCAATCCAGAGCCGCAAGCTATGGTGTGCGCGGCTCTGGATTGCTTCGTCGCTTGCGCTCCTCGCAATGACGAATCGTGGAGGGAGAGCCCATGACGCTTGTCCTCGATCACGACCGCGCGGGCGGCTATTGGGGCGCGGTCTATGCCTTCACCGCGATCAAGGGATTGCAGGTGATCATCGACGGTCCGGTCGGCTGCGAGAATCTGCCGGTCACCTCGGTGCTCCATTATACCGACGGGCTGCCGCCGCACGAACTGCCGATCGTCGTGACCGGGCTGGGCGAGGAAGAGCTCGGCAAGACGGGCACCGAAGGCGCGATGAGGCGCGCCTGGAAGACGCTCGATCCCGACCTGCCCGCGGTCGTCGTCACCGGCTCGATCGCCGAGATGATCGGCGGCGGCGTGACGCCCGAGGGCACCAACATCAAGCGCTTCCTGCCGCGCACGATCGACGAGGATCAGTGGCAGTCCGAAGACCGGGCCCTGTCCTGGCTGTGGACCGAGTTCGGTCCGAAGAAGATGCCGAAGCCCAAGGCGCTGAAAGAGGGCGACAGACCCAAGGTCAACATCATCGGGCCGAGCTACGGCATGTTCAACATGCCGAGCGATCTCGCGGAGATCCGGCGGCTGATCGAGGGCATCGGCGCGGAAGTCAACATGGTCTTCCCGCTCGGCAGCCATCTTGCCGATATCCGGCAATTGGCCAACGCGTCGGTCAATGTCTGCATGTATCGCGAGTTCGGCCGCAACCTGTGCGAGCTGCTCGAGCGGCCCTATCTGCAGGCGCCGGTCGGTCTGTCCTCGACCACCAAGTTCCTGCGCGAGCTGGGCGCGCAGACCGGGCTCGATCCCGAGCCGTTCATCGAGCGCGAAAAGCACACGACGATCAAGCCGCTCTGGGATCTGTGGCGTTCGGTCACCCAGGATTTCTTCGGCACCGCCAATTTCGGAATCGTCGCCAACGAAACCTATGCGCGCGGGATCCGCCACTTCCTCGAAGAGGATATGGGGCTGCCCTGCGCCTTTTCCTTTTCGCGCAGCGCCGGCGTGAAGCCGGACAACCAGGCGGTGCGCGAGGCCATCCACGGCAATCCGCCGCTGGTGGTCTTCGGCAGCTATAACGAGCGGATGTACATGGCCGAGTGCGGCGCGCGCGGCATCTACATCCCGGCCTCCTTTCCGGGCGCTGCGATCCGCCGGCATACCGGAACGCCGTTCATGGGCTATTCGGGCGCGACCTATCTCGTCCAGGAAGTCTGCAACGCGCTCTTCGACGCGCTCTTCCACATCCTTCCGCTCTCGACCCAGCTTGACGAAACCGATGCGACGCCCGCGCGCAGCCATGAGGAACTCGCCTGGGATGGCGACGCCAAGGCCAAGCTCGACGCGCTGGTCGAGGCGCAGCCCGTGCTGGTGCGCATTTCGGCGGCCAAGCGCCTGCGCGACGCCGCCGAACGCGCCGCGCGCCGCGCCGGAGAAACCCGCGTCACCGCCGACCGGCTGGCCGACGCATTGCTCGAAGGACAGGGCGCATGAGCGCCGTCCAGACATCCGCCCGGTCGCCGCCGGGTCCCGAAATTCCCGCAGAAAATGCGGGGATACCGCCGGGAGGCGCGAGCCGTCTCTCGCATCTGAAGAGGCAATTCTGGAGATGGAAATATGACTGATCCAACACCCCATGACGATCGCTTCGGGCCGTCGACCTATCTGACGCCGGAGGAAGCGAAGGAATTCCACAAGATCTTCGTCGGGAATTTCATCGTTTTCACGATCATCGCGCTGATCGCGCATCTGCTCGTCTGGATGTGGAATCCCTGGTTCTGAGCGCCGCGCAAACGGAACGCCTTCCATAAATACGGAGAAATACAATGTGGAGAATCTGGTTAATCTTCGATCCGCGCAGGGCGCTGGTCGCGCTGTTCGTGTTCCTGTTCGTGCTCGCACTGATCATTCATTTCATCCTGCTGAGCACCGACAAATATAACTGGATCGAAGGTGGCGCGGCCGAAGCGGCCGAAACGGCGGCTGCGGAAACCGTCGCCGTCACCTGATCCAAGCCTCTGCGAGAGGGCGCGGCGTGCGCGCCGCGCGCCTCCCGCGGTTTGAACGATAGAACCACGAGACCCGCCGCGATGGCGGGCGGAGGATAGTGCCATGGCGCTGTTGAGTTTCGAACGGAAATATCGGGTGCGAGGGGGCACGCTGATCGGCGGCGATCTGTTCGATTTCTGGGTCGGCCCCTTTTATGTCGGCTTTTTCGGCGTCACGACCGCGCTGTTCGCGGTGCTCGGAACGGCGCTGATCTTCTACGACGCGTCGCAGGGCGCGACCTGGAACCCGTGGCTGATATCGATCGAGCCGCCCGATCTGAGTTACGGGCTCGCGCTGGCGCCGCTGAACGAGGGGGGCTTCTGGCAGATCATCACCTTCTGCGCGATCGGGGCCTTCGTGTCCTGGGCGCTGAGAGAGGTCGAGATCTGCAGGAAGCTCGGCATCGGCTATCATGTGCCGTTCGCCTTCGGGGTCGCGATCTTCGCCTATGTGTCGCTGGTCGTGATCCGCCCGCTGCTGCTCGGTGCCTGGGGCCACGGTTTCCCCTACGGCATATTCAGCCATTTGGACTGGGTCTCGAACACCGGCTACCAGTATCTGCACTTCCACTACAATCCCGCGCACATGATCGCGGTGTCCTTCTTCTTCACCACGACCTTCGCGCTGGCGCTGCACGGGTCGCTGATCCTGTCGGCGGTCAATCCGGGGAAGGGCGAAGAGGTCAAGACGCCCGAATATGAAGACACGTTCTTCCGCGACCTGATCGGCTATTCGATCGGCACGCTCGGCATCCACCGGCTCGGCCTGCTGCTCGCGCTCAACGCGGGTTTCTGGAGCGCGATATGCATCATCATATCGGGGCCGATGTGGACGCGCGGCTGGCCCGAATGGTGGACCTGGTGGCTCAACCTCCCGATCTGGTCCTGAAGGAGATCTGACGATGGCCCGCTATCAAAACATCTTCACCCAGGTCCAGCTCAGGACCGCTCCCGAAATGGGCGTGCCGCTGCCCGCCGGCAGCGAACGCCGGATCGAAGAAACCTTCTTCAACTATTGGCTCGGCAAGATCGGCCAGGCGCAGATCGGCCCGATCTATCTCGGCTGGGCCGGCGTCGCCTCGCTGGTGTTCGGCTTTCTCTGGTTCGAGATCGTCGGCCTCAACATGCTGGCCTCGGTCGGCTGGGATCCGGTCCAGTTCGTCCGCCAGCTCTTCTGGCTGGCGCTCGAGCCGCCCGGACCCGAATACGGCTTCAGCCCGTTCGTGCCGCTGGGCGAAGGCGGCTGGTGGATCATCGCCGGCTTCTGCCTCACCGCATCGCTGCTGCTCTGGTGGGTGCGCACCTATACGCGGGCCAAGGCGCTCGGCATGGGCCTGCACGTATCCTGGGCGTTCCTCAGCGCGATCTGGCTGTTCCTCGTGCTCGGCTTCATCCGGCCCTTCTTCATGGGCAGCTGGGCCGAAGCGGTGCCGTTCGGCATCTTCCCGCATCTCGATTGGACCGCGGCCTTCTCGATCCGCTACGGCAATCTCTTCTACAATCCGTTCCACTGCCTCTCGATCGTCTTCCTGTACGGTTCGACGCTGCTGTTCGCGATGCACGGGGCGACGATCCTCGCGGTCGGCCGCTATGGCGGCGAGCGCGAGCTCGAACAGATCACCGATCGCGGCACGGCTTCCGAACGCGCCGCTTTGTTCTGGCGCTGGACGATGGGTTTCAACGCCACGATGGAATCGATTCACCGCTGGGCCTGGTGGTTTGCGGTGCTGACGACGCTGACCGGCGGAATCGGCATCCTGCTGACCGGCACGGTCGTCGACAACTGGTATCTCTGGGCGCAGCAGCATGGCTATGCGCCCGCCTATCCCGATACCGGCGCGGTCGATCCGTCCGCAATGGGGAGCACAGGATCATGACAAAGTCCCTTTCTCTTCTGTCGCTTGTGTTGGTGCCGCTGCTGCTCGGCGGCTGCGAGCTGGGCCGCAAGGAGGTCACGCAGACCGGCTATCGCGGAACGGCGATGGCGGAGATCGATCTCGTCAGCGGCACGGCTGCCGGCGAGGTGCCGGCGCCGCCCTACGAACTGCCCGAGCCGAGCGGCCGGACCGCCGGCGAAGTCTACGAGAATGTGCAGGTGCTCGCCGATGTCAGCGTCGAGGAATTCGATTATCTGATGGCGGCGATCACCGAATGGGTCTCGCCGGTCGAAGGCTGCAACTATTGCCACAATCCGGCCAACCTGGCGTCGGACGAAGTCTACACCAAGGATGTCGCGCGGCGGATGATCCAGATGACGCAGAACGTGAATGCGAACTGGGCCGACCATGTCCGCCAGACCGGCGTGACCTGCTGGACCTGCCATCGCGGCAATGCCGTGCCCGAGGCGGTCTGGACGATGCCGGCAGCCGACCGGCGGGTGCGGGCAGGCAATCGCAACGGCCAGAACGCGCCGGATCCGATTACCGCCTACGCATCGCTGCCGACCCGCAGTCTCGCCCGCTTCTTCGCGAGCGACGCGGGAGAACCCGGCGATATCCGTGTCGCCTCGGCCACGATGTTTCCGACAGCGGCAAACCGGCTGACGACGATGGAGACCGAGGACACCTATGCCCTGATGATGCACCTGTCGCAGGCGCTCGACGTCAACTGCACCCATTGCCACAATACGCAGAGCTTCCGCGAATGGTCGCTCAGCAGCCGGCAGCGCGAGACGGCCTGGTTCGGCATTCGCATGGTGCGCGATATCAACGACGCCTATATCACGCCGCTCACCGGCATGTTCCCGGCGAACAGGCTCGGGCCCGCGGGAGATCCGTACAAGGTGAGCTGCGTTACCTGCCACCAGGGCCAGCGCCTGCCGCTTGGCGGGGCACGCATGGTTGCCGACTATCCGGTGCTGCAATTCACCGCCGCGCCGGCATCGGGTTCGGCGCCGATCGTCCCCGGGGACGAGGTCGAGGAGATGCTCGAAGATCCGGAGATCGTAGCCTCGGCGGAATAACGGTCCGCGCTACCGGCGTTCACGCCGGGCCAGCATCCCGCGCCGGGCGAGATCCCATAGATGGGCGGGCAGGGCGGCGGCGACCGGCAGTGCGATCCATGGCCAGGGCGCGCCGGTCAAGGCGCCGCGCAACCCCAGCACGAGCAAAGCCGCCGGCAACAGGGTGGCCAACACGGTCGAAATCGAGTTTCCTCTGGCGGTCAGCCACACCGCTTCGGCGGCGAGCACGGCGAGGACGATGTCGGCGGCGTGGCCGCTGGCGAATAGCGCGGTCATCATCCGAAGGGGCTGTTGAGCCGCACGACTTCCCAGTTCAGCGCGCCCGCAAGGCTGACCCAGACCAGATAGGGCAGAAGCAGGACCGCCGCGAGCCGCGAATAGCGGGCGCAGACGACAATGAGCACGACGATCGAAATCCAGAGGGCGACCAGCTCGATCATCGCCCAGTCCGGCCGCTGGGCGCGGAAGAAGAGCAGGCTCCACAGGATGTTGAGAAAGCCGTTCAGCGCGAACAGGCCGATCAGCATGTCCGACGCCTGGGTGGTCGGCGTCCGGCGCCAGGCGGTCACCGCGGCCAGCGCGACAAGGGCGTAGATGGCCGTCCAGGCCATGCCGTAGACATAGTCGGGCGGCGCCCAGCCGGGCTGTTCGAGCGTCCGGTACCAGCCGTCGAGATCGGTGATCGTCGCGCCGAGAAACGCGACCAGGGCTGCCGCACCCGCCGCTACGAGGATCGGCGGTATCCAGGCGCGGCTCACCGTTCGACCCTGCCGAGGCCCAGAAGATGGCCGAGATCCTTGAAGAATATCCGGACATGCGCGGCCGGTTTCGCGCGGACCAGCTTCTTGTTCATATAGGCCTCCCAGGTCAGGTGCTGGACGTCGGGATCGGCGCAAATCTTGACGAACCGCTCGCGCCGCTTGTCGCTGCTGTACCAGAAATATTGCATGATACCGAGTATCCAGAACACCCGGCCATGGGCGCGCATGAACTGCTTGCGCGCCTGCCGCAGCGCCTTGGGGTCGCCGCTCTGGAGAAAGGCGTCGACGGCATTGGCGGCCAGCCGGCCGCAGGTCATCGCATAATAGATGCCCTCGCCGGACGCCGGAGCGACGACGCCCGCGGCATCGCCGGCGACGATCACATCCTTGCCATTGTCCCAGCGTTTCAGCGGTTTGAGCGGGATCGGAGCGCCTTCTTCGCGGATCGTTCCGCAATCGGCGAGGCCGCTGCTTTCGCGCATTTCCTTGACGGCGCCGCGCAGCGAAAATCCCTTGTTCGCACTGCCGACGCCGACGCTGGCGGTCTCGCCGTGCGGGAATATCCAGGCGTAGAAATCCGGAGACAGCTTGCCCTGGTAGAAGACGTCGCAGCGCTTGCCGTCGAAACCTTCCGGCGTGCTGGGCGGCGACTCGATCACTTCGTGATAGGCGAAGACGCAGGGCACGCGTTCGGCGCCGTCGAGATTTTGCTGCGCCACCTTGGAGCGCGCGCCATCGGCGCCGATCACGGCGCGGGTGCGGACGCGTTTGAGCGAATCCCCGCGCGTTTCGCGATAGCAGACGACGGCCACGCCATCTTCGTCGCGGTCGATATGATCGAAAGTGCCGGTGACGCGCTTCGCGCCCTGCGCCGCGGCCCGTTCGCGCAGCCATTCGTCGAACACGTCCCGGTCGACCATGCCGACGAACCCGTCGCCGACGGGCATGTCGACCGAGCGCCCGGAGGGCGCGATCATCCGGGCTGCGCTCGCCTTGCCCACGAGGATGCTGTGCGGAATCTCGAACTCCTCGAGCAGCTTCGGCGGGACGGCGCCCCCGCACGGCTTGATCCGGCCCGCCCGGTCGAGCAGCATGACCTTGCGCCCGGCCCTGGCGAGATCGGTCGCCGCGGTCGCGCCGGACGGCCCGCCGCCGACGACGACGGCGTCAAAGTCCACGTCGCTCATGTTTCGGCGATCCCGAATGCCGCGGGTTTGCGGGCGGCCGTCGCCTGGATCGCAAGCATGGCGGCCAGGACGAACAAGGCGGCTTCGATCGCGAAGATCAGCTGGAACGCTGCGCCGTCGACCCCGATCGCCGACCGGGCGATGTCGACGCCGATTGCGCCGGTCAGTCCGCCAAGGCCGAAGGCGATTGCCTGGGATGCGCCCCAGACGCCCATGCGCACGCCCTCTTTTGCGCGCGTTCCGGCGCCCGCGAGTCCCATCATCGCGCCGATCGCCGCAACGGCGAACACGCCGTTGGCGAAGCCGAGCAGGAAAACATTGGCCGCGAGCGGCCAGTCGCCGCCGGTCGTCGCCGCGATTGCGAGACCGGCAAGCGCCGCCGCCGAGCCCAGGCAGCCGCCGACGATCCAGCGGCGCAGATCGGCGGGCCTGCGTCCCGCGAACGCGCTGCCGCCAAGGCCGACGACGATCATGCCGAGCAGCACGCCGCCATGCTGGACGCCGGAAAGCTGCGTCGATTCACCGGGCGTCATGGCGAAGACGAGACCCGCGAACGGCTCGAGGATAAGGTCCTGCATCGAATAGGCGAGCATCGAGACGAAGACGAAAATGGTGAAGCGCCGCGCCTCCAGATCGGCCAGTATCTCGCGCAGCGCATCGCCGAAACTGGCCGTCTCCTGCTCTTGCGATATCGGCAGCGGCGTCGGCGCCAGGGCTTTCTTCTCCACACCGGCGAGCGCGACGAGCGACAACAGGAACGCTGCGAGGGCGACCGCGCTGCCGACGATCGCCAGCCGCTGTTCGGAAAAGGGATCGAGCAGCGATCCGGCGGTTCCCGCGGCGACCACGATGCCGGCAACCATCATGATCCAGGTGACGGCGGCCGCGGCCGCCCGACGATCGGGCGCGACGCCGGACGCCAGCAATGCAAGCAGGGATGTGCCGGCCGCGCCGACGCCCGCGCCGATCAGGGTGAAGGCGAGAATGGCGAGCAGCCCGCCGATGACCGGAGACCCCGCCATGATCACCGTCGCATCGATCGCAATCAGCGCCCCGAGCGCCAATACTCCCATCCCGCCGACGATCCACGGTGTCCGGCGATTGCCCCGGTCCGAGCCATAGCCCCATAACGGCCTGGACAGCTGTACCGCATAGTGCCAGGCGACGAGGCCGGCCGGGATTGCCGCCGGTAACGCATATTCGACGACCATCACGCGGTTGAGCAGCGATGTGGCGAGCATCACGATCGCTCCGATCGCCGCCTGGACCAGCCCCAGCCTGACGATCGAGATCCATCCGAAACCGGCCATCAGATATGGCCTCCCAGACCCAGGGCCGCGGCCAGCATACCGAGTACGTACAGCGTGACGCCGGTCGCACTGTACCAGGGCGTGTGGCGTTTGGGATCGGCGAGCAGGCGCGGCATCAGCGCCATCTGCGCCAGCAGCAGCAACGCGACGGCGGCGGCCGAAATCGGATGATCCCAGGCGAGGAGCAGGCCGATCACCGCCAGCTGCGGCGCCGCCATGACGATACAGGCGAAACGGGCCGCGCGATCGACGCCCATCGTGACGGGCAGCGAACGGAGGCCCATCTCGCGATCGCCTTCGACCGCCTTGAAATCGTTCAGCGTCATGATCCCATGGGCGCCAAGGCTGTAGAGTCCGAGGATCAGCAGGATCTCGAGACCGGGCAGCGCACCGAGCATGACGGCGGCGCCGGTAAACCAGGCCAGCCCCTCATAGCTGAGCGCGACGACCGCCGGCCCGGTCCAGCCGCTCGTCTTGAGCCGGAAGGGCGGCGCGCTGTAGGCCCAGGCGCAGGCGAGACCGACACAGGTTGCCGCGAACACCCAGAGGCCGGTGGCGATGGCAACGAGCATCGATAGCAGGGTTCCGGCGATGGCGATCCACAGGCCCCAGCGACCCGCAACACGGCCGGACGGGATCGGCCGGTCCGGTTCGTTGATGGCGTCGACATGGCGATCGAACCAGTCGTTGACCGCCTGGCTCGTGCCGCAGACCAGGGGTCCGGTCAGGGCGATGCCTGCCACGAGAAAAGACCAGCGATCCGCGATCGGGGCGCCCGAGGAAACGACTCCGCACATAAAGGCCCACATCGGGGGGAACCAGGTGATCGGCTTGAGCAGCTGGAGTATGTCCGCCGGCGCCGGAGGCGGCGCGGTTGTCGTCGAAGCGGCGAGACGGGACATATGGTCAGGCTATGCCTGACGGTCATTAGCGTCAACTTGTTTTGACAGTTGGGGCGGGTCTTGCCGCTTTGCTTTACTCGTTTTGCGAAACGAGATTGCCCAGACCGTAACGGTGGAGCTTCGAATAGAGGCTTTGCCGGCTCAGGCCGAGGATTTCGGCAGCGGATGCGCGATTGTCCGACGTGTGGATGAGCGCGGCCTCGATGCACAGGCGTTCGATGAGATCGGTACTCTCGCGCACGATTTCCTTCAGCGACGTCCGGCCCACCAATTCGGTCAGCTGCTCCACTGAGCGCGGCAGATTCTGCGGCGCCTGGGAAATATCCCGCAGGCGGCGCCCGACCAGCCGGATGCTGAATCCGTAATGTTCGCCCTCATCGGTCGTCTGAACCGCCGATACCTCGACTTCTTCCTCGTCCGTCCCGCCGCCGGGTCGCATGACCGTTCCGACATTGCGGGCGACGCCATGTTTGGCCAGTTGCGTGCGGATGAGGTCGAGATCGACCCCGGGCCGGCCGAGATAATCGTCCAGCGCCTGGCTGCGCAACTGATCGAGCGATGCGGCGCCGGCCATTTCGAGAAAGGCGGCGTTCGCCGCGACGATGTTCATGTCCTTGTCGGCGATCACGAACGCGTCCGGCATCCGGTTGAGAATATCGAACACCGGCGCACCCACCCGCCTGTCGATCGATGTGTCGGTGGCCGACAGCCGGACCAGCATGAACAATGTGCCGTCCTGTCTGAAACCGGTCGCCGAGAGATCCGTCTCAGCGCCGGTACCGGCCAGCCGCAGGGACACGGGGGAGGGCGAGACGGTGGTAATCGCCGAGCCCAGATAGCGGGTCAGCGTGTCGCGCGCGCCTTTTTCGAAGAGACCCGACAATGCCTTGCCGATAAGGCTTCCGGGCTTTGCGGAGACGAGGTCGTGCGCCGCCGTGTTCGCTTCGCGGATGCGGCCCGAAGCGGTTTCGACGATCAGGATCGGATCCGGGGTCATTTCGAACAGCAGGCGATAGCGCGATTCCGCCTGGCGAAGGCGCATATAGTCGCGCTCCAGGGATTGCTGCGCCTGAAGCAGGCGCTGTTGCAACGCCGCGGAATCGCGCATGTCGCGGCCCAGTGCGAGCATGCGGCCCTTGTCGGAAAGCGGGATCACGAAATAGCGGACCGGTATGTCGCTTCCGTCCGAGACGTGATTGACCTGACGCCAGCGCTGCGGTTCGCCGTTCCGGCACGCTTCGAGCATCTCCTCGATCTTGGACTTGCTTTCGACGGTCACGGTGTCGATCCATTTGCGTCCGATCCAGTTTCCCAGCCCGGGAAATGCGCTGACGCTGCCCGAAGCGTCGACGATCTTGCCCTTATTGTCGAGGATGATCGCAATGTCCCCTGCGGCCATTGCGAGTTTTGCGGCGGCGTCGCTGTCCAGCGACCGGATGATCGTGTCTGGCTTCATAAAGGCTTGTTTGTCTGCGAGTGCATCCTTCGGATTCAACACCGGACCTTCCCTTCGGTCAGCCGGAAAGCGCTCCTCTTGGCGCAAAATCGGCAACCAGTTCGTCAGCGACCTCTATAGCTGTGCGGGCGTTCGATGCCGTCCCGTCCGCGCCAACCGTATCGGCAAGGCCCGGATGTTCGTTCGGCACGCGTCCCCCGATCATGATCCGAATATCAGAATTCTTGGAAACGCTACGGAGAGATTCAATTAGTTTCGGAAGCGGTCCGATATGGCAGTCGCAGCTGATCGTCAATCCGAGCAGGTCGAAAATCTGTTCGGCGATGCGGTCCGCCAGCGCCGACCGGTCGCCGTTGACGACCAGCTCGGTATCCCAGCCGGCGCGCGAGAAGCATTCCTCGACCATGACCGTCCCGAAACTGTGCTGTTCGCCCGGCATGGTGGCAAAGAGAACGGATCGCGGCGAAAAGAGGCGACCGGCTATGCTGGGAGTCCGGCACGCGATTTCGCGCATCACTTCCTGAAGCCGCCACAGCCCCATCGTCACTTCGGTGAAATCGACGCTGTCCTCTTCCCACAGCTCTCCGAGCCTGCGGGCCGAGGGAGCGAGGAGTTCGACGAATATCGTTTCCGGCGAGACCCCCCGGCTCAGGAAGATTTCCACCTCGGTCAGCAGCTCGTCCGCTTCGAGCGTGACCGGCAGCGGCGCGAACCGATCGATTTCCTCCTGGGAAACGGGTTCGAAATTGTCCGTGCTTCCGGGAATCGAATGCGCGGCGATCAGCCGCGGAATGATTTCCCTTTCGATCAGATTGTTGATTCTTTCAGGAGCCTGGTTGGCCGTTGCGCCGTGGGTCTTGCGTTTCCTGGCTCGGTTTCTGGCGCCTTCTTCGAGCCGTGTGGATGGTCGGGGCTGCGTCACGCTTTCGCGAATCAATGATGCCATTCAGACTCTCCCGGTCTGGTGGGTTGCTCTCATACCCAACTCGGAGGACGGCCATTTTCGCTTTGCGACTCTATGTCTCCACCTCGAAAGCTATCCACATTTATGTACGCAGGCAAATCGCCATCTGTCAACCAAACTAGACGTCAACTAATATTGACACCTCCATGCTTTGAGTCGTAGTTTGCCGGTCGGACCAGCGGAGATTTGGACACAAGGATGGCAGGGGATTTCGTCTCATCCGGAGTCGGCCGACAAGGCGGCGGGCACGGGACAGTCGGCAGAGCGCTCTATACGGACGAAGAGCGGCGCCGCAGGGACGAATCGGTCTGGACGATGGTTCAGGCTGTTCTCGCACCGATCCAGTTCGCGATTTTCTTCGTCAGTCTCGGCCTGGTGATTCGCTATCTGACGACCGGCGAGGGGGTTTTCGCCGCCGATGTCTCGATCGTCGCCAAGACCCTCGCGCTCTACACGATCATGGTTACCGGATCGATCTGGGAGAAAGACGTTTTCGGCCGCTGGCTGTTTGCCCGTCCTTTCTTCTGGGAAGACATGTTCTCGATGCTCGTGCTCGCGTTGCACACGGCGTATCTGGTGATGCTGTTCGGCGGCATCGGCAGCGCGGATGCGCGCATGCTCGTCGCGCTGGCGGCCTATGCGGCCTATGTGATCAACGCGGGTCAGTTCCTGTTGAAGCTGCGCGCGGCCCGCCTCGACGCGGCCCGGGAATCGGCGGTGGCGGCATGACCGGGACGCTGGCCACGCTCGCCGCATCGGGCACCGACTGTGCGCCGGTACTGCGCGAGCGGGGCCAGCGCGAAGTCTTTTGCGGTCTGACCGGGATCGTCTGGCTCCACCGCAAGATGCAGGACGCCTTCTTCCTCGTCGTCGGTTCGCGGACATGTGCGCATCTGCTGCAATCCGCCGCCGGCGTGATGATCTTCGCCGAGCCGCGCTTCGCGACCGCGATCATCGAGGAGCGCGATCTCGCCGGCATGGCGGATTGCAACGAGGAGCTGGATCGCGTCGTCGACCGGCTGCTCGACCGGCGTCCCGAGATCAGGACGCTGTTCCTCGTCGGCAGCTGCCCGTCCGAAGTGATCAAGCTCGATCTCGCCAAGGCGAGCCAGAGGCTTGCGGCCAAGCACGCCCCTGACGTCCGGATCCTCAACTATTCGGGGAGCGGGATCGAGACGACCTTTACCGAGGGCGAGGATGCCTGCCTCGCCTCGCTCGTGCCCGAAATGCCGGCCGGCGATCCGGTGGGGCCGAAGGATTTGCTGATCGTCGGATCGCTCCCCGATATCGTCGAGGACCAATTCGTCCGGCTGTTCGGAGACCTCGGAATCGACCGGGTCGGTTGCCTCCCGGCGCGCGCCGCCGCGGACCTCCCGGCCGTCGGGCCGAACACCCGCTATCTGCTGGCCCAGCCCTTTCTCGGCGATACGGCCCGCGCGCTCGCAGACCGGGGCGCCGTGCGTCTCGATGCGCTTTTCCCGTTCGGCGCCGAGGGTACGACCGCCTGGCTCAAGGCGGCGGCGGCCGAATTCGGCGTCGACGAGATGCGCTTCAACCGCGTCGTGGCGCCGGGTCGCGAACGCGCGAAGCGCGCTCTTGCCCATCATCGCGAACGGCTCGAAGGCCGCCGCATCTTCTTCATGCCCGACTCGCAGCTCGAGGTTCCGCTGGCCCGTTTCCTCGCGACCGAGTTGGGCATGGACCCGGTCGAAGTCGGCACCCCCTATCTGCACAAGACGCATCTGGAGCAGGAGCTCGCCCTGCTGCCGCCGGAAACGCGGATCAGCGAAGGGCAGGATGTCGACAGGCAGCTCGACCGGGTGCGCGCGGCGCGGCCCGACCTGACGGTCTGCGGCCTTGGCCTCGCCAATCCGCTCGAGGCCGAGGGGCTGGCCACCAAATGGGCGATCGAACTCGTCTTCTCGCCGATCCACGGTTTCGACCAGGCTGGGGATCTCGCCGAACTTTTCGCGCGGCCTTTGCGGCGCCGCGATGTGCTGAGGGTATAGCGATGCAGCTTTCCGTCTGGACCTATGAAGGACCGCCCCATGTCGGGGCGATGCGGGTCGCGACGGGGATGGAGGCGGTCCATTACGTGCTGCACGCGCCGCAGGGCGATACCTATGCGGACCTGCTCTTCACGATGATCGAACGGCGGAACAAGCGGCCGCCGGTGACCTACACGACTTTCCAGGCGCGCGATCTCGGATCGGATACGGCGACGCTGTTCCAGGCGGCGGCGCGCGACGCCTATGACCGGTTCAAGCCGGAAGCGATGCTCGTCGGCGCGTCCTGCACGGCCGAGCTGATCCAGGACGATCCCGCAGGCCTCGCCGAGGCGATGGACCTGCCGATCCCGGTCGTGCCGCTCGAACTGCCCAGCTATCAGCGCAAGGAAAATTGGGGCGCGTCGGAAACTTTCTACCAGATCGTCCGCCGGCTCGCCGATCAGGACGTGAAGGCGCCGGCGCGGGAAGGCCGCCGCCCCTGCGCCAACCTGCTCGGTCCGACGGCGCTCGGTTTCCGCCATCGCGACGACGTTCTCGAAATCGAAAAGCTGCTCGAAACGCTCGGCATCGACGTCCATGTCGTCGCGCCGATGGGTGCGGCCCCGGCCGATATCCGGGCGATCGGCGCGGCGGATTTCAACATCCTGATGTATCCGGAAATCGGCGACGAAGCCGCCCGCTGGCTCGAACGGACGTTCACGCAGCCGGTCGTCCGCACGGTGCCGATCGGCGTCAACGCGACGCGGGAATTCATCGCCGAAGTGGCCGAACTGGCTGGTGTCGATCCGGCGCCGGCGCTGGCCGAAACCGGATCGCGGATGCCGTGGTGGAGCCGGTCGATCGATTCCACCTATCTGACCGGCAAGCGCGTTTTCATCTTCGGCGACGCCACTCATGCGGTCGCCGCCGCCCGGATCGCGAGCGACGAGCTCGGTTTCGAGGTGTGCGGTCTCGGCTGCTACAATCGGGAGTTCGCGCGCGACGTCCGCGCCGCCGCCAAGCTCTACGATGTCGAACCGCTGATCACCGACGACCATCTGGCGGTCGAGGAGGCCATCGCCGCCGCCCAGCCCGAGCTCGTCCTCGGAACCCAGATGGAGCGCCATATCGCCAAGCGGCTCGGCATTCCCTGCGCGGTGATTTCCGCGCCCGTCCACGTCCAGGATTTCCCGGCCCGACACAGCCCGCAAATGGGCTTCGAGGGCGCGAACGTGCTGTTCGACAGCTGGGTCCATCCGCTGGTCATGGGGCTCGAAGAGCATCTGCTGACGATGTTCCGCGACGATTTCGAATTCTCGGACGAAGCGGGGGCCTCCCATCTCGGCCCCGGCCATGCCGCGCCGCCTGCCGCGTCCAACGACGAGGCGCCGGCGACGTCCGCCGTCGCCTGGGCCGAAGACGCCGAGCGCGAGCTGAAGAAGATTCCCTTCTTCGTGCGTGGCAAGGCGCGGCGGAACACCGAGCTGTTCGCCAGCGAGCGGGGACGCGCGACGATCGATCTCGAAACCCTGTATGACGCGAAGGCGCATTATGCACGGTAGCGCGCCTTCTCCGCTCCGCCGTCCGGCCGTCCGCGTCGTCATCGTGACGCTCGACAATCATTTGTCGGCCGCCGCCGAGCGCGCCGAGGCGCGGCTCGCCGAACATGGCGTAACGATCGATTTCCATGCCGCCGCCGACTGGGACCGCGATCCGGAGACGCTGGAGCGCGCCCGGGCCGATATCGCGAAAGGCGACATCATCATCGCGACGATGCTGTTCCTCGAAGACCATGTCCGCGCGGTCCGCCCGGCGCTCGAAGCGCGCCGCGAGGATTGCGATGCGATGCTCGGCCTGATGTCGGCAGGCGAGATCGTGAAGCTCACCCGGCTGGGCGACTATCGGATGGATGCGCCCGCGAAAGGCCCGCTCGCGTTGCTCAAGAAACTGCGCGGTTCGAAGAAGCAGGGCGCGAGTTCGGGCGCCAAGCAGATGCGGATGCTGCGGCGACTGCCCAAGATCCTGCGCTTCATTCCCGGGACGGCGCAGGACGTCCGGGCCTATTTCCTGACCCTCCAATATTGGCTGGCCGGTTCCGACGACAATGTCGTGCAAATGGTCCGGGCCCTGATCGACCGCTATGCAAGCGGCGCGCGCGAGGAACTGCGCGGCGCGATGACGGCCGAGGCGCCGCTCGAATATCCCGAGGTCGGCGTCTATCATCCGCGCGCCCGCCAGCGCCTGTCCGAGAGCGAGTGCATCCTGCCGAAAAAGGGCGGCGAGAACGGCACGGTCGGCCTGCTGATGCTGCGCTCCTATCTGCTGGGCAAGGACACCGGCCATTATGACGGCGTGATCGCGGCGATGGAGGCCAAGGGGCTGCGCGTCATCCCCGCCTTTGCCAGCGGTCTCGACGCGCGGCCGGCGATCGAGAAATTCTTCGTGAAGGACGGCAGGCCGGCGATCGACGCGATGGTCAACCTGACCGGCTTCTCGCTGGTCGGCGGGCCGGCCTATAACGACGCCGACGCCGCGGTCGAAACGCTGACCGGGCTCGACGTGCCCTATATCGCCGCCCATCCGATCGAGTTCCAGACGCTCGAACAATGGGGCAACCGCAAGCAGGGGCTGCTGCCGCTCGAATCGACGATGATGGTCGCGATCCCCGAGCTCGACGGCGCGATCTGCCCGAGCGTGTTCGGCGGCCGTTCCGACGGCGCCGGCGAGGCTTGCGACGGCTGCGACCGGCATTGTCATTTCGAATCCAAAGGCGCGATCCGCGCGATGCAGGGCTGCCCCGATCGCGCCGAGGCGCTGGTCGAGCGGACCGCCCGGATGATCGCGTTGCACCGTTCGAAGCGGGCCGAGCGGAAGCTCGCCATCATATTGTTCAACTTCCCGCCCAATGCCGGGGCGACGGGCACCGCCGCGCATCTGGCGGTTTTCGAGTCGCTGCACGCGACGCTGACCCGGCTCGCGGCCGAAGGCTATGCGGTCGAGCTTCCCGACAGCGTGGATGCGCTGCGCGCGGCGATCCTCGAGGGCAATGCCGAACGCTATGGTGCGGACGCCAATGTCGCCGCGCGGATCGCCGCCGACGATCATGTCCGCGCGGAGCCCTATCTCAAGCAGATCGAGGCGCAATGGGGCCCGGCCCCCGGCAAGCAGCAGAGCGATGGCAGCACCATCCATGTGCTGGGCGCCGAGTTCGGCAACGTCTTTGTCGGCGTGCAGCCCGCCTTCGGTTACGAGGGCGATCCGATGCGGCTGCTCTTCGAAGGCGATTTCGCGCCGACCCACGCCTTCGCCGCCTTCTACCGCTGGATCCGGCAGGATTTTGCCGCCGATGCCGTCCTCCATTTCGGTACCCATGGCGCGCTCGAATTCATGCCGGGCAAACAGGCAGGTTTGTCGGGCAAATGCTGGCCCGACCGGCTGCTCGGCGATCTGCCCAACTACTATCTCTACGCGGCCAACAACCCGTCCGAAGGCATCATCGCCAAGCGCCGCTCGGGCGCGACCCTGGTCAGCTATCTGACCCCCGCGCTTGCCGAGGCCGGTCTCTACAAGGGCTTCGCCGACTTGAAGGCTCTGGTCGAACGCCATCGCTCCGCCGATGCGGACGATGGCGAACGCGCCGCGCTCGAAACGATGATCGCGGAGCAGTGCGATTCGCTCGACATCGAGGGCGGCAATATCGAGACCTTGGCCGGGCGGCTCTACGAACTCGAACGCGCGCTGATCCCGCATGGAATGCACGTCTTCGGCAGCCATCCCGAGGGCGAGGAGCTGGAGCAGTTCGTCGACGCGATGATGGCGGCGCATCCGGAATCGGACCGCGCCGAGATCGAGGCGAAGCTCTCGGCGAACGACGAACTCGGCGCACTCGTCCATGCGCTCGACGGCACCTTCGTGCCGCCGGCGCCGGGCGGCGATATCCTTCACAATCCAGACGTGCTGCCCACGGGCCGCAATATCCACGGTTTCGATCCGTTCCGCATCCCGAGCCGCTTCGCCTGCGAGCTCGGCGCGGCGCAGGCCGAGCAGCTGATCGCGCGCCATGTCGAAAGCGGCGCGGACTTTCCCGAAAGCCTCGCCATGGTGCTGTGGGGCACCGACAACCTCAAAAGCGAGGGCGCCCAGATCGCCCAGGCGCTGACGCTGATCGGCGCGCGGCCCCGCTTCGACAGCTATGGCCGATTGAGCGGCGCGGAACTGATCCCGCTCGAAGAGCTCGGCCGCCCGCGGATCGATGTCGTGGTGACGCTGTCGGGCATCTTCCGCGACCTGCTTCCGCTGCAGACCCGGATGATCGCCGAAGCCACCTGGCTGGCCAGCAGCGCGGACGAGCCGCTCGAACGGAATTTCGTGCGCAAGCACAGCCTCGCGCATCAGGCGGTGCATGGCTGCGATCTGGAAACCGCGAGCCTGCGGGTCTTCTCCAATGCCGAAGGCGCCTATGGCGCGAACGTCAACATGATGATCGACGGCGGGGCCTGGGCCGATCCCGACGAACTGGCCGAGGCGTTCGAAACGCACAAGGGCTTCGCCTATGGCCGCGACGGCGGCCCGGTGCAGCATCGCGCCCTGCTCGAAAGCGCGCTCAAGGGCGTGGAATTCACCTATCAGAATCTCGAAAGCGTCGAGGTCGGCGTCACCGACCTCGATCAATATGTGGACGGGCTGGGCGGCGTCAGCCGCTCGGTCGCGCGGGCCCGGGGCGAAGCCGCGCCGGTCTATATCGTCGACGGCACGCAGGGCAAAACCAGGGTTCGCACGCTAGGCGAGCAGATCGACCTCGAAACGCGCACCCGGACGCTGAACCCCAAATGGTATGAGGGCATGCTCCGCCACGGCTTCGAAGGCGTACGCGAGATCGAGGGCCATGTGACCAACACGATGGGCTGGTCGGCGACGACCGGCGCGGTCGCCCCCTGGGTCTATCAGAAGATCAGCGAGACCTTCGTGCTCGACGACGAGATGCGCGCGCGGCTCTCGGCGCTCAACGCCAAGAGCTCGGCCCGGGTGGCCAACCGGCTGCTCGAAGCCTGCGAGCGCGAACTGTGGGAACCCGATGCGGAAACCCTCGCGGCGCTGCGCGCGGCGAGCGACGATCTTGAAGACCGGCTCGAAGGGCTGGTCGCGGCAGAATGACGGGAGAGAGACGATGACCCTTTTAGACGCAGGCACCGCGCCGCCGGACGGCGACGGCTCGGTCCAGGTCCAGCTCGATCCGCGCGACGAGATCAAGGGCGCCAAGGTGTTCGCCGTCTACGGCAAGGGCGGGATCGGCAAGTCGACGACGTCTTCCAACCTTTCCGCCGCCTTTTCCAAGCTCGGCCATCGCGTCCTCCAGATCGGTTGCGATCCCAAGCATGATTCGACCTTCACCTTGACCAAGAAGCTGATGCCGACCGTGATCGACGTGCTCGAGACGGTCGAATTCCACAGCGAGGAGCTGCGCGCCGAGGACTATATGTTCGAAGGCTATAACGGCGTGATGTGCGTCGAGGCCGGCGGTCCGCCGGCGGGCACGGGGTGCGGCGGCTATGTCGTCGGCCAGACGGTGAAGCTGCTGAAACAGCATCACCTGCTCGAGGATACCGACGTCGTGATCTTCGACGTGCTCGGCGATGTCGTGTGCGGCGGGTTCGCCGCGCCGCTCCAGCATGCCGAGCGCGCGCTGGTCGTCGCCGCCAACGATTTCGACAGCATCTTCGCGATGAACCGGATCATGGCGGCGATCGGGGCGAAATCGAAGAATTACAATGTGCGCCTCGCGGGCTGCGTCGCCAATCGGTCGGCCGAGACCGACGAGATCGACCGTTTTGCCGAAGCCACGGGCCTGAAGCGGCTCGCGCATTTCAAGGATGTGGATGCGATCCGCCGCTCGCGCCTCAAGAAATGCACGCTGTTCGAAATGGACGATTCTCCCGAGGTCGAGGTGGCGCGCGACGAATATCTGCGGCTCGCCGCGATGCTCTGGGCCGGTGTCGATCCGCTCACCGCGTCGCCGATGAAGGACCGCGACATTTTCGATTTCCTGGGGTTCGAATGATGGCCAGCGCCGCGCCTTCCCCTCTGGCTGATCGCTTCCGCGACGGCGGCAGCGCGCGCTACGCCGAATATCGGGGGCAGCTGACCACCTATTTCGACAGCACGGCGCGGAAGGCGTGGGTCGATCTGACGTCGGACGCGCCGGTCAGCGGCATCCGCGCGACCGTCCGCGCGGGCCGGGACCGGATGCGCGCGACCCTGCTCTCCTGGCTGCCCGAAGATCTGAGCGGCCGGCGACTGCTCGATGCCGGCTGCGGCACGGGCGCGCTGGCGGTCGAAGCCGCGCGGCGCGGTGCCGATGTGGTCGCCATCGACGTCTCGCAGGGGCTGATAGAGGTAGCGCGGGAGCGCGCGCCCGAAAGCCTCGCGATCGACTGGCGGGTCGGCGACCTGCTCGATCCGGCGCTCGGCCGGTTCGACCATGTCGTCGCGATGGACTCGCTGATCCACTATCCGATGGCCGATATCGTCGGCGTGACCGGCGCGCTGGCCGAACGTGCGCAAACGCTGTCCTTCACCTTCGCGCCGAGCTCCCCGCTGCTCGCGACGATGCACATGGCGGGCAAGCTCTTCCCGCGCGGCAACCGGTCGCCGGCGATCAAGCCGGTGTCCGAAACCCGGTTGCGCCGGACGCTCGCGGAAAGACTGCCCGGTCACCGGATCGCGCATGGCGAACGTGTCGCCAGCGGCTTTTATACCTCGCACGCCTTGATGGTGGAGGCGGGATGAGCCGCCAGCGCGCCTCGACCCAGTTCTGGGCGTCGCTCGGGACGCGGTTCCTGCCGTTTGCCGATGCCGCGACCGTCGAGCTGCCGCTGGGCCGGCTCCTCCGGCTCGCGCTGTTCCAGGTCAGCGTCGGCATGGCGGTCGTGCTGCTCAACGGCACGCTCAACCGGGTGATGGTCGTCGAACTCGGCGTGCCGACCTGGATCATCGCGACATTGATCGCGCTGCCGCTGCTGATCGCGCCGTTCCGCGCGCTGATCGGCCACAGGTCGGACACGCACCGCTCGCTGCTCGGCTGGCGGCGGGTGCCCTATATCTGGGGCGGAACCATGCTGCAGTTCGGCGGCCTCGCGATCATGCCCTTCGCGCTGCTCCTCCTTTCGCGGCCCGAGGATTTCCCGATCGCCGTCGCGGCGAGCGCGCTCGCCTTCCTGCTGACCGGTGCGGGCATGCATACGACCCAGACCGCCGGCCTCGCGCTCGCCACCGATCTGGCTCCGGAGGAGAGCCGCCCGCGTGTCGTCGCGCTGCTCTACGTCATGCTCCTCGTCGGCATGATGCTGAGCGCGCTGGTGATCGGCACGCTGCTCGCCGATTTCACGGCGACCCTGCTCGTCCAGGTCATCCAGGGCGCCGCCGTGCTGACCGTCCTGCTCAACATTGCCGCGCTCTGGAAGCAGGAGGCGCGGAACCGGGCGGCGACGGCGCCCGATCGCCATCGGCCGGCCTTCACCGATGTCTGGCGCGCCTTTGTCGACGAGGGGCGGACGAAGCGCCTGCTTATCGCCATCGGCTTGGGTGCCGCGGCGTTCAGCATGCAGGATGCGCTGCTCGAACCCTATGGCGGAGAGATTCTGGGCCTTTCGGTCGGCGCCACGACCGGCCTGACCGGTGTGTGGGCGCTCGGAACGCTGATCGGCTTTGCGCTTTCGGGACGCTGGCTGGGCGCCGGCGCCGATCCGCTCCGCATCGCCGGCATGGGCGGAGTCGCGGGTATCGGCGCGTTCCTGGCGGTGATCTTCGCGGCGCCGCTCGGATCGACGGGACTGCTCTATGGGGGGGCGGCCGCTATCGGGTTCGGCGTCGGGCTGTTCTCGGTCGGAACGCTGATCGCCGCGATGGCGCTTGCCGGCGAAGAAACCGCCGGACTGGCATTGGGCGCCTGGGGCGCGGTCCAGGCATCGGCCGCGGGACTGGGCATCGCGCTGGGCGGCGTCATCCGCGACATAGTCACGAGCCTCGCACTGGCCGATGTGCTGGGATCGACCCTGGCCGGCCGGTCGACCGGTTACGGCATCGTCTACTGTATCGAAATCGGCTTGTTGTTGTGCATGCTTATCGTGCTCGGCCCGCTGGTCGGCAGCCGCCAGGGCGTATCGCCCGGCGCGCCGGCGCGGTTCGGACTGAGCGAATTTCCAACCTGAGCGAGGAAAGACCGATGACTGATGGCAATCTGGTAGGAACGATCGATGTGGCGGAACTCATGTTCTACGCCTTTGTGCTCTTCTTCATCGGTCTGGTCTTCTATTTGCGACGCGAGGACCGCCGCGAAGGCTATCCGCTCGAAGACGAGCTGAGCGGGCGCGTCGAAACGGCCGGCGGCCCGTTGCATACGGCTTCGACCAAGACCTTCCGCCTGCCGCATGGCAAGGGCACGGTGGACGCACCCCTGCCGCGGACCGAGCGTCGCGAACCTGTCGATATCGCCGCGAAGCGAACCTTCCGGGCCGGAGGCGCGCCCTATGCGCCGACCGGCAATCCGCTGGTCGACGGCATCGGCCCGGCGGCCTGGGCCGAACGCTCGCGCTGGCCCGATCTCGATGCGGAAGGCCGGCCGCGCATCGTGCCGATGGGCACCGAATCCGGGATCACCGTTGCGAAGGAGGACTCCGATCCGCGCGGCATGATCGTCACGGGCGCGGACGGCGCGGTCGCCGGAACGGTCAGCGATCTCTGGGTCGACCGCGCCGAGCACGTGATCCGTTATCTCGAAATCGCGACAAAGGCCGGCCCGCGCGTGCTGGCGCCGATGCCGATGAGCATCGTCAAGGGCAAGAAAGGCGAGGTGCATATCGATGCGCTCAACGCCGACCAGTTCGCGGCCGCGCCGCAGCTCGCGACGCCCGGCGAGATCACCCGCTACGAGGAGGAGCGCGTCGCGGCCTATTTCGGCGGCGGCTATCTCTACGCCACGCCCGAACGGCAGGAGCCGATCGTATGAGCGAATATGAGCATGAACCGATAAGGGGCCTGCCCGGCTATCTGCCGGAAGGCGAGGAGATCATCTGGCAGGGCGCGCCCGACTGGCTGGTCTTCGCGCGCACGGCCTTCCGCACGCGGCTCGTCGGAGTCTATTTCGTGTTCCTCGCCGCCTTGGGGATCGCCAGCGGCAGCGTCGTCGGCGCGGCCGCGACCGGGATTGCCGGGCTGCTGGCGATCGGCCTGCTGATGCTGCTCGCCTGGCTCGTCGCCCGGACCACGGTTTACACACTTACCAACCGGCGCGTCGTCCTGCGCATCGGCGTGGCGCTCAACAAGTGCATCAACCTGCCGCTGCAGCTGATCGAGTCCGCCGATCTCAGCGAGCGCGGCGGCGGGCATGGCGATATCGCGCTGACCCTCAAGGGGCCGCACCGGCTCGGCTATGCGATGCTCTGGCCGCATGCCCGGCCGTGGAAATTCGCCGACGCGCAGCCGATGCTGCGTGCCTTGCCCGATGTCGAGGCGGTTGCCGCCAAACTGGCCCGCGCCTCGGCGGCCGTGGTCGATATCGACCGGCCGGCGGACGAGCGGGCCGATGCCGCCATTCCCGCCGGCATGCAGGGGATCGCGGCATGAGCCTCGCGCATGAAGATCCCACGGTTCCCAAGGGCGCGCTCGTGATGGCGGCGGTGCTGATCGCGCTGGCGCTGGCGCTGACCGCGGCGACCCGGCTGGGTTTCATCCCGCAGGCGGCGTCGCCCGTGGCCGAGCGAAGCGCGGCGGATGTCGCGCTGGTCTCCGAACGCAGCCTGCGCTTTCTCGACCGGGCCGACGGATCGGTGCGGATAGAGGACGCGGCGACCGGCGAAGAGATCGCCACCTATGGCGACGAGGGCGGCGGCTTCGTGCGCGGCGTCATGCGCGGCCTGGCGCGCGAGCGCCGGATGAACGGCGTCGGCCAGCAGCCGCCCTTCGCGCTGTCCCTGTGGCAGGACGGCTCCCTGTCGCTGACCGACAGCGCGACCGGTCGGGTCATCGAGCTCGGCGCCTTCGGTCCGGACAACCGGCGGACATTCATGCAGCTTTTCGAACGCGGAGACGCCTGATGGGTTTGTTGCACAGCGATTCCTTCGATACCGGCTGCCGGATCGAGATCGAGCAGAGCGAGGACTATTTCCACGCCCATGTCGAGCTCGACGGCGACGTGCCGATCGGGCCCGGCGACAGGGTGCGCGTCCATGGCGACCCGATCAGCATTCCCTTCGGCAGCAGCGCCGTGTTCGAGCGCACCGCGACGGTCGAGCGCGCCGGACCGCTCGCCCGGGCCTGGATCCGGCTCGCCAGCTATTTCGATCTTGCCGAACTTTACGAAGTCAGTTTTACCCCGAGGAGGTTGCGATGAACGCGCACGCGAAAGTGGAACCCATTGCCGATGTGATGGAGATCGCGAAGCAGGAGACGGTGCTCAGCCCCCGCTTCTACACGACCGATTTCGACGCGCTCGACAAGATCGACGTCTCGCTGGTCCGCGCGGAATGGGACGAACTCATCGCCGAGATGATCAGCGATCCCAACAAGCGGCATTTCAAGCGGACGGAGGAATTCGACGGGATCATCGAGGGCCTGGAACCCGAACTGCGCGCCGAATTCATCGATTTCCTCGTCAGCTCGCTGACCTCGGAATTTTCGGGCTGCATCCTCTATGCCGAGATCGCCAAGCGGACGAAGAATCCGGACGTCAAACAGCTGTTCAAGCTGCTCGCGCGCGACGAAAGCCGCCATGCCGGCTTCATCAACGATACGCTCAAGGATGCCGGGATCGGCGTCGATCTGAGCTTCCTGACCAAGGCCAAGAGTTACACCTTCTTCAAGCCGAAATTCATCTTCTACGCGGTCTATCTGTCGGAAAAGATCGGCTATGCGCGCTACATCACCATCTATCGCCAGCTCGCCAAGCATCCCGAGCTGCGCTTCCACCCGATTTTCAACTGGTTCGAGGAATGGTGCAACGACGAGTTCCGCCATGGCGAGGCGTTCGCCATGCTGCTCCGCGCCGACCCGAAGCTGCTGAAGGGCGCGAACAAGCTCTGGATCCGCTTCTTCCTCCTGTCGGTCTATGCGACCATGTACGTCCGCGATCATGGCCGGCCGGTCTTTCACAAGGCGCTCGGCGTGGATCCGACCGACTATGATTACGCCGTCTTCGAAAAATGCACGCAGATCAGCCGCCAGGTCTTTCCGGTGGAGCTCAACACCGACGATCCGCGCTTCCGGCGGGGCATGGACCGGCTGCTGCGCGCCGCGCGCGGCATGCAGGCGGCGAAGGAGCAGGGCGGCGTCGCCGGATCGGTCAAGCGGTTCGGCCACATGATCGCCGCCGGCGCCGCCCTGGCGCGCGTCTATTGCCTGCCCGCCAAACGCAATACGCCGCCCGCCACGATCAGGCTCCAGCCCGCATGGTGAGCCTGTACGGCCATATACTGCCCTTGCTCGCGACCCTGGTGATCTGGTTCGTGAGCACCGGGCTCGTCGCCTGGCTCGACAACCGGCCGCGCCGGACGTTCGCCCGCAGCCTGACGCTGGCGGCGGTCGGCGGCATGATCGGGCTCGGCGCGATCGTCGTCAGCGCGCAGTTCGCGACCATCGCCGCGGCCTATGTCGCGCTGCTCGGCGCGCTGCTGGTATGGGCCTGGCACGAGATGAGCTTCCTGATGGGCGCCGTCGCCGGTCCGCGCCGCGCGCCCTGTCCGGAAGGCGCAACCGGCTGGCGGCGCTTCGTCCATGCGACCAATGTGCTGATCTATCACGAGATTGCGCTGGTCGTGACCGCCGTCATCCTGGTCGGCCTGAGCTGGGGCGCGCCGAACCAGACGGGGGCGATCGCCTTCGCCCTGTTGCTCGTGATGCGGCTCAGCACCAAGCTCAACATCTTCGCCGGCGTGCCGAACATGAGCGTCGACCTTCTGCCGCCGCATCTCGGCTATCTCAAAACCTATTTCGGGCCGCGTCGTTTCCGGCCCTGGCTGGCGCTGGCGCTCGTCGCGACGACCGCGCTCGCCGTCTGGCTGGGCCTGCGCGCATTCGCGGCGCCCGCCGACAGTTTCGCCGCGGTCGGCGCGAGCCTCGTGTTCGGGCTCGCCGTGCTCGGCACATTGGAACATCTGTTTTTGGCGCTGCCGTTTCGCGACGGCGCGCTGTGGGGCTGGGCGCTGCCCGGCCGCGGCAAGCGAGTGAAGATCTAAGGGGAGCGTCTGCGATGGACTACGAACAATATTTCAAGGATGAGCTGGACGGCGTACGCGACGAGGGCCGCTATCGCATCTTCACCGAGATCGAGCGTCATGCCGGCTCCTTCCCGCACGCGACCCGCTATGTCGACGACGCGACGACCGATGTGACGGTCTGGTGCTCGAATGACTATCTCGGCATGGGGCAGCACCCCAAGGTGCTCGCCGCGATGCACGCGACGCTCGATCAATGCGGCGCCGGGGCGGGCGGCACGCGCAACATCTCGGGCACCAACCATCACCATGTGCTGCTCGAGAAGGAGCTGGCGGACCTCCATCACAAGGAATCCGCGCTGCTCTTCACCTCGGGCTATGTCTCGAACTGGGCGGCGCTCGGCACGCTGGCGTCACGGCTCCCCGGCTGCGCCGTCCTCTCCGATGCCGGCAATCATGCCTCGATGATCGAGGGCATCCGCCACAGCAAGGCGGAGAAACATATCTGGGAGCATAATTCGCCCGAGGATCTCGATCGCAAGCTGGCCGCGATCGATCCGGCGCGGCCCAAGCTCGTCGCCTTCGAAAGCGTCTATTCGATGGATGGCGATATCGCGCCGATCGCGGAGATCCTCGACGTCTGCGAGGCGCATGGCGCGATGAGCTATATCGACGAGGTCCATGCGGTCGGGCTTTACGGCCCGCGCGGCGGCGGGATCGCCGAGCGCGAGGGGCTGATGGACCGGATCACGGTGATCGAAGGCACGCTCGGCAAGGCGTTCGGCGTGATGGGCGGCTATATCGCGGCGTCATCGGCGCTGTGCGATT
This sequence comes from Parasphingopyxis sp., assembly GCF_052168275.1. GTDB lineage: Bacteria > Pseudomonadota > Alphaproteobacteria > Sphingomonadales > Sphingomonadaceae > Parasphingopyxis. The sequence continues at coordinate 1,932 of NZ_JBQLZM010000007.1, read as the reverse complement.
TCGTCCGCAGCTTCGCCTCGGGCTTCATATTCACCACGGCCCTGCCGCCGGCGCTGGCCGCGGGCGCCTGCGCCAGCATCCGGCATCTCAAGGAGAGCCCGTTCGAACGCGATCGGCAGAAGGAACGCGTCGCCAAGGTGCGGCACAAGCTCAACTGCCTCGGCATCCCGCATCTCGACAATCCGAGCCATATCATCCCGGTGATGGTCGGCGATCCGCATAAGTGCAAACGCATCAGCGACTGGCTGATGGACAATCACGGCATCTATGTGCAGCCGATCAACTATCCGACCGTGCCCAAGGGCACCGAGCGGTTGCGGATCACGCCGTCGCCCGTCCACAGCGATGCGGATATCGACAAGCTGATCGAGGCGCTGAGCGAAATCTGGTCCGAATGCGAGCTGGCGCGGCGGGCCGTCGCCGCGTGAGCCGCTCCGCCTGAAACGAAAAGGGGCGGCCCGCGGGCCGCCCCTTGTCCGTATCGGATCCCTGACCGTTATTCCGTATGGGTTTGCAGGAAGGCGATCAGGTCGGCCCGATCCTGCGCCTCGGACAGGCCGGCAAAGGCCATCCGCGTCCCCGGGATCACGCGCTGCGGATTTTCGAGATACTGGAACAGCTTTTCCGGCGTCCAGGTGATGCCGCTGTTCGCATTGGCGTCGGTATAGTTGAAGCCTTCGACCTGGCCCGCTTCGCGGCCGACGATATTGTGGAGCGAGGGTCCGGTGCGGTTCACGCCCGGATCGACGACATGGCATGTCCGGCACTGGGCGAACACGGCTTCGCCCGCCGTCGCGTCGCCGGTGAAGTTCGCATACACCGTGCCGTCGATCGTGTCGGTCGAATCCGGCGTCGGCGCATCGGAGGTTTCGGCTTCCTCGGCCGGGGCCTCCGCCTCTTCGCTCTCGGCGGGGGCGGGCGGTCCGTCGCTGCCTCCGGAACAGGCTGCGGTGGCCATCAGGCCCATCGCTGCAACGGCGCCGAGCAAATTGTGCATTTTCCTCATATCGCTTCCTTTTTTCCGAAGACAACCGACCGACAGCTTATGTCGATTCTCCATCAAGCTCAACGCCCCTTGTCGTCGATGGTTTCGCCCGCGTCTTTTGCCGGGGGCGGTTCCGGAGCCCCGCCGGTCTTCAATATCCGCACGCGCTGGTACCGGACGAAGAGATAGATGCCGAGCATGACGGGAAAGACGAGCAGCGCGATCGCCAGGTCGGCGCCGAAGCCGTCGCCGACGGCGTCCGCCCCCTTGATCAGATAGGCGATCAGCCCGACCGCATAATAGGTCGCCGCGATCACCGAGAGACCCTCGATCAGGTGCTGGAGCCTGAGCTGGATGCCGAGGCTGCTCTCCATCGACTCCAGCAGGTCGCGATTCTGCGCCTTGATCCGCGTGTCGATCCGGGTGTTGAGCAGCGCGATCACGCCGTCGGTGCGCTCGGACAGGTCGTTGAGCCGCGTCTCGAAGGACTGGCAGGTCCGGACCGCGGGCAGCAGGCGCCGTTCGGTAAAATCGGTCAGGCTCTGGAAGCCGGTGATCGGCCGGATATGGAGTTTTTCCAGCCGGTCCGCGGCGATGTTCGCATAGGCGCGCGTCGCGCCCAGCCGGAATCCGGTCTCGACCCGGATCAGCGCCATCTCGGACGAAAGACGGGTCAGTCGGTCGAGCAGCGCCTCGTCGTCGCTCTCCTCGTCGGCGTCGAGCGTTTGCGCATAGTCGGCAAGCTGCCGTTCGAGCCGGTCCAGCCGCGGCGCATATTCCTGGACGAGCGGAAAGCCGAGCAGCGCCAGGTTCCGGTAGTTGCCGAGTTCCTGCAACCGCTGCACGATCCGTCCGAGGTCGCGCGGCGGCGCCGCTCCGGCGGCGATCAGCATTCGGCCATAGCCTTCGTGCAGTTCGAAATCGGACCAGAGCCGGACGTCCCCGTT
>NZ_JBQLZM010000006.1:0-20127 GCF_052168275.1 Parasphingopyxis sp. | reverse complement strand
CCCCCGCGCCTAGAATTCGAGCAGCGCGCCGCGTTCGGCCCGGGCCGAGCGCAGCAGCTGTTCGGTGCAGCCTGTAAAGCCGCCCGGTCCGACCGGCGAGCAGCTCATCGTGCCGCCGCGACCGACATATTCGACGCTCTGCGAACGCGCCAGCCAGCTTTCATTGGCCGCCAGGTCGCGCGTGTCGCGCAATTCGGGCGGGATGCGATAGCGTTCGCTCTCGTCGCGGCGGACGCAGACGACGATGATCTCGCCGTTGCTCGTCGAGCATTCGTCATCGCCATAGACGATCTGCATGCGAACATTGTTCTGCGCGGCGGCGGGGGCCGACGGGATGACGGCCATCGCTCCGATCAGCGCCGTGGCGGCAAGCAAACGCGTCATTCTCATCCTCCTACTGCAGCGGGAACGCTACAGGTTTTTCAACCATGTCGGCAAGATGCCAGACGCAATATTGCGCTGGCATGAATTCCAGAAACGGGTCAAATCCGCTTGGCAGCGGCGATCGCAAGGCGGCAGCCGAGCCGGATCGCGCCGGAAAGCAGGGGATAGGCCGGCGCCTGTTCTGCGCCTTGGGCCATCGCGGTTTCCCGATGCTCGACCTCTTCGGCCTGGAATTCGGCGATCATCTCGCTGAGCTCCGGATCGGAATCGCCCAGCTCCTCGAGCTGTTCGCCGTAATGCCGGTCGATTTCCGTCTCGATCGCGGCGGTGCAGGCCATCGCGGCCTCCGGGCCGAGCAATGCGGTCGCGGCGCCGAGCGCGTAACCGGCGCGGTCCCAGAGCGGCTGCAGCAGGGATGGGCGCACGCCGCGCTCGATCGTCAGTTCGTCGAACCGGTCGCAATGCCGTCGTTCCTGCTCGGCCATGCGCGCGATCGAACGGGCGGCCGCGCTCCGGTCGCCGAGGATCGCGAGCTGGCCGGCATAGATGCGGGTTGCGCCATATTCACCCGCCTGGTCGACCCGGATCATCGAGTCGATATCGGGCCGCGGGTCGCCGGGAAGGGCTATCGGGTCGGTCTGCGTATCAGCCATGCGATCACCATAGCAGCGCCGATCGAAATTACCGCATTGAATCCGGCCAGCGAGATGCCGAACAGCGTCCATTGCGGCTGGTCGCACGATATCAGCGGCGTCGCCATGATATCGGTCAGGAAATCTCCGCTGCCGCCGCCTGCGGTCGCGCAGCTGGTCAGGCCGTCCCACCAGCCATATTCGACGCCGGCATGGAAAACGCCGATCGCGCCGCTGACGAAAATCGCCAAGGTCGCGAGCCAGAGGAACAGGTTTCCGACGCTCTTGTCCCGTAACATGATCGCCAGCAGGGCCAGCGGAACGGCGGCATAATGCGGCCAGCGCTGCCAGTGGCACATTTCGCACGGGTATAGCCCGCCGATATGTTCGGAGCCCAGAGCCCCGGCGAGCAATGCGGCGGGAACGCCCAGTGCAAGCGCGCGCGCAAGGCCGATCGAAGCGGTCGTCATGCCGGTTTCTCCGCAGGCGCCGCTAGCGCCGGGTCACCGACGCGGTGGCCGTCGGGCGACCCTCCCGGGCCAGCCGCGCAATGGTTTCCACCGCATAGTGCATCTGGAAATCGTCGATGCCCCGTTCGGCCAGCTCTTCGGCGGTCGCCGAGAAGCGGGGATCGTCGCGGATATCGTCCTCGATCACGTCTTCCTGGACCGCCTCTTCGTTGATCAGGTGGCGGCGTAGATCGGCTTCGCGGAAGCGCGGCGCATCCCGCCAGTCGGGGTTGGACAGCTGGGGGACGTCGAGATCGGGCTCGATGCCGCCTTCTTGCACCGAATTGCCCGCCGGCGTGTAGTAGCGCGCCGTGGTGAGGCGCAGCGCCGTATTTTCCGACAGCGGCAGGATGGTCTGCACCGATCCCTTGCCGAACGTCCGCTCGCCGATAACCAGCGCGCGGCGGTGATCCTGCAGCGCGCCCGCGACGATTTCCGATGCGGACGCGGTGCCGGCGTCGACGAGGACGACGAGCGGCAGGCCGTTCGTATCGTCCCCGGCGCGCGCATAATAGCGTTCGATATCGCTGCTGCGCCGCCCGCGCTGCGAGACGACCTCGCCGCGTTCGAGGAACACATCGGACACCGCGATCGCCTGGTCGAGCAGCCCGCCGGGATTCGATCTGAGGTCGATGACATAGCCGGTCGGCTGACCGCCGAGCGACTGGTTGATCGCCGCGATCGCGGCCCGCACTTCCTCGCCCGTATTGCGGTTGAAGGTGTTGATATTGATGATGCCGACCCGGTCCTGAACCTCCCATTCGACGGCGTGCAACTCGATGATCTCGCGCGTCACGGTGAATTCGAGCGGTTCGTCCCGGCCCGGACGGACGACGCGCAGCTGGATCGAGGTGCCGGGCGCGCCGCGCATCTCTTCCACCGCCTCGTCGAGCGTGCCGCCGAAAATCAGTTCGCCGTCGAGATGGGTGATATAGTCGCCGGCCTGGATTCCCGCGCGATCGGCGGGCGTGTCTTCGAACGGCGCGATGACCTTCACGGCGCCGTCCTCGAGCGTGACGGTGAGCCCGAGCCCGCCATATTCGCCCTGGCTCTGTGTCGTCAACCGTTCGAAGCCGGTTTCGTCGAGAAATGAGCTGTGCGGATCGAGGCTCGACAACATGCCGTCGATCGCGCCGCGCATAAGGTCCTCATCGCTGATTTCCTCGACATATTCGGCGCGGACGCGCTCGAACACGTCCATGAACTGGTCGAGTTCGCGATAGGTATCGACGTCGACGGCGGCCAGCGTCGCGGTGAATGCCGGGATGAGCGCCAAGGTGCCGACGGCACCGATCGCACTGATAAAAGGTCTTGGCATGGCTCTTACTCTCTAGACTGATCGCCGCATGATAGCGGTTTTCCGCTGTTCGGCAAAGGATAGGCTCGTGCGTCTTAACCCCGGCTTACGAGCGAGGAAATATCGACGGGCTGGCCGCCGCGGCGCAGCTCGACGGTGACGGTGGGCCGCTCGGTTCCGGTTCGGCCGATCGGCGCGCCCTGCCGGACGACTTCGCCGACCTGGACGCTGACCGAGGCGAGGTCCGTGATGAGGGTCGTCCAGCCGCCGCTATGGTCGATGATCACGATCCGGCCATAGCCGCGAAAATCGCCGGCATAGCTGACCCGGCCGGCGGTCGGCGCGATCACCTGCGCGCGGGGCTGGGTGGCGATCGTGAGCCCGCGGGAACGGACGCCGGCATCCGAGACTTCCCCCAATCCTTCCACCACCTCACCCATTACCGGGAGGCGATAGGGGGGACGGCGATCGCCGTCGCGGCGGGCGGTCTGTCTGTCGGGTGCCCGCGCCTCGCCGGGCTGGGCCGGGCGAAGGCGCGGACCGGGCAGCGCCATCAGGTCCGCGCGTATCTCCGCCTGCCGGTCGAGCTCGGCCATCAGCGTGCGGATGTCGCGGGCGTCCTCGCCGAGCGCCAGCACCCGATCGCTCTCGATCATCGCCGACCGCTCGAGCTGGCGCGCGCGGGCGCGAGAGCCCTGTTCGAGTTCGGCGAGCTGAACGCGGCGCGCCTGCAGGTCGCGTTGCCGCTGCTCGAGCACCGCCACGGCGCGGTCCGCCTGAAGACGCAGATTGGAACCGCGGACGACCTCGGCGCGCAGCCCGGCCGTGCGCTCGCGGACGATCGGCAGGGTCGTTGCGAAGAGCGAGCGGATATGGACGAGATCGCTGATGCTGCCCTGATGGACGAGCGCGAGCGCGGGCGGGCGGCGCGCCATCGTCTGCAGCGCCGCCGTCAGCCCGATGATCGCGCCCTGCCGGTCGGCGAGCCGGGCCCGCTGTTCGGCGCGCAGCCGTTCGATGAGCCGGATGCGGCTCTGCGCGGCGGTGAGGTCGGCCTCGGCCGCCTGCACCTGCGCCGCGGCGGCGGCCTGGTCGGCGGCGGCCCGCTCGGCGCGGTTTTCGGCATTCTGCGCCTGTTCCTCGAACCGGACGACGCGTTGCTGGGCGATGGTGCGCTGGCGCAGCGCCTCCTCCAGCGCTTCCGCCTCGTCGGCGCCGGTGCGCGGCTGGGCGAGCGCGAAGGGCGCGAGCACCGCCGAGAACAGCGCGATCATGGCGAAGAGGCGCACCATCATGCTCCTATCCTTCGCGATGATAGGGGTGGTTGGCAAGGATCGAGCTCGCCCGCCAGAGCTGCTCGGCGAGCATCGCGCGCGCCATGAGATGCGGCCAGGTCGCCTTGCCGAAGGCGATCGACAGGTCCGCGCTCGCCCGCTCCGCGTCGGTGAGGCCGTCCGCCGCGCCGATCAGGAAGCGGATTTCGCGAATGCCATGGTCCTGCCAGTCGCCGATTCGGCGGGCGAGATCGACGGAGCCCAGCTGCCGGCCCGTCTCGTCGAGAGTCACGATTTTCGTACCGGGCGCGGGGGGCGGGACCTTGCCGCCGCTGTCCGGCAGTTCGGTGATCCGGACCGGCCAGCCGATCCGCTGGACATAGCGCTGGACAAGCTCGGCTTCCGGGCCGCGGCCGATCTTGCCGCGGGCGATGATGTGCAGGGTCAGGCTCAGCTATCGCCTGCCGCTTCTTCCTGTTCGCCGAACCCCCACATCCGCTCCAGATTGTAGAAGCTGCGGACTTCGGGGCGGAACAGGTGGACGATGACGTCGCCGGCGTCGAGCAGGACCCAGTCCGCCGTCGGCAGGCCTTCGATCCGCGTCGGGATGCCGAATTCGGCCTTCATGCGCTCGGCGAGCTTTTCGGCGATCGATGCGACATGCCGCGTCGAGCGGCCGCTGGCGATGACCATGTAATCGCCGATCGACGATTTTCCCGCGAGCGGGATCGAGGTCACGTCCTGCGCCTGATCGTCATCGAGGGACTGCAAAATGAGCTGGTGAAGGTCTTCGGCCGTATGGGCGTCGGTTTTCGGGAGCGTCGCAGCTGATGAAGCGGGCAAGATGTCTCCTATGGGATGCGCCGCCGCGTGACGGGATCACGGGAAGCTGTTGCGGGGAATGCGAGATGCCATTGCGGATTATCACGCCGCAAGCGGGTGGCGGAACGGGGATCGGGTCGAAAGCGCAAATACACGAGCGCCGGCGGTCTCCAATCGGTCCAATCACGCGATTGGCTTGCGGGCCGGACGAAGCGCCGCAGCCAAGCCATGGCCGGAGCGGTCAAGGCCTCGTCTTCATACCCCGGACGCGCGATCACGGCAATCACAATATGCCGGGCGATCCGGCGCCAGTCCTTCCAGCGGTGGAACTGGGCGAGATTGTCCGATCCCATGATCCAGACGAATCGCCGCTTCGGGTAGCGCCGGACAAGTTTTTCAATCGTTTCAACAGTATAACGCGTGCCCAGTTCCCGTTCGATGGCGGTCGGCCGGATCCGCGTGCCGCGCGCCATCTTGCGCGCCGATGCGAGCCGCGCGGCAAGCGGCGCCATGTCCTTCGTGTCGGTCTTGAGCGGATTTCCGGGCGATACCAGCCACCAGATCTCGTCGAGGTTCAGCGCGTCGAGCGCGAACAGGCTGATCCCGCGATGCCCGCCATGCGCGGGGTTGAACGAGCCGCCGAGAAGGCCTGTGGGTCTCAAGTCGCGATGCTGCCGCCATCGGGGCGAAGCGCCGGCCAGCTCAGCCACGTGCCTGAGGCATAGGCGATGCCATAGGCGAGCACGATCAACGAGCTCCAGATATCGAACTGTGCGACTGGCCCATTGCCAAAAAGAAATATCGGAAACAGGACCGATCCCCGAAGGAGATATATGGCGGAGATCGTAATCAATCCCGTTCGCAACAATGGCAGGCGCCGAATCACGCCCGCACCTGAGAATGCATATGCCGCCCATATGGCCAATATCAGGGCGATCGCCGTCGTGATTATCGCGGGATACGCATCGCCGCGTTCGGCCATTCGGGCCATCTGCTCGCCTGCGCCGAAAAAGCGGTACCAGTCCGGCCCGCCGACAATAACCGCAATATGCAGGAGCGATGCGGCAACCGACAGCCAGCCTCCGACGATCAGCAGGACCCGCCCGTTCATGCCCGGATCGTACCCTTGCCGCGCGCGATCCATTTATAGGTGGTGAGACCCTCGAGCGCGACCGGGCCGCGCGCGTGCAACCGGCCGGTGGAAATGCCGATTTCCGCGCCGAGGCCGAATTCGCCGCCATCGGCGAACTGGCTCGAGGCATTGTGCATGACGATCGCACTGTCGACCGCGGCGAGGAAATGTGCTGCCGCTTCCGCATCATCGGTGACGATGGCGTCGGTATGCCCCGATCCGTGGCGCGCGATATGGTCGAGCGCGGCCTCCATGCCCACGACGATCGCCGCCGAAACGATCGGTTCGAGATATTCGGTATCCCAATCTTCGGCGCTGGCGGGTTTTACCCGGTCGTCGAGCTGCTGCACGGCGTTGTCGCCCCGCACCTCGCAGCCCGCACCGATCAGCGCATCGACGAGCATTGCGGGTTCCGGAAAATCGCGGTCGATCAGCAGGGTTTCCATCGCCCCGCAAATTCCCGTGCGCCGCATCTTGGCGTTGACCGCGATATCGCGCGCCATCGCGGGATCGGCGGCGGCGTGGACATAGGTGTGGCACAGCCCGTCGAGATGGGAGAGCACGGGGACGCGCGCTTCCTCCTGCACCCGCGCGACAAGACCCTTGCCGCCGCGCGGCACGACGATGTCGATCAGCCCGCTCGCGCGCAGCATGGCGCCGACGGCCGCGCGATCGGTCGTCGGGACCAGCTGGACGGCATCTTCGGGGAGGCCTGCCGCGCGCAGCCCGTCGACGAGGCAGGCATGGATGGCCCGGCTGGATTCGATCGCTTCCGAACCGCCGCGCAGGACGGCCGCATTGCCGGCCATCAGGCACAGGGCGCCGGCGTCCGCGGTTACGTTCGGGCGGCTTTCGTAGATGATCCCGATCACGCCGAGCGGAATGCGGACCCGGCTGAGTTCCAGGCCGTTGGGCGGCGTGCTGCGGTCGATGACCGTGCCCACCGGGTCGGGCAGCGCGGCGACGGCCTCGAGCGCCGCGGCGATGCCTTCGATCCGGCCCGGGTCGAGCTTGAGGCGGTCGAGCAACGCCGCGCTCAGGCCATTCTCCTCGCCGCGCGCCATGTCGGCGGCGTTGGCGTCGAGAATCGCCTTTTTGGACGCGCGCAGGGCCCTTGCCGCCTCCCGCAACGCCGCGGCCTTGGTTTCCGTCGACGCCTGCGCCATGACCTTCGCGGCCGCGCGGGCACGCGCACCCATATCGGCGATCAGGGCCTCGGGAGCCGGAATGGCGCTGTGTTCGTTCATCGCGGGCGGGCCATATCATGCCAGAAGCCGGGCGTGAACGGCTATCGACGAACCCGCACCGGCGCGGCTATGTGCGGGGCAGGGGAGCCAGGGCGATGGATAACGGGATCGAAGGCGTGGGAGAGGTTGTCGCGGGCGGACTGGCGGCACGGGCGGTCGAACCCGCGCATGGCGAGGGCGGGGCGGAGCACGGCGAAACCAATTGCGGCAACTGCGCGACCGAGCTGGTCGGGACGCATTGCCATTATTGCGGCCAGAAAGCGCATGTGCATCGCAGCATCGCGGCGATCGGCCACGATCTCATTCACGGCGTGCTGCATCTCGACGGCAAATTCTGGCGGACCCTGCCGCTGCTGATCTGGCGTCCGGGCCAGCTGACCCGCCGTTACATCCATGGCGAGCGCGCCAAATTCGTCTCGCCGCTCGGCATGTTCCTGTTCGGCGTGTTCCTGATGTTCGGGATCCTGACGATCTACGGCGTGTCGCTGTCCAATATCGATGTCGAGAATGTGTCGACCGAGGCGGCGCAAGGAGAGCTGGAGAGCCAGATCGCGACCGCGCGGGCGGAACGCGCCGAGCTCGGCCGCCAGCTGGCGGTGCTCGAAAGTCAGCCCGGGCGACAGGCCGACGCCGCGGCGCTTCGCCAGCGGATCGACGATGTCGATGCGCGGATCGAGGGCCTGGATATCGGTCAGGACGGTGTCGAAACCTTCATCACGGGCGGGGTCGACGCGGACGGCAACCCGGTCGAGAATCGGGGTATCGATTTCACGACCGGCTGGGACCGGTTCGATTACGGTGTCCGGAAGATCCGGGACAATCCGAGCCTGGCGCTCTACAAGCTGCAGGCCAATTTCTACAAATTCTCCTGGCTGCTGATCCCGATCTCGGTGCCGTTCGTCTGGCTGCTGTTCTTCTACACGCGCCGCTTCAAGATGTACGACCACACGGTCTTCGTCACCTATTCGCTGGCCTTCATGTCGCTGTTCGCAATCGTGCTGACCGTCTTGGGTTTCGCCGGGCTCGGGGCCAACTGGATAGCGTTGGCGGCGATCCTCGTGCCGCTCGTCCACATGTACAAGCAGCTGCGCGGCACCTATGCGATCGGCCGGATCGGCGCCCTGCTGAGAACGGGCGTCCTCGCGATGTTCTGTTTCTTCACCGCGCTGATCTTCTTCATATTGCTGCTCGCGATCGGGGCGCTCGGATAACGCGCAAAGAAAAGGCCCGCCGAAGCGAGCCTTTTCCGTGTTATCGGGCGGTCCGGTCAGGCGCCTTCGGGCGCGGGATCGCCGAACGGCCGCTTGCGCGGCTTGGTCTTCGGAATGCTCGATCCGCCGACCGGCACGGCTTTCGCCTTGGCGTCGCGGTCGTTGTCGCGGCCGATATCCTCGCCCTTGATCGCCTTCTTGGCCTCTTCGCCGTTCAGCGTTTCATATTCGAGCAAAGCCTCGGCCAGCTTGTGCAACTCGCCGATATTTTCGGTCAGCACCTGGCGCGCCCGGTCTTCCGCTTCCTCGATCAGGCGGCGGACCTCGGCGTCGATCAGCTTGAAGGTTTCCTCCGAAACCTGCTGGTTGCGGGCGACGCTGTGGCCGAGGAACACCTCGTCCTGATTGTCGCGATAGCGCAGCCAGCCGAGCTTCTCGCTCATGCCGTACTCCATGACCATCGAGCGGGCCATGTCGGTCGCCTGCTGGATGTCGTTCGCCGCGCCGGTGTTGAGGGAATCCTCGCCATAGATCAGCTGTTCGGCGATCCGGCCGCCGAAGCAGAGCGCGAGCCGCGCCTTCATCTGCTGCATCGACATCGAATAGCGGTCGCGGTCCGGCAGGTTCCAGGTCACGCCCAGCGCGCGGCCGCGCGGAATGATCGTCACCTTGTGCAGGGGATCGCAGCCCTCGACATGGAGCGAGACGAGCGCGTGGCCGGCCTCGTGATATGCGGTCGACCTCTTTTCTTCCTCGGTCATCACCATGGATTTCCGTTCGGAGCCCATCATGACCTTGTCCTTGGCCTCTTCGAACTCGTCCATCGCGACGAGCCGCTTGCCCTTGCGCGCCGCGAGCAGCGCCGCCTCGTTGACGAGATTGGCGAGATCGGCGCCTGAGAAGCCCGGGGTTCCGCGCGCGATCGTGCGCGAATCCACGTCCGGGGCCAGCGGCACCTTCTTCATGTGCACGTCGAGGATCTTCTCGCGGCCCTCGATATCGGGGCGCGGCACGACGACCTGGCGGTCGAAGCGGCCGGGGCGCAGCAGCGCCGGATCGAGCACGTCGGGCCGGTTGGTCGCGGCGATGATGATGATGCCTTCATTGGCCTCGAAGCCGTCCATCTCGACGAGCAGCTGGTTCAATGTCTGTTCGCGCTCGTCATTGCCGTTGCCGAGCCCGGCGCCGCGATGGCGGCCGACCGCGTCGATCTCGTCGATGAAGACGATGCACGGCGCGTTCTTCTTGGCCTGTTCGAACATGTCGCGGACGCGCGAAGCGCCGACGCCGACGAACATCTCGACGAAGTCCGAGCCCGAAATGGTGAAGAAGGGGACGCCCGCCTCGCCCGCGATCGCGCGCGCAAGCAGCGTCTTGCCGGTGCCGGGCGAGCCGACGAGCAACGCGCCCTTCGGAATCTGGCCGCCGAGGCGGGAGAATTTGCCCGGATCCTTCAGGAACTCGACGATCTCCTGCAGTTCCTCGCGCGCCTCATCGATCCCGGCGACGTCCTCGAACGTTACCTTGCCCTGCTTCTCGGTCAGCATCTTCGCCTTGGACTTGCCGAAGCCCATCGCGCCGCCGCCGGCGTTTTTCTGCATCTGGCGGATGATCAGGAAGGCGATGCCGAAAATGAGGATGAAGGGGAGAAGGTTGAGCAGCACATAGGTCCAGATGCCGGCGCGCTCCTCGGGCCGGCCGCTGATCTCGACATTGGCCTCCCGCATCGCGTCCACCGGAATCGCGACGCCGGGCGGCAGATCGGTGCGGAAGGTCGACTGGTCGGTCAGCGTGCCGTTGATGAAGCCCTGGTTGATCTCGACCTGCTGGACTTCATTCTGTTCCACCCGGTCGAGGAATTCGGAATAGGGGAGCGCCTCGTCCGCGCGCGCGCTGCCGCTGTCGAACATCGTGACGAACAGGATGAGCGCGACCAATATGCCGGCCCAGATGAACAGGCTTTTCACCCAGGGATTGGTGCCGCCCTCTTGCGGATCTTTCTCGTCATTCATGCGCTTGAACCTCTCATTCCGCCCCAAGATAGGATATCCGGGTAAAAAGACAATTGCCGGGTTGCGCAATGGTCCGGCGACCGGCGGATTGGGCCGTCGCTCCGGTTCCGCGACGATCATTTTTCGCACTTGTATGTCGGACCGGGAATACTATTTCATCCAGCAGCTTCCGGGCTCCTCTGGCGGGCGCTGCCGCGGCGCCCGCGATGTCGGACAGCGTGGTCGTGTCATAGCGGCGCTGTGAGACACGTGGATGACGCGAAGCCTGTGGTTCGTCTTGTCGGTCGTGCGATGTGCGCGCGGTGATCCCCGGCCATGACGCTTTTTCTCGCACTTCTGGACATCGCGATCGTGCTCGCCGCGGGTCTGTCGGGGCTGTTCTGGTTCCGCGCCAGCAGGCGAAGGGTGCGGCGTGTCAGCCGGCACGAGGTGCTGGACCATGCGGACATCAACCGGATCGTCACGGCGCTGAACCGCACGCAGATTCTCAACGCGCGCGCCGCCCAGGCGACGGCCGTAGCGGCGAGCCTGGCCGGCCTCCGTTTTCTACTGGGAAACCTCCTCGCATGACCATTCTGATACTGATCGGCGGGCTCGCGCTGCTGCTCGCCGGTGGAGAAATGCTCGTTCGCGGCGCGGTGGCGGCCGCCGCGCGCCTCGGCGTGTCGCCGCTGCTGGCGGGGCTCGTCATCGTCGGGTTCGGCACGTCGACTCCCGAACTCGTGACCAGCCTGCTCGCCGCAATGGCCGAGTCTCCCGGCATCGCCATCGGCAACGTCGTGGGCTCGAACACGGCCAACATATTGTTGATCCTCGGGATATCGGCGCTGCTTGCGCCGATCGCGGCGGTCCCCGCAGCCTTTCGGCGCGATGGACTGGCATTGGGCCTTTCGGCGCTCCTTTGCCTCGGCGTGGTTCTGATCGGATCGCTCGACCGCCTCGTCGGCGCTGCGCTGCTCGCCCTGCTCGCGGGCTATGTGATCTGGGCCTATCGCGCCGAACGACGGGTGGGCGACGCGGAAGCCGTGATGCACGAGCATGTGGCAGCGGACGCCGCGCCGGGCGCGCTGCGCCTGTGGCCCGCGTTGGTGCTGACCGTCATCGGTCTCGCGGCGACGATACTCGGCGCCCGGCTGCTCGTCGATGCCGCCATCGAACTCGCCCGCTCGCTCGGCGTAAGCGATGCCGTGATCGGGCTCACCGTCGTCGCCGTCGGCACGTCGCTGCCCGAGATGGCTGCCTGCGTCATCGCGGCGCTGCGCCGGCATTCGGACGTCGCGCTCGGCAACGTCGTCGGGTCGAACATCTACAATGTGCTTGGCATTCTGGGCGTCACCGCGCTCGTCCATCCCCTCGAAGTGCCTCCCGCCATCGTCCGGTTCGACATCTGGGTGCTGCTCGGCGCGACCGCCCTGCTGCTGGTTTTCCTGCGCGCCGGCCTGACCCTTCATCGATGGCAGGGCGGCGTATTCCTGGGTCTCTACGCAGCCTATCTGCTGGTGCTGCTGTTATAGCGTCGTCTGCCGTTTCAGCCGGTCCTGCGCGGAGGCGCCAGGGAGAAACGCCAGATGCCGGCGGCAAGGGGTTCGACCAGAATCCTGCCGATCGATGCCTTCCGGCCTTGCCGCAGTCTTTCGAACAGCCGGTCCAGCGCGGGGCCTTGCGGCAATGCTGCTGGATCGACCCGGCCGATTGCGACCAGCGCCAGCCGCCGCAGCAACTCTTGCGGATAGTCGGTCCGGCGCAGTTCGACGTAGCCATCCGAGGCCGCGATCTGCTCTCGGGCCTCGCGCTCCACCATCCAGCCAAGCGCCGCGCTCGTCTCCAGCAAGGCGCCCGTGCTCCGCGCGAGGCGCTCGGGATCGAAGTCGGGAAACCCGTGCAGGGCCTCGCGCACGCGGACGCGATCGAAGGCGGGATCCGCGTTGCTGGGATCCGCCATCGCCTCCAGGCCGCGCGCGGCGGCATGGGCGACGAGTTCGGCCTTGCGCATGCCGAGCAGCGGCCGGATGACGGCGCCATTGACCGGCCGGATGGCCGACAGCCCGTCGACGCCGCTGCCGCGCATCAGGCGCATCAGGATCGTTTCGAGCTGGTCGTCGGCATGATGCGCCGTGGCGATCCAGCCCAAGCCCTCGTCCTCGCGCCAGGCCTCCAGCAGGGCATAGCGCGCGGCGCGGGCTGCCGACTGGATATTGCCGCCGATCGGCTCCTCCGGCGCGAGGATCGTATGCGGAACGTCCAGCCGGCGGCAGATCGCCGCGACATGGCGCGCCTCGTCGGCCGCTTCGGGACGCAACCCGTGATCGACGGTCGCCGCCGCCACCGCACCGGGATAGGCTTCGGCGGCCAGCGCGAGCAGCGCGAGGCTGTCCGGACCGCCCGAGACGGCGAGCCCGAGCCGCCGGTCCGGATCGGGTCGCGCGCCGGTCAGCCGTTCGGTCCCGGCCCGGAACCGGTCGATGAGGGATTGCGCGGGCATGGTGCGACCCTTAGCCGCACCCATGGCAAAAACGAAGCCGTCAGCGGCAGCCGGCGGCTTCGCGCGCGGCGGGGACCTGTTCGCGGATGGTGCTGCGCAGGTCGTCGCCATAGACCTCCTGCAATTCGTCGAAGGCGAGGCAGGCGCGGTCGTTATAGTTGAGTTCGGTCAGCGCGACGCCGAGGAAGAACAGGCTGTCCGCAGCCCGCTCGCCATTGGGCAGTTCCTGGTAATTGCGCACGAAAATCTCGGTCGCGTTGGCCGGCTTGTCGTCGTCGAGATAGGCCCGGCCGAGAAGGTTGCGCGCATAGCTTTCGAATCGATGGCCCGGATAGTTTTCCACCGTTTCGCGCAACTGCGTGCGCGCTTCCTCGTAATTGCCGTCGCGCCAGAGCCGGTAGCCGCGCACATAGGAGGCTTCGCCGGGATCGTCGGGCAGCGACTGTTCCGTGGTTTCGGATGCCGGCGGCGGCGGTGCTTCGGCCGTCCCGCTCGCCGTTTCGGCGGGTGGTTCGGTGGACAGCGGCTCGGTTTCGCCGGTAACCGCGTCTCCGTCGACCGGCAGTTCGGGCGCGATCGCAGGCGTCGTGGTTCCCCGGAGCGCTTCGACCATCGACCGCAGCTGCCGCAGCTCGAAACTGTTTTCTTCGACCTGGCCGGTCAGCGTTGCCAGCTGGCGCTCGAGCGCATTGACCCGGTCGGTCAGGTCGGTGATCGGCGAGGATGCCGGATCTCCGGCCATGCCGCTTTGCCTGTTGGCCGGGATTTCGGGTTCGAAGAAATCGGAATTGCCGCCCGGGAACACCTGGCGTTGCAGCGCGCGAACCTCGCGCTCGACGCGGTCGATCCGCCGGTCCAGGTCCGCGTCTTGCGAAAATGCGGGCGTGGCGGCGCAGCTGGCGAGCAGCGCGGCGACAAGCATGGGACGCATATCGATTTCCCCTCCGTGAACCCGAACCGCGATCTATATCGCGCGTCGATCCTGACGCCAATATGAAGCGGGGCCAGGCTGTTAGTTGGCGGGCGGGGATTCGGCGGCGGGGCGGGGGCGGGTCAGGTCCGCCGGCAACAGGCTGACATCGCTGACCACGGTCTGCGCGGGCCCGATCGGATCGACGCGCTGCCCGCCGACGGTGACGCGCAGCGCATCGGCGCGGCCCGTGCGGATCGCGGGCTGCACGGCATCGGCCGGGACCTCGTAGCGGTCGCCGGGCTGCATCTCGGCTTCGTAGATCCGCTCGCCGCTGTCGCGCTCGTAGATGCGCAGCCAGACCGTATCGACGGCTTCGAGAACCACGGCGCCGTCGGCGGGCGGTGCAGCCGGGGTGGCGGGCTGTGCACCGGCCGGTCCGGCGTCTTCGGCTGTTGCCGGCGCGTCGGTTCCCGCCGCGAGCCGGGCGCGGTCGTCGCTATCGAGGCCGAACATGCCGCTGCGCCACAGTGCATAGGCGACGATCAGCGCGATCGCGATCCCGGCCGCGATCCAGGCGAGGCTGCGCGGGGGGACGCGCGCCGGATCGGTCGGCTCGAAATACTCGCTGGCCGTTTCGCCCGCGGACCGGAAATTGATTTCCTCGCGAAACTCCTTCGCCATCGCCTGCGCATCGAGCCCCACGGCCTGCGCATAGGCCTTCACGAAGCCGATGCTGTAGGTCGGCGCGGGCAGTTTTTCATAGTCGCTGTTTTCGATATTCTGCAGCTGACGCAACGGGATACGGGTCGATTTCGCGATATCGTCCAGCGATATGGCCTGGCTCTCGCGGGCCTCGCGAAGCCTGGTCCCCACCCGGGACTCGAACAATGCGGCGTCTTCGCCACCTTCTTCCGACATTGGCGTCCCCTGACGACGCAACCCGTTGACCGGCTGCGTTGCTTGGCGCTTTCGCAAGCCGCCGACATTTATGTCAAGGACTTCCCCGGCACGGCCCTTGGGAAATCAGGCGATTGCGACCGAGCGTTGCTCAGCCCAGTCGAGCAGAGTCTGGCGCATGTCGGGCGGCGGTTCGGCGAGCCATTCGTCCATCCTGCCGCGCAGCTCGCCCGCGTCGAGCGAGCGGATCATCGCCTTGATCGCGCCGACAGCCGCCGGCGTGATCGACAGCTGGTCGACGCCAAGGCCGATGAGCGCCATCGCCTCGATCGGGCGCCCGCCCATCTCGCCGCAGATCGTCGTCGGCACGCCGGCCTCGCCGGTCTGCCGGACGACGCGGCGGATGAAACGCAATATGGCCGGGCTCAGCCAGTCGTACCGGTCGGCGATGCGCGGGTCGGCGCGGTCGGCGGCGAACAGGAACTGGGTGAGGTCGTTCGTGCCGATCGACAGGAAATCGAGGCGCGGCAACAGCTGGTCGAGCGCCTCGGCCAGCGCCGGCACTTCGAGCATGCAGCCATAGCGGATGTCGTGCGGCAGCATGTGATGATGGTCTTCGAGCCAGACGCGCTGGGATTCGAACAGCGCCCGCGCCTCGTCGAACTCCCAGGGTTCCGACACCATCGGGAACATCACGTTCAGCGTCTTGCCCGCCGCCGCCTCGATCAGCGCGCGCGCCTGCACCTTCATCAGGCCCTCGCGGTCGAGCGACAGCCGGAGCGCGCGCCAGCCCATCGCCGGATTTTCTTCCCGGGTCGTCTCGGCGCGCAGATAGGGCACCGCCTTGTCGCCGCCGATGTCGAGCGTGCGGAAGATCACCGGCTTGTCGCCGGTCGCCTCGAGCACGTCCTTATAGAGCTTTTGCTGCGCCTCGCGGCGGGGCAGGGTGGCCGAGACGAGGAACTGGAATTCGGTGCGGAACAGGCCGATCCCGTCGGCGCCGGCGAGATTGAGCGCGGCGACATCCTCGCGCAGCCCGGCATTGACCATCACCTTGAGCCGCCGGCCGCATTTCGTTTCGGGGGCGCTTTCGCGCAGCGCCGCGAACTCGGCGCGCTTCTGCTGCATCCGGGCGAGCTTGGCCTCGAAGGCCTCGGCCATGCTGACCGACGGCCGGACATAGACCGAACCCTCCTCGACATCGAGCAGCAGCTCGTCGCCTTCATGGATCAGCCGCCGGACATTGGCGACCCGGCCGAGCACCGGCACGCCCATCGCGCGCGCGACGATCGTGACGTGCGCGGTCAGCGATCCTTCCTCGAGCACCACGCCCTTCAATCGCCGCCGGTCATATTCGAGCAGCTCGGCGGGGCCGAGATTGCGCGCGATCAGGATCGAATCGTTGCGCAGGCCGAGCTGCGCCGCGGTTCCGAGCTGCCCGGCGACGATCCGGATCAGCCGGTTGGCGAGATCCTCGAGGTCGTGCATCCGCTCGGCGAGCAGCGGATCGTCGATCTCGTGCATCCGCGCGCGGGTGCGCTGCTGGACGCGCTCGATCGCCGCCTCCGCGGTCAGGCCGCTGTCTATCGCGGCGTTGATCCGGCGGCTCCAGCCCTCGTCATAGGCGAACATCTTGTACGTCTCGAGCACGTCCTTGTGCTCGCCGCCCGCCCCGAATTCGGCCTGGTTGGCGAGCGTGTCGATCTGTTCGCGCATCTTGCCGAACGCCTGGTAGACCCGGGCGCGCTCGGCTTCCGTGTCGTCGGCGACCGTATGCTCGATATTGACCCGCGGCTGGTGGAAGACGGCGACGCCCTCGGCCATCCCGACGACGAGCTTCTGCCCGGTGAGCCGCATCGCCTCGGTCTGGCGCGCGGTTTCGGCGTCGGTCGCGCTGTCGTCGATCAGCTCGGCATTGGCGATCAGCTCGGCGAGCACCATCGCGACGGTCTGCAGCGCCTCGATCTCGACATCGTCATAAGGGCGCGGATCGGCGTGCTGGACGGCGAGCACGCCCACCGTGCGCTCGCGATGGATGATCGGAATGCCGGCGAAGCTGTGATAGGTCTCCTCGCCGGTTTCCGGCTTGTAGGCGAAGTCGGGGTGCGAGGTCGCCTCGTCGAGGTTCAGGATCCGCCCGCTTTCGGCGATCACGCCGACCAGGCCTTCGCCCATCGCCAGCTTGGTGACATGGACCGCGTCCTGGTTCAGCCCGCGCGTCGCATAGAGTTCGAGCACGCCCTCGCGCAGCAGGTAGATCGAGCAGACCTCGCTGGTCAGCGCCTCGCCGATGATCTCGACGACGCGGTTGAGCTTGGCCTGCGCGTGGTTGCGCGACGCCATCACGTCGTGGAGCCCGGTCAGTATCTCCCGGGAGGCGGTCTTGGCTTCGGCGAAACTCATGCGCGACCGGTTAGCAGAGCGATGCCGCCCGCGCCAATGCGAAAGGCTAAGCGGGGCGAAAGCCGGGCTTTGCCCGGAAGGCGGTCCGCCATCCTCCGAAACTCGCGGCCGCCGCCGATCTGCGCTATAGGATGGCGTGTGACAGGGACTGTGCGATGACAGATTATACGATCCGGCGGGCGAACGGCGACGACGCTCCGCAGCTCGGCATCGTGGGGCCGGCCTCCTATGCCGCGGCCTATGGCTATCTGTGGCCCGAGCCGGCGCCGCTGATGCGGCATCTCCAAACCTATGGCGAGGCCGCCGTGCGCGCGGCGATGGAAGACGCGAACACCGCCTTCTGGCTCGCCGAGACCGACGGCGTCGCGGCGGGATTCGCGATGGCGGTCCGCGGCTCGGCAAATCCGGAAACGGGGAGCCGAAGCGGCGTCGAGCTCCGGCGCATGTACCTGCTGCCCAATGTCCGCGGCGGCGGGCTCGGCAAGCGCCTGTACGACGCGGTCGAGGACGATGCGCGCGCGCATGGCCACAACCATGTCTGGCTCGACGTGATGGACAGCGCGGACTGGGCCTATGGCGCCTATCTGCGCTGGGGCTTCATGGAGCTCGGTACGCGGACCTTCGACAAGGCGGTCTACGAAGACCGGCGCAAGATGATCCTGCTGGCCAAGGAAATTTCCTGACGCCGCCCCTTGGTTGACACTGGTTGACACGGATCGGGGGTAATCGCGGGCCATCCCGGCGCTAAGTTGACAAAGTGGACGCATAGCGAGCTGTTCCGGGCGATCTGTTCCGGCGCAGTGCGCGGTTTCTGTGGATCGACGGATCAAAGAGCCTGTGCCGCGCGCGAACGGACGCGGGGCCATTGCGGCAAGGATAGCATGGCCGGGCGACTGTAGGACAGGAAATAGGATGGGGTGCTCCACTACCATTTAGCGTCATTCCGGACTTGATCCGGAATCCAGGGCGGCAGGCGATATCAGTTTTGGCTCTGGATTCCGGATCAAGTCCGGAATGACGGTGTTTTTTGCGGTAACTACTGACAAGCGGATGGGGCCGGCGGTAGGAAGCCAGAAACACCCCATCCGAAAGGACACTCCCCGATGCGCAAGACCGCCGCCGCCCTGACCGCCCTCTGCCTCGCCGCAACCCCGCTCGCCGCCCAGTCGGATGCCTTCCATGCCGGCCCGGTCTTTACCGAGTTCGGCCAGATCGCCGATGTGACGACGACCATGCCGATCCCGGGCGACGCGTCCTTCGCGGTGGCCTTCGACACGTCGACCCGCGCCGATGCCGGGGAGATCAACCGCACGCTGAACAGCGCCGCGCGCTTCATCAACATGCATGTCGCCGCCGGCGTGCCGCGCGAGAATATCCGCGTCGCGGTCGTCGTCCACGGCCAGGCCTCGCTCGACCTGACCCGGCCCGCATTCTACGCCGCGCGGCAGGACGGGGCGGACAACGCCAATGCCCCGGCGATCGCAGCGCTGCTGGCGAACAACGTGCAGATCATCCTGTGCGGCCAGACCGCCGCCTATTACGAAATCGGCGTCGCGGACCTGCTGCCGGGCGTGGACATGGCGCTCTCGGCGATGACGGCGCACGCGCTGTTGCAGCAGGACGGATTTACGGTGAATCCGTTCTAGCGAACAGTAGAGTTTTCACCCTTCGACAAGCTCAGGGTGAGCGCAGTGAAACATGTTGGCGACGATGCTCAGGAATATTCAGGCTGTTACCGCCTTTGAATATTTGAGTTCTAGCCAATCCGCTGCGCTCACCCTGAGCTTGTCGAAGGGTAGGCATTGTTGCACCATTCCGAGATGCCGTTCTTTGTTTAAATTTTTTTGAAATGCGCAGATGGGCGCTACTACACCGGACATACCGACAATCTCGATGCACGTATGGCACAGCATTCGGATGGAACGGCCAGCACTTTTACGGCCAAGCGAAGGCCCGTCGAGCTGTTATGGGCTACCGATTGTCAAAGCCGCGATACAGCTTTCGAACTCGAAGGACGTCTTAAAGGCTGGTCACGAGCGAAGAAGGAAGCGCTTATGCGTGGCGACTTTGATGCCTTGCCCGCACTTTCGCGGAATCGCGGCAAGCAGAGTGACGTAAATGACCCTTCGACAAGCTCAGGGTGAGCGCGGAGGATTAGAATAACCCGGTTGCCTCGTCACATTAGCGCGATTTTGTGTTCTTTGAGCTTTTCCCGTAATAGGTTGATTGAATGTTGAACCGACGGAGAGTCCAACAAAGCGCGACTGAGTTCGTGCTTCGCTTCGACTGACTCGACTACTGAAACTCCCATCTCTGTTGTCTGATCGCGACATCTCAGCAATGCGGCAATGTCGTCAGTCGCATCGTAGACGCTTGCAGAAAAAGCATTGAACTTTGCCCGAATGTTCTTGAGCTGAATCTGTTCGACAGGGTTCCACCATCTTGCTTGGAGAACAACGTCGTTCATCGGTAGTTCTAGATTCAGGTTGCGACGTTTTAACATGGATTCAAATTCGAAGAGGGCATGATCAGCTTCTTCAATTTTCTGCAGAGCTGTTGTCCTGACTTCCTCGATCAGTAGTTCGATATCGATGTCTTGCCCTTGTTTCCGATAACGTTTTATCGTTCTAACCACGGTGTCAGTCAGTTTTATCCCGACAGTTGCGGCCGTTAGCGCGTCATCAATTCCAAAAGCCATTTGCTTCTCCTAACTTTTGACCCCAGCTAACCCCGGTTCTTCTCCAGCGCCTTCACCGCTTCATCCATCAGGGTCGCGATGATATCGGCGACGGGTTCTTCCGTCTTCACCATGCCGACGCTCTGCCCGGCCATCAGCGAACCGTTTTCGACATCGCCGTCGATCACCGCGCGGCGGAGCGCGCCGGCCCAGCTCCAGATCGAGCATTTCTGGG
>NZ_JBQLZM010000005.1:0-23702 GCF_052168275.1 Parasphingopyxis sp. | reverse complement strand
CGACACGGGCTTCCTTGTCATATTCGGCTTCGAGGCGGTCCCAGGCGGCTTCGCGCCGGGCGCGATCGCGGCTGAGCATGGCTTCGCCCTGCGAATTTTCGACGCGGTCGACAAAGACTTCGACTTCGTCGCCGACCGAAAGATCGGCTTTCTGGCCGGGGTTCGCGAATTCGCGAAGCGGCACGCGGCCTTCGGATTTCAGTCCGACATCGATGACGGCGAGGTCATTCTCGATCCCGGTGACGGTACCTTTGACGACGCGGCCTTCGAAGCCTTCGGAGTCGCCCAAGGTTTCGTTGAGCAGTTTTTCAAAATCGTCCCGCGTGGGGTTCGGCGCAGTTGCCATGGATAAAAGGTCCTTCATTTATCGTTTCAGGCCGTCCGGTTGTCTCCGGAGGTCTTGGAACATCGTGGCGACACCGGCCCCTTGCCGATCCCGCATCCCGCCTGCGTTTCCGTCGCAAAAGCCCGTGCCGTTCCAAACGCACGAAAACGCACCAAGACCGCGGCGCGAACGCCACTGCCTGATGCGTTGCTGGGTGGACGCGGTTGTTACCGCTTACCCGTCCGAGCTTCTACGAGCGCAATCGCCCGCTGGACGGCGGCCGATATAGTAAGGTTCGTCGTATCGAGCAAGTCCGCATCGTCGGCGCGCTTGAGCGGTGCGCTGTCGCGCTGGCTGTCGCGCCGGTCGCGGTCTTCGATGTCGGCGAGGATCGCGGCGAAATCGGCATCGGGATCGGTGTGCAGCTCGTCCTTGTGGCGGCGCTCGGCGCGCGCTTCGGCGCTGGCTGTGACGAACAGCTTGGCGTCGGCGCCGGGCGCGATCACCGTTCCGATGTCGCGGCCGTCGAGCACGGCGCCGCCCGGCTGGTTCGCGAACGCCTTTTGCCGCTCGATCAGCGCCGCGCGGACCACGGGATGGACCGACACGCGTGAGGCGTAGGTGCCCGCCGTTTCGCTGCGCAGCTCGGGATCGTCGAGCAGTTGATCGGGAAAATCGCAGCCCGCCAGCGCATCGACCGGATCGTCCGGGTTGCCGCCCGCCCGCAAGACGCTGACGCCGACCGCACGGTAGAGCAGCCCGGTATCGAGCCAGGGCAGGCCGAAATGGGCCGCGAGCGCGCGGGCGATCGTGCCCTTGCCGGAAGCGGCGGGACCATCGACCGCGATGATCACCGCGCGATCGCTCCCAGATCGGCAAGCATCGGCGGGAAGCTCGGAAAACTGGTCGCCATCGGCCGGATGTCGTCGATCGTCACGCCATGGGCCGAAGCGAGGCCGGCGACGGTGAAGCTCATCGCGATGCGGTGATCGAGTTGGGTGGCGATGTGCGGGGTCGCATAATCGCCCTTGAGTTTTTCCCCGCCCGATCCGGTGATGGCGAGGCCGTCCGGCCGCTCCTCGACCGGGACGCCGAGTTGGGCGAGGCCGCGGGCCATCGCCGCGAGCCGGTCCGATTCCTTGTGGCGCAGTTCGTCGAGCCCGGTGGTGACGGTTTTGCCTTCGGCCAGCGCCGCCGCGACGAACAGGATCGG
Source organism: Parasphingopyxis sp. (assembly GCF_052168275.1). Classification (GTDB taxonomy): domain Bacteria; phylum Pseudomonadota; class Alphaproteobacteria; order Sphingomonadales; family Sphingomonadaceae; genus Parasphingopyxis. Next base: position 22,164 of record NZ_JBQLZM010000005.1, on the reverse strand, counting down.
GAATTCGTCGATCATCCGCGGCGCGATTTCGGGCGGCACCTCGATCCCCTTGAGCGCGCTGTGCCGTGCGCGGATATCGGCGACCGGCTCGCCGCCGACATCGCGTTCGTTTTCATATGTGAGGTCGGCGCCCATCTCCTTGAGGATCTCGAACAGCCCGGTCCGGGTCGGGTTGATCCCGACGTGCTGGATCAGCACGTCCGAGCCCGGGACGAGCAGCGCCGCGACGAGCGGGAAGGCGGCGGACGAGGGGTCGCCCGGGATACTCATATTGTGCGGCTGCAATTCGGCCTCGCCGGTCACCGCGATCACCCGTTCGCCGTCGATCTCCTCGATCCCGACCTCGGCGCCGAATCCGGCCAGCATCCGCTCGCTATGATCGCGCGTCCGTTCGGGCTCGATGACACGGGTAATGCCCGGCGTGTTCAGCGCGGCGAGCATGATCGCGGACTTCACCTGCGCCGACGCGACGGGCAGCCGGTACTCGATCGGCACGGCGGGCACGCGGCCATGCACCATCAGCGGCAGCCGGTCGCCTGGCGTCACCGAAAACGTCGCGCCCATATTGGAGAGCGGCTCGATCACCCGGCCCATCGGACGCTGCGACAGCGACGGATCGCCGATAAAGGTCGCGGTGATCGCGTGGCTCGCGACGAGCCCCATCAGGAGCCGCGCGCTCGTCCCGGAATTGCCCATGTCGAGCGCAGTCTCGGGCTGGAGCAGCCCACCGACGCCCACGCCGTTCACCACCCAGTTGCCGTTCGAATCCTGGCCGATCTGCGATCCCATCGACCAGAGCGCGGCGACGGTCGCGATCACGTCCTCGCTTTCGAGCAGGCCCTCGATCCGGCTCTCGCCGACCGCCATCGCGGAGAGGATCAGCGCGCGATGGCTGATCGACTTGTCGCCCGGCACGCGGGCATGGCCGCTCAGCGGCCCCAGCGATTCGAAGGTGCGGGGGATCGGCTTTTCTGACATGAGGGTCCTTATGGGAATTTGGGCCTTGGCGGGGCCGGATAGGGTAAAGCGGCGGCAAATCGTCGTGCAGTCCGTCCGGACCATAACCGCATTTGCAAGCCTTGGCTTTTGACAGTGGCAATCCCATGTGGCAAGCGCCCGCGCGACTGCAGGCTCAAGCCTTGCGCAGATATTTTCCGAAGCGATGAAAGACACAATCACATGGTGAAGCCAGAATGGGGCACGAAGCGAACCTGCCCGAAATGCGGAACCCGTTTCTACGATCTCGGTGAAGAGGATCCGGTCACCTGCATCAACAGCGAATGCGGCGCTATCTGGGAACCGGAGCCGGTTCTGAAGTCGAAACAGCCGGTGATTTTCGACGACAAGAAGGACGAAAAAGACAAGAAGGACGACGCCGATCTTTCGGGCGACGACGACGAGGATGAAGATCTCGTTGCCGATGTCGACGAGGATGCCGAGATCAATCCCGACGACGAAGTCGACCTCGGCGGCGACGACGACATCCAGGTCGACACGAGCGCCAGCGGCGACGACAAGGAAGACGACAGCTAGGCACAAGCCGTCTTGCCTAAAGCGGGCGGCGGCGCTACATGCGCCGCTCCCGCATCTGATGGGGCCGTAGCTCAGCTGGGAGAGCGCTACACTGGCAGTGTAGAGGTCAGGGGTTCGATCCCCCTCGGCTCCACCAATTTTCCGGTTCAGGACGATCCCCGGGGGATATCGGCCCGGGAAATTCCCAGCGACAGCGATGCGCCGCTTCCGGCCTTGCCGCATACTTGCGTCCCGTTCCCGCTGCTGTCATCACGATGGCCGGACCGGGGGAGGGGCCTTCATGATACGGACCATGGTGTTCACTGCGGCGTTGATCGCGCCGTTCGGCTCCGCGATCGCGCAATCCGATGCCGAGCGCAGCTCGGACACGGTCCGCATGTTCCCATCGGAATTCTCGTCCTGCTACGAACAACAGGGCGTGGCCACGCTCGGCACGATGGTGCTCGACGACGAGGCCGGCAGCCCGCGCGATTTCTACAGCGGCCAGGTCCGGATCATCCTGCTCGATTCGAGCGAACCGGCGACGGCGTCGGCCGGATTTGCGGTTCTGTTTCCGGAACCGGAGCGCGGTTTTCTCGATTGCCGCTATCTCTGGCCTTTCACTCATGTCGATCTGGCAGGAGCAGCGGCGGACTATGATCCGGCGCGTGGGTTGACCGTCACGATTCCGACGGCGACGACCGATGTCGAATCCGTATCCGCCGACCCCGGGACCATGCGGATGGGCCAGCATGACGTGCGATTCCGGATCAACCTCGCCGAGGGCTCGATCGAGTTTCTCGAAGCGGTCGCCGGTCCGATGGTGCATTCAGACCAGATATTCGGAAGCGCCGAAAGCCAATAGGCCTGTCGTCTCCAGGATATCCGCCGCCGTTCGTCGAAGCCGGGTTCGGCCTGCCAAGTTTCATCGATATGGCGGGCCCGTTGAAGAAGGGGGGCACATTATGACAGTATCCAAGCGCGGGTTCCTGCGGACCTGTCTGGCGTTCGCGATTGCATTGGCGGCGCCTATGGTAATGCCGGCCGGTCATGCGGCGGCCCAGGACAGTGTCGGCGCGCGTACGGCCGCGGCCCTGCCCGAACGGGGCGAGTTCTTTCTCGGGCTGTTCAACGGCGGCGAGCGGGACGGGTTCATGCGGCTCGGCTGGATCAAGGGCGACGACGGCGTGCTGCTCTACGACCGGACGATGATGCCCAGCACCCAGGTCTATGAGACTCTGGCGTTCAATCTCGCGCCGGACCTGCAGTTCGAAACCGTCCATCTCGAATTCCATCGGGGCACATCCTACATGAATCTCGATCTCGAATTCGCCGATGGGCGCGCGACCGGGAACCGAGTGGTCCTGCGGCTCGAGGATGTCGAGGTTCAGCCGGTCGATGTCGAAATCCCGGAAGGCACGCTGCCGCGACCGGTCGCCTTCCTGATGCCGCTGGTGCTGCCCGAAACCGACGGATCGGAAACCGCGTTCCGCTGGTACGGGCCTCTCGGCAACGCCTTTGCCGATGTCACGATCACCGCGCGTCCGGGCGGGATGATCGAAACGCCCGCCGGCAGTTTCGACACGACCCGCTATGAAATCCGCGGTGGCACGCCCGACAACGACGTCTATGTCACGCGCGGCGAGGAGCGGCGCGTCGTGCGGATCGACGTGATCGGGCAGGACATGCAGTTTCTGGCGGTCCCGGAGGCGGACGCCGGGTCCTAGGCGGCCAGGAAACCCTCCAGCCGCTGCCGGATGATCGTCTCGGCTTCTTCCATGATGCCGTCGATCAGTTCCTTGCAGGTCGGGATATCGTTGATGAGTCCCGCGACCATGCCGCAGCTCCAGGCGCCGCGATCCATATCGCCCTCCATCATGATCTCGGGATAGACGCCCGCGACCTGGTCCAGAATGTCGGTGATCTGGAGATCGGCGCCCTTTTCCTTCTCGATCTTGAGGATTTCGTCGACCGCCGCGTTCTTCAGTACGCGCTCGGTATTGCGCAGCGGTCGCATGACGAGCGCGGTGTCGAGCTCGCTAGCATCGACGATCGCCTGCTTCACATTCTGGTGCACCGGCGCCTCTTTCGTCGCGATGAAACGCGTGCCCATGTTGATGCCTTCGGCGCCCATGGCGAGCGACGCCACGAGGCTGCGCGCATCGGCCTGACCGCCCGAGGCGACGAACGGAATGTCGAGCTCGTCGGCCGCGCGGGGCAGCAGTATCATGTTCGGGATATCGTCCTCGCCCGGATGGCCGCCGCACTCGAAGCCGTCGACCGACACCGCGTCGCAGCCGATCGACTGCGCCTTCAGGCTGTGGCGGACGCTCGTGCATTTGTGGATGATCTTGATCCCGGCTTCCTTCATCTTCGGCAGATGCTCTTCGGGATTCCGGCCCGCCGTTTCGACCGCCTTGATGCCGTTCTCGATGATCGCATCGATATATTCGGGATAGGGCGGGGCGGTGAAGGCCGGAAGGAAGGTCAGGTTCACGCCGATCGGCTTGTCGGTCAGCTCGCGCGCCTTCTTGATCTCCTTGTCGAGATCCTCGGGCGTCTTCTGCGTCAGCCCCGTGATGATGCCGAGCCCGCCCGCTTCGGACACCGCCGCGGCGAGTTCCGCAAAGCCGACATAATGCATGCCGCCCTGGATGATCGGATGTTCGATGCCGAACAGTTCGGTGATGCGGGTCTTCATGGTCGATTACTCCCCGATTCTTTTGATGCTGCGTTGTCGCGATAGTTGACGTTCACGTCAACTGTGGGTTCGACCGGGAGAAGTGAAACTGTTCTGGCGATCGATGATCGGAGGCCGCGGCTGATCAACTCCAAACCGTTGGCTGACCTGCCGCGCCGCGAGGCGATTGCCGCTCAGAATCGAAGGCCGATATTGGCGACTGCCCTGTCTTCGCGGACCTGGTTTCCGCGCAAAAAGAACATGTCGGCAGGATCCACTTCCCTGGGTTGGCTGGACAGGCCAAAGCTGCTGCGCAGGCTCAATCCGTTGTCGCCACCGAGTTGAATATCGAGCTGCGAAATCGTTTCGTCGCCCGAGCCCAAGACGCCCGGCAACGTCGTGCCGGTAAAGGATCGCGCAGCGCCATCGGCATCCAGCGGCCGGCCGGCAGGACGCATGATACGCAGTTGGAGCCAATCGTCATTCCGGATTGCATCAACGTGCTGGTCCACGCCGGGCCTGTTCCAACCGATCTGCGTGCCGTCGGCCGGTCGGCTCCCGTTGCTTGACCGTTCATCAGCCAGATCGAATTGGACCCAATCCGTCACGCCCTCGACAGCAGTCGATCGTGTCGACGTCAGTTGACGATCATCGATCGCATTATCGCCGACCGTTTGCGCGGAGCCGGCCGTCGCTAGCCCGATTCCCATGGCGATCACGGTCGCAACCTTTTTTGTCCATGCCCGGCCAATCGGTAAGGTCGCCATGATCATTGCAAATTGCTCCGGCTCAACTGGCCAAGCATATCATTTATCGTGCGTATCGCCAAAATCGGCTGTGTCCGGATCGCCGGCGCGCTCGGTCAGGACGGTCCCCGTTCGGCAACGGGTTCGGCTTTAAAACCCGAAAAGATGTGCGCCCTAGCGACCCTTCCATTCGGGTTTGCGCTTCTGGGCGAAGGCCATCGCGCCTTCGCGGGCATCTTCGGACTGGAAGATGCCGCCGATGATCTTCTGCTGCTCGGCCCACATCTCGTCGTGCGACCAGTCCTCGGTCTTCACGATGACTTGCTTGCTCGCCTTCACCGCGAGCGGGCCGTTCTCGGCGATCCTTGCCGCGAGTTCCTTCGCGCCTTCAAGGGCCGGGCCGTCGACGACGCGATTGACGAAGCCCATCTCGGCGGCGCGGCCGGCACTCACGAAATCGCCGGTCAGCGCCAGCTCCATCGCATAGCGCTGGGGAATCAGGCGGGGGAGGCGGAGCAGCGCGCCGGCACCGGCGGCAAGCCCGCGCTTGGCTTCGGGAATGCCGAACTGCGCATCCGTGTTGGCGACGACGAGATCGCAGGCAATGGCGACTTCCATGCCCCCGGCCAGGGCATAGCCATCCACTGCCGCGATCAGCGGCTTGGCGGGCGGCGCTTCGACGAAACCGGCAAAGCCCTTGCCGCTCACGACCGGGAGTTCGCCCTGCAGAAACGCCTTGAGATCCATGCCCGAGCAGAAGGTTCCGCCGGCGCCGGTGATGATGCCGATCATCAGGCTGTCGTCGGTTTCGAGCGTTTCGATGGCTGCGGCGATGCCTTCGGCCACCGCGCGGTTGACGGCGTTCTTGGCCTCGGGGCGGTTGATGGTGATGGTGAGGACGCCGTTTTCGGCTTCGGTAAGGACGGCTTCGGACATGATCGCTTCTCCCATGATTCTGTTTGGATACACTCTCGCCTTGCTTTACGTTCACGTCAACCTTGGTTTGTGCAGCGGCATGCGGAATAAGGGCGCGCATGACCGATCCCGCATTCCGCCCCCGCCGCTCCTGCCTCTATATCCCCGGCGCCAACGCCCGGGCGCTGGAAAAGGCGAAATCCTTGCCCGCCGACGTGCTGATCTTCGATCTCGAGGATGCCGTCGCGCCCGATGCCAAGGCCGATGCGCGCGATCGGGTGGCGGAAGCCGTATGGCATGGAGATTATCGCGACCGCGAGCTGGTCATCCGCGTAAACGGTATCGGCACGCCCTGGTTCGAAGAGGATCTGGCGGCGGCGAAATTCGCCAAGCCGGCTGCCATCCTCCTGCCCAAGGCCTCGTCGGCGTCCGACATATCGATGGCGGCGCGTTCGGAATTGCCGGTCTGGGCGATGATCGAAACGCCGCTCGCCATCCTCAATATCGCCGAAATCGCCGCGACGCCCGAGCTGTCGGCGATGGTCATGGGCACCAACGATCTGGCCAAGGACATGCTGGCCAGTTTGCGGCCCGGCCGCGAACCGTTTGCGGCCGCTCTTTCGATGACGGTGATGGCGGCGCGGGCGCATGGCAAGACGGTGATCGACGGTGTGTTCAACAGTATCGGCGACGAGGCCGGGCTCGCCGCCGAATGCGAGCAGGGCCGCGAATTCGGGTTCGACGGAAAGACGCTGATCCATCCCAGCCAGCTGGACGCGGCCAACCGGATATTCGCGCCCTCCGCTGCGGCGCTGCGGGACGCCCGCGCGATCATCGCGGCGTTTGCCGAGCCAGAAAATGCTGACCAAGGGGTTCTCGAAGTGGACGGCGCGATGGTCGAACGGCTGCACCTGGCCGAGGCCGAGCAGCTCGTCGCGCTGGCCGAGGCGATTGCCGAGCGCGAGGCCGCCCGAGACTGAACGACCATCCAAACGCTGATCCCGACTGTGTCCCGATGGGGGACATCGGCCTGGCATCCCCATCTTAACCATCTTCCAGTGTAAACGGGATAGTAAACAAAATGTTAACGGGCGGCCATGGCAACCGCTCCACCCGATTCGCTCTATCCGCCGCTAACCGCGAGACTCATCCGCCGCGAGCGCGATATCGATGCGGTCGTTGCGCTGCGCCGCCCGCCATTTCCGCGGCGCGGCGAGCTGGCCGAAAATGCGCGGCTCTTCACCATCACCTGGGCCGGCGGATTCGTCTTTTTCATGACGTTTCTCGGTTAGGCGGGAATCTTTTTTGTCAGAATTTCCCTAACGCGAAATCGCGGCACCGGCCCGCACCCCCTCCCGACCTCCCATTGAGTGTACCCTGTTGGGAGGCCGGGAGGGGGTGCGGGCCGGTGCCGCGCCTGAGGCGAAGCCGAAGGTCTGACAAAGACAAAGTCCGGCAAATCCTAATCGCAGGCCTTGTGCAGCAGCCAGGCGGTCCAGGCGGACACGAGGCACATGGCGGCCACGAGGAACAGTTGCTCGGTCGTCGACACGCCGAGCAGGCTCAAACCGAACGCGGCAAGTGCGCCGAGGACCATCGATCCCGAATTGACGACATTGTTCGCGGCGATGGTCCGCGCCGTCTGGCTCAGGTCGACGGTGGTGGTCAGAAAGGCGTAGAGCGGGACGACGAACATGCCGCCGGCGATCGCCACGCCCATCAGTACGCCGAGCAGCAGCCAGCTGCCGTCATGCATGATGAACCCGACCAGATCGTAGAGCTCGCCATTTTCGAGGCCCTGCCACTGGATCGCGATGAAATAGAGGATCAGCACGAACCCGCCCATCACGATCACGCTGAACGGGGCGATCCGCGCCGAAACCTGGCCTTTCAATATGCGGTTCGAGAGAACCGATCCGATGGCGATGCCGATCGAGAATATCCCGAGGAACATGCTCGCGACCTTGGGGTCGGCGGTCAGCACATTCTTCACGAGCGGGGGGAACTGGATGATCAGCACCGAGCCGATCGTCCAGAAGAAGCTGATGGCGATGATCGCGAGGAAGAGCCGACGGATATGCATCGTCCCGTTCACAAGCCGGTAGGACGAGCGGAAGATGTTGTAGTCGATCGGCTCCGGTTCCTTCTGGGCGGGAGCGGCGGGCACGAAATGGGCGCTGATCCTGCCGACGACCGCGACCGTCAGGACCCAGATCGCAGCCCAGAAGGCGCCCAGCCAGTCGACGATCACGCCACCGAGAATCGTGCCGGCGAGGATCGCGATATAGGTGCCGGCTTCGACGAGACCGGTGCCTGCGAGCACTTCGTCCTTTTCGAGATGCTGGGGCAGGATCGCATATTTGATCGGTCCGAAAAATGTCGATTGGGCGCCGAGCGCGAACAGGGCCGTCAGCATCAGCGGTATCGACTGGAGGATCAGCCCGGCGGCGCCGGTCAGGGCGATGATGATTTCCAGCGTTTTGACGAAGCGGATGATCTTCGCCTTGTCCATGTTGTCGGCCAGTTGCCCGGCGATCGCCGACAGCAGGAAGAAGGGCAGGATGAAGAGGCCGGTCGAGATCGAGCTGAACTGGAATTCGAGCGTCTCGTCATCGTAGATTTCGTAGATCACGAGCACGACCATCGCGAACTTGAACAGATTGTCGTTGAACGCGCCCAGCATCTGGGTGACGAACAGGGGCGCAAAGCGGCGCTTGGTCAAAAGTTCGAGCGATGTCGGCATGCAGTCCTTCGAGAAGAGGGAAGGGGGTGCGTCGGGAGGGAAGGCACGCATAGCCCAGGCTCGCGGGCTCGCCAAGGGCCGAGCCCGGCTGCGATTGTCGCGACGAGGCTTTGTTGCGTAGGCAAAAGCAGTTAGGAGGGGAGCGATCATGCTGACCTTGCCCAATCTGCTGACGCTTTCGCGCATTTTCGCCGTTCCAGTACTCGTTGCGCTGCTCTGGGATTCGGGCTGGCTTGGCTATATCTGCGCCTTCATCCTCTACTGCACGGTCGGCGCGACCGATTATCTCGACGGCTATCTGGCCCGGTCGCAGGGCACCGTGTCGAAGCTCGGCATCTTCCTCGATCCGATTGCCGACAAGATCATGGTCGCCTCGGTGATCGTGATGCTGATCTTCACCCGCGATATCGAAAGCTGGCATGTGATCGCCGCGATCGTGATCCTGCTGCGGGAGATCATCGTATCGGGCCTGCGCGAATTCCTAGCGGGGCTCAGCGTTTCGGTGCCGGTCAGCCAGCTCGCGAAATGGAAGACGGCGTTCCAGATGGTCGCGCTCGGCGCGATGATCCTGGCGGGCGCCGTGGACCATGGCGGCTGGACGGATTTCGCCTGGGTGAAGATGGTCGGGCTGGTGTCGCTGTGGCTGGCGGCCGTACTCACGATGGTCACCGGCTGGGATTATCTGCGGGCCGGCCTCAAACATATGGATTGACCGGAATGGCGATCGAAATGCTCTATTTCGCCTGGGTGCGCGAGGCCATCGGCCGCGATGCCGAAACGGTCGACCCGCCCGCCGAAGTGGAAACGGTGGAGGCCCTTATCGACTGGCTCGCCGCGCGGGGCGGCGACTATGCGGAGGCCTTTGCGGACAAGGCGCGGCTACGCGTCGCCGTCGATCAGGAATTTGCCGGCTTCGATGCTCCGCTGGCCGGCGTCCGGGAGATCGCGCTGTTTCCGCCGGTGACGGGCGGATGACGCCCGACATCCGCGTCCAGCAGGCGGCATTCGACCCGGCGGCCGAAAGCGCCGGGCTGGAAATAACCGGTGCGGGCGCGGTCGCGACCTTTATCGGGCTGGTGCGGGGCGATGACGGTCTCGTTGCGCTCGAACTCGAACATTATCCCGGGATGACGGAGGACGCATTGCGCCGCATCGCCGAGGACGCCGCGCAACGCTGGGCGCTGTCGGCGGTGACGATCGTCCATCGGGTCGGGCGAATGGTGCCGGGGGAGCGGATCGTCTTCGTCGGCGCCGCGTCCCGCCATCGGGGCGCTGCCATCGACGCCATGCATTTCATGATCGACTGGCTCAAGACCGACGCGCCGTTCTGGAAGCGCGAGGAGTTTGCCGACGGCCGGTCCGGCTGGGTCGAGGAGCGTGCGGACGATGTCGAGCAGCGCCGTCGCTGGTCTGCCCCATAAAAAAGGGGCGCCGCAGCGCGACGCCCCTCGAGCTTTGCCGATACGGGCTTTAGCGGTCCCCGGCGCCGGCCGTTTCCGGTTCGGGCACCAGCACGCCGTTGATGACGTGGATGATCCCGTTGGACTGGGGAACGTCGGTCTGCGTGACATAGGAAACCCCGCCGATTTCGTCGCGCAGCGAGACCGCGCCATTGTCGAGCGTCGCGACCAGCGGCGATCCTTCGACCGTGGTCAGCGTCAGTTCGCCGCCGGCTTCTTCGATCATGCCGATCAGCGTTTCGGCATCCACCGCGCCGGACACGACATGATAGGTCAGGATCTGCGCGAGCTGGGCGCGCGCGGCGTCCTGCATCAGCGCCTCGACCGTGCCGGCCGGCAACAGGCCGAACGCCTCGTCGGTCGGCGCGAAGACGGTGAACGGACCCGGGCCCGACAGCGTCTCGACCAACTCGGCCTGCGCAACCGCGGCGACGAGCGTCGTGTGAATGGGGGAATTCGACGCGTTTTCGACGATGGTGCGCGTCGGCAGCATTTCGGCGCCGCCCACGGTTATGGCGTCGCTCGTTTCCGTTTCCGCGCCGGCATCCATCTCGGCATGCTCTTCGGCGGTCATCTGCGCATGGTCGTCATGGCCTTGGGCGCCATGATGATCGGCGAGCGCGGGTGCGCCGCCGAGGGCGAACAGGGCCAGACCCATTGCTACGCCGGTACCTTTGGCCAATCGCTTTGACTTCGACAATTTTACTCTCCTCGGTTGATATAGGTGGGGGATACAAGTGGTTAACGCATAGCAAGCGCCATGGTTGCGAGCGACCTGCCCTTTCGGACAGGACGGCGTCAACCCGCGGCTTCGCGCATCGCATCGGCAAGCAGGCGGAAGTCCTTTTCGCGCGGGCTGTTCTTGCGCCAGACGAGCGCGATCGTGCGCGCCGGATGATCGGCGTCGAGCGGCCGCGCGACGATGTTGGTATCGCGCAGGATGCCGGCTTCGATCGCCATTTCGGGGAGCATCGTCGTGCCGAGGCCATTCTCGACCATCTGCACCAGCGTGTGGAGCGACGTGCCCATCATCCGCGCTTCCGCGCGCAGTTCGGGGCGGTTGCAGGCGGCGAGGGCATGGTCTTTCAGGCAATGCCCGTCCTCGAGCAGCAGCAGCCGGCCTTCATCGATGATTTCCGGCGAAATCTTCTTCGGCGGATTGGCCGGTTCGCCCTTGGGAAAGGCGACGAACAGCCGGTCGTCGAACAGTTCGGCCGTGTCCACCTCGCCGCAGCGATAGGGCAGGGCGAGCAGGATGCAGTCGATCTGGCCGCGCTGCAGCGAATCGCACGCCGCAGGGCTCGTCTCCTCGCGCAGGAACAGTTTTAGATCCGGCCAGTCGGTGCGCAGTTTCGGGAGGATATGCGGGAGCAGAAACGGCGCGATCGTCGGGATGACGCCCATCCGCATCTCGCCGGAGAGCGGCTTGCCGGCCGCGCGCGCCATCTCCGAAAGCTCCTCGGCCTCGCGCAGCACGCGCTGTGCCTTGTCGGCGATGCTGAGGCCGAGCGGGGTGAAGCGGACGACGCGCCGGGTGCGCTCGACCAGCGTGATGCCGATCAGGGATTCCAGCTCACGCAGGCCGGCGGACAATGTCGACTGGGTCACGAAACAGGCCTCGGCGGCCTTGCCGAAATGGCCGTGGTCGCGCAGCGCGACCAGATATTGCAGCTGTTTCAAAGTCGGCAGATAGGTCGACATGCACACCCTCGGAATTTATCGTTCTATCCGATAAATAGGGCTCTATTAATCGAAATCAACCATTAATCGACCGGAAAGCTGGTCTTTCGGGGGGTATAGCGGGTCGAACTGGTTTTTATTACACTGAACGATTATTACGTTGCGGATCGCCACTGGTGCGGGAGAAGCAGATGCCTGGCCGACTGATTGCCTATATCGACTCCATACGGTCCCGCGATCCGGCCCCGCGCTCCCGGATCGAAGTGCTGCTCTACCCGGGTGTCTGGGCCTTCGCCTATCACCGGCTGGCGCACCGCCTGTTTCGCGGCCGCCTCTTTTTCCTCGCCCGGTTCGTCAATCACTGGTCGCGCTTCCTGACCGCGATCGATATCCATCCCGGCGCTAAGATCGGACGCCATCTGTTCATCGATCACGGGTTCAGCGTCATCGGCGAAACCGCGGAGATCGGCGACAATGTGACGATCTACCAGAATGTCACGCTCGGCGGCACCAATCCGGCCGACGGCGTCCCCGGCAAGCGCCATCCGACGATCGAGGACGATGTGATCATCGGCTCGGGCGCGCAGATCCTGGGGCCGATCACCGTCGGCAGGGGCGCGCGGATCGGCGCCAACGCCGTCGTCACCAAGGACGTCCAGCCCGGCGCGGTCATGGTCGGCATTCCGGCCAGGGCCACGCTGATGGACGCGGAAGCGAAGCCCGAAGGCTTCGTTCCCTACGGCACGCCGTGCAGCGAAATGTTCGATCCCTCGACCCAGCGGCTCGAGCTGATGCGCTGCGAGCTCGAGCAGCTGCGCAAGCAGATCGACGCGCTGATCGCCGAGCGCGACGGCGACGAGACCCCGGTTCAGGAGAGCGATTGCGCCTGATGGGCACCGTCACCCCGTTTCCGGACCAGCGCGGCCCCGCGGGCCGGTCCCGGCCCAACCAGGTCGGGTTCGAGCGTACCGAGCTCAACCGCATCCTCGATCTGTACGGCCGGATGGTCGCGGCCGGGCACTGGCGGGACTATGCGATGAATTTCGAGAAGGATTTCGCGTCCTTCTCTGCCTTCCGCCGCACCGCCGAGCGTCCCGAATACCGGATCGAGAAACGCCCCGCCTTGCGCAACCGGCAGGGCATGTGGGCGCTGCTCAACGAGGCCGGGATGATCCTGAAGCGCGGGCATGAACTGGCGCCGGTGCTGGCCCCCGTCGAGCGGCGGCTGCTCAAGATTGTGGGCGAATAGTTTTCGGGTCTCCCTTTTCTCCTTTTTGTCAGACCCGACCTGGTGGTCGAGCGGTGCAGGTTTGGTGTGTCAGAACATTGCCATCGCAATGTCGCGGCACCTAAGCGAAGCGAAGGTCTGACAAATCAGGCCGTTACGGTTTCCTTCCCGATCACCGGCAGCCGGTTCGTGATCGCCTCGGGCAACGGCCTGACCACCAGCCCGCGGGCATTGTGCCAGAAGGCGGAGAGCAGCAGCAGCGCCGACCCGATCACCAGCGCAGCGAGCGCGACATTGGTCTCGACCGCGCCGAACCGCTCGAACAGTCCGTTGAGCGCCCAGAGCACGTAGACCAGGCTCGACACCATCAGCGCCCGCCGGTCGATCGCGAGGGCGATCAGCGCCATCGCGATATAGAGCCCGATGACGAGTACCGCACCGCCCACGGTCAGCGCGCCTTCGAGCACGCCGATCTCGGCGAAGATCGGATGGACGATCAGCGGCGCGGCCAGCAGGTGCAGCCAGAAGGCGACGTCCGAGCGCCGCGTCTCGCGGACCGGATCGCTGATGTCCCAGCGCATCGCCAGCGCGAAGACGCCGAGGCCCGTAACGAACAGCAACGGGTGCAGGAAGGGCTCGACATTGCCGTCCGTCGCCACGGCGAGAATGCCGATGATCGTTGCGACGACGGCACCGGCCCCGGCGGCGACCGTTATCGGAACGCGGAATCGGCGCCAGTGCAGGAAGGCCCCGGCCGCGGCCACCGCGCCGGCGATCGAGATATAGGTCGCCACGATCGCCTCGTCGCCCGAGCCGTACCGGCTTTCGTCGCCGATCAGCCCCGTGGCGACCGCGCCGAACAGCCCGCCGACAAAGGCGAGCAGCAACAGGATCGAGGGGAAGGCCATGCGGCGGACCCGGGTGAAATATTCGGCCAGGCCCCAGGCCGCGGCCGCGACGCCGAGCGCGCCGATCCAGGGCTGGATCTCGCCGCCCAGCCAGGCGATCGCGACGAGCAGCAACACGCTGGCGATCGCCACGAAAATATCGTTGAACCCGCTGACGAGGCGGAAATGCTCCTCGTCGACCAGCGCGGTCGACCGGTCGGCCGCCATGAACCGGCGGAATTTTGCGACGTCCGCCTCCTTCAACGCCCCCGCGGCCACCGCCGCCTCCAGATCGCTTTCGCTGTACATCGGTCTTCTCTCCGTTTTGCGCTCTTATCGGGCCAGCATAGCATTGGTGTATTGGTGATGCAATACGGTACCACGATTGACAGCGATTGACACGCGGCGGGGGTGAGGGAGTGCGGACGGGCTGGCGACACAAATCCTGGCAAGCGTCTCTTTTCCAATGCGTTTCCGTCCAGTTGTCACAAGAAGTCCCGCCTCCGTGCGCGCGGGAATCCGGGACGGAGCGGGCGCCAAGTTTACAAAGTTCACACATAGCGGCCGAAATGCAGATGGGACGGCTTGGACCGTTTTCGCGAGGAAGGGAGAGGAGAAGGCCGCCATGTGTGTCGTGCTGCCAGTATACCGCAAGGGACGGGCTGTAGGACAGCACCGTGAAGTCAAGAATGACGATGCGACGATTTCCGCCGTCCGGATTTGCTCTAGGATACGGCACATTGCCAAGCATTTTGCTGGTCCGTAAGCATGACGGGATGTCAACCGATCATCTTGTCCCCGCCGATTTGCGCGAAATGTATCACGTCAAGGAATGGCGAAACGCGGCCGGAATATTGCAAACGGCTTGTACCGCCGAGTGGGCGGAAGTGATTGCGGTTTTGCGTGATTTTCGCCTCTTGAAATCAGAAATTCTGACCAAGGGCGGCGCCAAATCGCCTATCGCCAGGCGTATCGACAGCGAATTTTACAGGCGCGGCTGGACCGAGAAAAATTTCGATACGGCGATAACCGTCGATGATGTCGAATATGAGAGCCCGACCCACAGCGTGGATTGTTTTAAGGGGCGGGTGGGTATCGAGGTCGAATGGAACAACAAGGATCCGTTTTACGATCGCGATCTCAACAATTTTCGTTTGCTTTTCGATCTGCGGGTTATGGACGTCGGAATAATCGTCACACGCTCGACCGAATTGCAGGCAATCTTCAAGGACTTGGGCAAGGGCGCATCATATGGCGCGTCCACAACCCACCATGAAAAACTCTGGCCCAGATTGGAAGGCGGCGGCGGGGGCGGTTGTCCTGTTCTGACATTTGCTATTCGGCCCGCGCTCTATGTGACTGATATCTGACTGCTATTCCGCCGCGACGGCACTGTTATAGTTATACGTATCCCAAGTGGGTTCATAGTCATCGTCAGCCTGATTGCCCCAAGCCGTCCAGCCGCGCCGCTTGCCTCTGCTGAACATCTCAAGCCGCGGTCCCCAGGAACAGTCTTCGATCACCCGATACTGTTCGTCGGGTTTACGACTATGCTCCCGCTTTCGTGATTGGATCATGTTCACCTGACGTCTGCCAGGAGCGAGCGTCCGAGCGTTTTTTCCACGCACACCGAAAAGCAAGATCTCGGTGACGTTGCGGAAATAGAAGCCGACGCCGCGCCCGTCCGAACCGCCGTCTTTTCTGATCTTGTGCCAGATTATGTTCGAGACATAGCGGAATCCCCAAGCCTCCATTACCGATAGGCCGTCCGGTAGCAGGGCATTGGGTACCCATAGATAAAGATGAGATGGCTCATCGGCGATATCCGCCACGGGCAGCTTTCGAATATCGTCCAACGTCATCGTGGGATACCGCGCCAGCCTCTTATGTTCGGGCGCGACCTTGCCGGTGCGATTTTGAAACTGCCAAGGAGGATCCGCCAGAATGGTCCCGAATTTCCTGCCTCTTGCCGTGGCGATCAAGTCGACGCTGGCCTCGAGGGCGGGATCATCGGATGAGAACATAACAAGATCTTATTTCGCAGTTGCCGATCCGTCAATTTTTTAACCAAGAGTTGCCCCCAACCTTGTTTGGCGCCGTTCTCTGAGACAGCTCTTTCAAACAGTCTATCATCCCGTTTCAGACATCGAACGCGCCTTTGGCCGTAGGCATGCTGCCCACAGAGGTCCACCGTGCCGATGAGCGCAGGCGGCTGAGCAAAAAAGGCGCGCCCGTTGCCGGACGCGCCCCTTGCGACTTCCGCTCTCGTTCGACGCCTCAGCCGGCGAGCGCCTGCAGCATCTTGAACGCCTGCGCGCCCTGTTCGGCGCCGCTCTGCGGGACGAACTCTTCCGAGCGGTCGATGATCCGGTCCCAGACGTCGGCGACGCCCTCGGCCGTCCGCTCGCCCTCGGGAAGCGCGACGCCCTGGGTATGGGTGACATAGGCGGCGTGGAAGAAGCCGCCGCCGGCCCCGACGATCATGTTGGTCGGCGCGTCCTCGGCGACGAGATAGACCGCCGCCGGGGCGACATTTTCGGGCGACAGCGCCTTGAACATTTCGGGCGGCATGATGTCTTCGGTCATCCGCGTGCCGGCGATCGGCGCGATCGTGTTGCACTTGATATTGTATTTGGCGCCCTCGATCGCGAGCGTCTTGGTGAAGCCGGCCAGGCCGAGCTTCGCAGCGCCGTAATTGGCCTGGCCGAAATTGCCGTAGAGCCCGGTCGAGGAGGCGGTCATCAGGATGCGGCCATAGGCCTGTTCGCGCATCGTTTCCCACACCGCCTTGGTGCAGACCGCCGAGCCGTTGAGATGGACGTCGACGACGAAGCGGAAATCCTCGACGCTCATCTTGGCGAAGCTCTTGTCGCGCAGGACGCCGGCATTGTTGATCAGCACATGGACGCCGCCCCAGGCTTCCTTCGCCCTGGCGACCATCTCGTCCATCTGCTCGGCTTCGGTGACCGAGCCGCCATTGGCCATCGCCGTGCCGCCGGCCGCCTCGATCTCCTCGACGACCTTCTGCGCGGCGTCCGACGAGCCCGTGCCGTCGCGCGATCCGCCCAGATCGTTGACGACGACCTTCGCGCCGCGCTTCGCGAGATCGAGGGCATAGGCCCGGCCGAGTCCGCCGCCCGCGCCGGTGACGATGGCGACTCTGTCTTCGAACGAAATGGTCATGATGGGGACTCCGTGGATTGGCTGTGATCGTGGTTGACGTGCGCGGTAACCCGGCGAGGGGGCGGGTTCAAGCGCCTATCTTCGCCCCTTTGCATCCGGACGGCAATAAAGATACCGATCTGTATCTTTTTTGTTGACAGTGTCCGCGCGATCCTCGATGGAGGACCAGTAACGATACAGATCGGTATCGTTCGAGTCGCCCCATTCCCTTTGCCCCGAGAACCGAGAGGACTCATTCCATGACCGAACAGACACTGTCCAGGCCCGACACGACCGGGCGACGGACCTTCATCCGCACCGCCGCCGGTGGCCTTTCCCTTGCCGCGGTTTCGTTGCTCTCTGGCGAACCCGCGGCAGCCCAGCGCGGCCGTTACGGCGGCGGCTCCCCCGCCGATGCCCAGGGCGATGCCGACCTGCTGAACGCCGCGCTGGGCCTCGAACATGAGGGCATCGCGGCCTATACGATCGCGGCGGGCAGCGGCCTGCTCGAACCGGCGGTCGTCGCGGTCGGTGTCCTGTTTCGCGGCCATCACCAGCAGCATCGCGACGAGCTCGCCCGCGTCATCCGGACGCTGGGCGGAACGCCGGTCGAGCCGAAGACCGATGCCGAATATGTCGAGGCGCTCGATCTCGGTTCGCTGCGCAACCAGACGGATGTGCTGAACCTCGCGCTTCGGCTCGAGCGGGGGGCGACCTCCGCCTATCTCGGGATCATGCCCTCTCTGCAGGACGGGGATCACGACCATCTCGCCGCGCGGATCGCGGTCGACGAGGCCGCGCATTTCGCGGCGCTCGCCGGCGCGCTCGGGCAGACCATGCCCGATAACGGCTTCATCTTCGGATAGGGCGATGCGCCGCTTCGCCCCGTGGCTGCCGGCCATCGTCCTGACCCTGGCGCTGGCGGCAGCCGCGCCGGGGCGGGCGCAGTCTCCGGACGGCGCCCGCCTCTACCAGCAGCGCTGCGGCGGCTGCCATTCGCTCGACGCGGACCGGGTCGGGCCGCGCCACCGCGGCCTGATCGGGCGGCGCGCGGGCGCGGTCCGGGGGTTCCGCTACTCGCCGGCTCTGGCCCGGTCGGACATCGTCTGGACCCGGACGGCGCTCGAGCGCTGGCTGCGCGGCCCGCGCGCGATGGTGCGGGGGACGACGATGGGCTTCAGCCTGTCCGACCCGGCCGAACGGCGGGCGATCATCGATTATCTGGCAAGCGAGGATTGAGCGCCGTGCCGCGCTCGACCGAAAGGCCGGGTCCGACTCAAAATCCCGGCGCTTCGATTTCCCGCCAAGACAAATCTGACGGAAAATCCTCTAACCCGCGCCCTCGGCATCCAGCGCATAGCCGGCCGAGCGGACGGTGCGGATGATGTCGGGCTTGCCGCCCTTGTTCAGGGCTTTCCGCAACCGCCGGATATGCACGTCCACGGTCCGCGGCTCGATGTCCGAATCATGGCCCCAGACCGAATCGAGCAGCCTTTCGCGGCTGAACACCCGGCCCGGATGCTCGAGGAAATGCTTGAGCAGGCGGAACTCGGTGGGGCCGAGCGGGATCACCTCGCCGTCGCGGCGGACCTTGTAGCTGACCGTGTCCATCGCGATGTCGCCGTGGAGCAGCGGCTCGCCGGCCAGCGCCGGGCGGACGCGGCGGAGCACCGCACCGACCCGGGCGACCAGCTCGCGCGGGCTGAACGGCTTGGTGACATAATCGTCGGCGCCGGTCTCGAGGCCGCGGACGCGGTCCTCCTCCTCGCCGCGCGCCGTCAGCATGATGATCGGCACGTTCGCCGTGTCCGGCATCCGGCGCAGGCGGCGGCAGACCTCGATCCCCGACAGGCCCTCGATCATCCAGTCGAGCAGGACGAGATCGGGCGGATTCTCGCGCGCCAGCAGCAGCGCCTCCTCGCCGTCGACCGTATGCTTGACGTTGAATTCCTCGCGCTCGAAATGCCAGATCAGCAATTCGGTCAGCGCCATGTCGTCCTCGACGAGCAGGAGTTTGGCTTTGCTCATTCTTCAAGCTCCTCCGGATCCGGCGCGTAATTCTCGCCGCCCGAACGGTCCTCCAGATATTCCCCGGTGGCCGCGAAATAGACCATCTCGGCGATATTCGTGGCGTGATCGCCGACCCGTTCCAGATTCTTGGCGATGAACAGCAGATGGGTCGACTGGGTGATGTTGTGCGAATTCTCCATCATGTAGGTGAGGAGCGCGCGGAAGAGGCTGTCGTAGAAATCGTCGACCGCCGAATCGCGCTCGATCACCATCTTGGCCATCGCCGCATCGCGGGCGGCGAACGCGTCGAGCACGTTATGGACCATTTCCTGCACGATCCGGGCCATCGCCGGAAGGATGCTCAGCGGCTCGATATCGGTGCGATGATCGAAGATCGGCACGCGTTTCGCGATATTCTTGGCATAGTCGCCGATCCGCTCGAGCACCGTTGCGATCTTGATCGCCGCCACCGCCTCGCGCAGATCGTCGGCGAGCGGCGCGCGCAGAGCGATCAGGCGGACGGCGAGCCGTTCGACTTCGGCCTCGAGTTCATCGATCCGGTTGTCATCGTCGATAACCCGGGCGGCCGTCTCCAGGTCGTGGCGGGTCAGCGCATGGATGGCGTCGCCGATCGCCGTCTCGGCAAGCCCGCCCATCTCCGAAACGAGGGCCCGCAATTCGCCGATATCCTCGTCGAATGCCTTGACCGTGTGTTCGCTCTTGTTTGGCATGATCGGATTTCCGTCTAGCCGTACCGGCCGGTGATATAGTCCTTCGTCCGTTCCTGGTGCGGGTTGGTGAACAGTTCGGACGTCTCGCCATATTCGACGAGATTGCCGAGATGGAAAAAGGCCGTGCGCTGCGACACGCGGGCCGCCTGCTGCATATTGTGGGTCACGATGACGATCGCATATTTGCCGCGCAGTTCGTGGATCAGCTCCTCGATCTTGGCGGTGGCGATCGGGTCGAGCGCGGAGCAGGGTTCGTCCATCAGGATGACCTCGGGATCCACGGCGATCGCGCGGGCGATGCACAGCCGCTGCTGCTGCCCGCCCGAAAGCGCGGTGCCGCTGTCGTCGAGCCGGTCCTTCACCTCCTCGAACAGGCCGGCGCGGATCAGCGATTTCTCGACGATCTCGTCGAGTTCCGGTTTGGAGGTGGCGAGGCCGTGGATCCGCGGCCCGTAGGCGACATTCTCGAAAATCGACTTGGGGAAGGGGTTGGGCTTCTGGAAGACCATGCCGACCCGGGCGCGCAGCTGCACCACATCCATCGACGAGTCGTAGATATCCTCGCCATCGAGCTCGATCCGGCCCGTCGTCCGGGCGATCGGGATCGTGTCGTTCATCCGGTTGAGGGTTCTGAGGAAGGTCGATTTGCCGCAGCCGGACGGGCCGATAAAGGCCGTTACATTGTCCATGCCGATATCGATCGAGACGTTATCGATCGCCTGCTTATCGCCATAATAGACGTCGACATTGCGCGCCGTCATCTTGAGCATGTCGGGGGCGACCAGCGGCGCGCCGGCTTTCGGTTCGGTCTTGGTATCCGTTGCGTCGTTCATGGTCTCACCAGCGTTGTTCATATTTGTTGCGCAGCCAGATCGCGAGCCCGTTCATGGCCAGGAGGAAGAGCAGCAGCACGATGATCGCCGCCGAGGTCCGTTCGACGAAGCCGGGATCGAGCTCGTCCGACCACAGGAAGATCTGTACCGGCAGCACCGTGGCGGGATCGGTGAAGCCGCTCGGCGGGGTGGCGACGAAGGCGCGCATGCCGATCAGCAGCAGCGGCGCGGTTTCGCCGAGCGCGCGGCTCATCCCGATGATCGTGCCGGTCAGGATGCCGGGCAGCGACAGCGGCAGCACGTGATGGGTCAGCACCTGGACCGGCGAGGCGCCGACGCCGAGCGCCGCGTCGCGGATCGAGGGCGGGACGGACTTGATCGCGTTGCGCCCGGCGATCACGATCACCGGCATCGTCATCAGCGCCAGCGTCAGGCCGCCGACGATCGCGGCCGAGCGGGGCAGGTGGAATGTGTTGATGAACACCGCGAGGCCGAGCAGGCCGAAGATGATCGACGGCACGGCCGCGAGATTGTTGATCGACACTTCGATCATGTCGGTCCAGCGGTTCTGCGGCGCATATTCCTCGAGATAGACCGCAGCCAGCACGCCGATCGGAAAGGCCAGCGCGAGGGTGACGACCATGGTCAGGAACGAGCCCTTGAGCGCCCCCCAGATGCCGGCCAGCGTCGGGTCGCTCGAATCCGCCATGGTCAGGAAGGTCCAGCTCAGCGCGCGGCGCACCTGGCCCGCTTCCTCGAATTCCCCATAGCGCTCGATCATCGCCGCGCGCTCCGCGCTCTGGTCCGGCCCCATATCCCCTCGCGCGGCGAAATCGACCTCGGTCGAGGCCGGCATCCAGATCACCTCCTCGCGGGTCAGCAGGGTCGGGTCTTCGGACACGGCGTTGCGCAGCTTGACCCAGGCGCCGTTGGACAGCAGCCCCGGGCCGTCCTCGCCGAAGGCCGCAATCGCCGATTGCCGGGCGAGGTCCTGGAAATCCGCCTGGGCGAGCAGTTGATCGCGGTCCTCGCCGTCAAGCTGGCCGGGCTCGAGGAAAATGTCCGACGCCGCGAAATTGACGGGCAGCGCGATCTGGGTCTGGGTGAAGCCGCGCGCGCCGCTCGAGACCATCGTGATCAGCAGGAAAGCGAGAAATCCCGCCGACAGCAAAATCGCGAACAGGCCGTAGAAGCGGAACCGCTTCTCGGCGCGGTACCGGGCCCGGATCCGGCGCTGCATGGCGTCGGCGGCCCAGTCGGTCGGCTGGCGGCCGGTAGGGGAGGCGATGGCGGTGGTCATCTATTCATAGGCCTCGCGGAAGCGTTTGACGACGCTGAGCGCGATGATGTTGAGCAGCAGCGTCACGATGAAGAGAACGAGGCCCAGGGCGAAGGCCGCGAGCGTTTTCGAACTGTCGAATTCCTGGTCGCCGGTCAGCAGCTGGACGATCTGGACGGTGACGGTCGTCACGCTCTCGAACGGGTTGGCGGTGAGATTGGCGGCGAGACCGGCGGCCATCACCACGATCATCGTCTCGCCGATCGCGCGGCTCACGGCGAGCAGCACGCCGCCGACG
>NZ_JBQLZM010000004.1:0-5834 GCF_052168275.1 Parasphingopyxis sp. | reverse complement strand
TCGCGTTCGAGAACGATATCGAGGCGCTGATGGCGGCGCGCGATTTCATCGATTATCTCCCCGCCTCGAACCGCGAAGAGGTGCCCGAACGGCCGACCGCAGACGCCTGGGACCGCGAGGAGCCGAGCCTCGACACGCTGATCCCGGCGAGCGCCGCGACGCCCTACGACATGCACGAGCTGATCAGGAAGACGGTCGACGAGGGCGAGTTTTTCGAGCTCCAGCCCGCCCATGCGGCGAACATCGTCATCGGCTTCGGCCGGATCGAGGGCCGCACGGTCGGCATCGTCGCCAACCAGCCGACGGTGCTCGCCGGCTGCCTCGACATCGCGGCGTCGAAAAAGGGCGGGCGTTTCGTGCGCTTCTGCGACGCCTTCGATATCCCGATCGTCACCTTCGTCGACGTGCCCGGCTTCCTGCCCGGCGTCGGGCAGGAGCATAACGGCATCATCAAGCATGGCGCGAAGCTGCTCTTCGCCTATGCCGAGGCGACGGTTCCCAAGATCACGGTGATCACGCGCAAGGCCTATGGCGGCGCCTATGACGTGATGGCGTCCAAGCATCTGCGCGGCGACCTCAACTACGCCTGGCCGACCGCCGAGATCGCGGTGATGGGCGCCAAGGGCGCGGTCGAGATCATCTTCCGCAAGGATATCGGCGACGAAGAGAAGATCGCCGCGCGCACCAGGGAATATGAAGACCGCTTCGCCAACCCGTTCGTCGCCGCCGCCAAGGGCTTTATCGACGAGGTCATCATGCCGCATTCGACCCGCCGGCGTGTGGCGCTGGGGCTACGCAAGCTGCGGAACAAGCAGCTCGAGAATCCGTGGAAGAAGCATGATAATATTCCGTTGTGAGTGAAGGTCAGCCAAGGGACCTGCAATATTCGCTGTTCTTCGTGTCGGTGGTTATACTGTGCGCCCTGGCTGTGTTCGATCCCTTCGGAATAGCCAGTCCTTCATACAGGACATTTGGAGGTCTGGTGCTCGGGCCTCTTTCGGTCGGCTATGCATTTATGGGCTTGCGAAAGGCTCGTTTCCGGAGCTCTCCAATAGCAAACGGGCCGTGAGCCCGGTGCAGTTCTGGTTCTGCTTCTTCGTGTTTCTTCTCATCGGCGGTGCATGCGCCTTTCTGGGCCTAAAAGCGCTCGCGTCATCCTGAACTTGGTTCAGGATCCATTACTCCGCACGCGTTTCCCTGTCCGGAGCTAATCCCGATGCCCGTATCGGCCTGGAATTGACGCCGGCCTTCCTAGGGATAATCTGGTGAAAAGTGGTAGATGGATCCTGAACCAAGTTCAGCATGACGATGGGAGGAAGAACGAGGTTCCGCCGATGATCAAACGCCTTCTCCTCGTCGCGCTCGTCATCTTCGCGCTCTTCGCCGGCTATCGCGTCTGGCAGGAATCGCGGGTCGGGGCGGGGCCGGTCGACGTCGCGGTCGCGCCCGAGGGGCCGACGCGGGAGATCGCGTTCGTTTCCAATGCGGTCGGCGGCACGGTGAGCCTGGTCGATATCGAGGCGCGCGCCGTCATCGGCGAACTCGATATCGTGCCCGATGGGCGGCGCGTCTCCATCTTCCGCGATTTCACCCAGGGGCTCGCCGGGCAGCGGCTGATCGAGCGGGGCGGGGGGCTCAACTATGCGCAGGACACCGATCTCTCGCCGGACGGGCGCACGCTCTATGTCGCGCGCGGGCATCTCGGCGATGTCGCGGCCTTCGACCTGGCGAGCGGCAATTTGCGCTGGCGGACGCGCGTCGCCGGCGTCCGCGCCGATCACATGGCGATCGCGCCCGACGGATCGCGGCTCTACGTGTCGGGCACGATTTCGGACCGGCTCGACGTGCTCGACGCGCGGACCGGGGCGCGGCTCGCGCGCCTCCGCACCGGCGTCTGGCCGCACGACGTCCATGCGACGCCGGACAATCACCGGATCCTGAGCGCCAGCCTCGGCGACATGCAGGAGGAGGACGAGACGGCGCGCGGCGCGGCGGCGGACGGCGACGATCCCTGGCCCTATCAGCTGACCGTCTATGACGCGGCGACGCTCGAGCGCGTCTCCCGCTATCGCTTTCCGCGCGGCATCCGCCCGTTCCAGCTCTCGCCCGACGAGAGCCTGCTCTATGCCCAGCTTTCGAACGAACATGCGATCGTGACGTACGATTTCGCCCGGCGCGCGATCGTCGAGCGGATCGACCTGCCCGTGGCCGACGGGGTGAGCGAGGAGGACTGGGATTTCGAGGCGCCGCATCACGGTCTGGTGATCACGCCCGACGGCGCGACCCTGTGCGCGGCGGGCCGGGCGTCCGACTATGCGGCGCTGGTCGCCGCCGAGGGGCTGGAGCTGCTCGCCACCGTGCCCGTCGGCAACGCGCCGAGCTGGTCGGCGATCGGCGCCGACGGCGCGATCTGCATCCTCGCCAACAATCGCAGCGACGACGTGTCGCTGGTGGATGTGGAGGCGCGCGCGGAAGTGGCGCGGCTCCAGGTGGGCCGCGCGCCCAAGCATATCACGGTGGGCCGGGTGCCGGAGAGCGTCTTGCGGGGAGTGCGGTAGGGCGGTAGCACCGCCGTCATTGCGAGCGCAGCGAAGCAATCCAGAGCCGCGAACGCCGTCGCCGGCCGCTCCGGATCGCTTCGTCGCCACGCTCTTCGCAATGACGAGCTTGGAGAGAAGAAGATGAAACTCGGCCCCCTCAACCATGTCGGCGTCGCGACGCCGTCCATTCCCGACAGCATCGCCTTCTGGCGCGACGTCATGGGCGCGACGAAAATCCACGAGCCGTTCGACATGCCGGCCCAGGGGGTGAAGGTCTGTTTCGTCGATACGCCGAACAGCCAGATCGAGCTGATCGAGCCGCTCGGCGAGGATTCGCCGATCCACGGCTTTCTCGCGGCCAATCCCAAGGGCGGCCAGCATCATCTGTGCTTCGAGGTGCCGGACATCCATGAAGCCAGGGCGGAGTTCGAGGCGATGGGCAAGCGCGTCCTCGGCGAACCGCGGATCGGCGCGCACGGCACGCTGATCTTCTTCGTCCACCCCAAGGATATGGGCGGTGTGCTGACCGAGATCATGGAGTCGCCGAAAGCGGAGCATTGAGCGGCGGAAAGTCGCGGAACGGGTCCCAAAGTTGCGCCGAATCGCGCGGATCGCGGCGGCAAGGCCCGGTTTCGCGTCGAAACGGCGCGAAAACCGCCCGATACGCGTCCCCTTCGCCAACTTCCGCCGCCCCCCTCGCCAAATTGATACTTGAACAAGCAGCGCGCGTCGGACAGGGTTGACGTTAACGGAAACCGCCGACTCACTTTTCTGCCATCAGGGAGGCAATCATGGCCGACTATGAAATGATCACACTCGCCGTCGCCGACAATATCGCGACGATCACGCTGAACCGGCCCGAGCGCCTCAACGCGATGCCGCCCGCGATGGCCGACGAGATTTCCGCGGCGCTCGACGACGCGCTGGACCAGGGGGTGCGTGCGATCGTCATGACCGGCGCGGGGCGGGCCTTCTGCTCGGGCGCCGATCTCGCCGGCGGCGGCGGCAGCCGGGACCGGTCGCAGGGGCTGGGCGGCGATGCGGCCAAGGCCTCGCTGGACGGCCATTACAACCCGATGATCAAGAAGATCGCCGACCTGCCCGTGCCGTTCATCACGGCGGTCAACGGCCCGGCGGCCGGTGTCGGCTGTTCGGCGGGGCTGGCCGGGGATTTCGTGCTGGCGGGCAAGTCCGCCTATTTCCTCCAGGCCTTCGTCAATATCGGCCTCGTGCCCGATGGCGGCGCGACCTGGATGCTGCCGCGCCTCGCGGGCAAGGCGCGCGCCTTCGAGATGATGATGCTCGGCGAGAAGATCCCGGCGGAAAAGGCCGCCGACTGGGGCCTGATCTACAAGGTGGTCGAGGACGACGCGCTGATCGGCGAGGCGATGGCGCTCGCCAAGCGGCTGGCGGACGGCCCGACCCTCGCGCTCGGGCTGATGCGCCGCGTGGCGACGCAGAACCTCGAACGCGGCTATTCCGACGCGCTCGACGCCGAGGCCAACGCCCAGCGCGAGGCCGGCAACAGCGACGATGCGAAGATCGGCGCCATCGCCTTCCTCAAGAAGGAAAAAGCCCGCTTTACCGGGAAATAGGCCCCATTCTTTCGGGTGGAGCTTGTCGAAACCCTGTTCTTTCTTCTAACCGGTCTGCGAACAGGGAGGCTTCGACATGCGCGGGGCATATGGATAGAAGACAGCCATGACCGATAAACCGACCAAATCCGACTGGCGGGACCGTGCGGCCGGGGAAGTGAAGGGCCGGAATCTGACCTGGGAAACGCCCGAGGGAATCGCCGTCCAGCCGGTCTACGACGCGAGCGATGCGCTCGATCCCGGGCTGCCGGGTTTCGCGCCGTTCACGCGCGGGCCCTATGCCTCGATGTATACCGGCCGGCCCTGGACGATCCGGCAATATGCGGGCTTTTCGACGGCCGAGGAATCGAACGCCTTCTACCGCCGCAATCTGGCGGGCGGGCAGAAGGGGCTCTCGGTCGCCTTCGATCTCGCCACCCATCGCGGCTATGACAGCGATCATCCGCGCGTCGTCGGCGATGTCGGCAAGGCGGGGGTCGCGATCGATACGCTGGCCGACATGCAGATCCTGTTCGACCAGATCCCGCTCGACCAGATGAGCGTGTCGATGACGATGAACGGGGCCGTCATCCCGGTCATGGCCTTCTATATCGTCGCCGCCGAGGAACAGGGCGTTTCGCAGGACCGGCTCTCGGGCACGATCCAGAACGACATCCTCAAGGAGTTCATGGTCCGCAACACCTATATCTATCCGCCCGAACCCAGCATGCGGATCGTCGCCGACATCATTGCCTATACCGCGGAAAACATGCCGCGCTTCAACTCGATCTCGATCTCCGGCTATCACATGCACGAGGCCGGGGCGACGGCGGTGCAGGAGCTCGCCTATACGCTCGCGGACGGCATGGAATATGTCCGCGCCGCGATGGCCAAGGGGCTGGACGTCGACAGCTTCGCGCCGCGGCTCAGCTTCTTCTGGGGCATCGGCATGAACTTCTTCATGGAGATCGCCAAGATGCGCGCGGCGCGCAAGCTCTGGCATTCGATCATGGAGGATTTCGGCGCGCAGGACCCCAAGTCCAAGATGCTGCGCACGCACTGCCAGACGAGCGGTGTGAGCCTGACCGAACAGGATCCCTACAACAATGTCGTGCGCACGACGATCGAGGCGATGGCCGCGACGCTGGGCGGGACGCAGAGCCTCCACACCAACGCGTTCGATGAGGCCGTGGCGCTGCCGACCGACCGCTCGGCCCGGATCGCGCGCAACACCCAGCTGATCCTGCAGGAAGAAAGCGGCATCTGCAACGTCGCCGATCCGCTCGGCGGCTCCTATTATATCGAACAGCTGACCCAGCAGCTCGCCGACAAGGCCTGGGCGCTGATCGAGGAAGTCGAGGCGGCCGGCGGGATGACCAGGGCGGTCGCCGAGGGGCTGCCGAAGAAGAATATCGAGGAGGCCGCGGCGGCCAAGGCGGCGGCGGTCGACCGCGGCGAAACGGTCATCGTCGGCGTCAACAAGTACCGGCTCGCCGAGGAAGACGAGATCGACATTCTCGATATCGACAATGCCCGGGTCCGGCGCGATCAGATCGCCCGGCTCGAACAGACGCGCAGGGAACGCGACGGCGATGCGGCGGAAGCGGCGCTCGCGGCGCTCCGCGACGGCGCGAAAGGGGATGCCAATCTGCTCGCGCTGGCGGTCGAATGCGCGCGCGCCCGCTGCACGCTCGGCGAAATCTCCGCCGCGATGGAGGAC
>NZ_JBQLZM010000003.1:0-71519 GCF_052168275.1 Parasphingopyxis sp. | reverse complement strand
CTGGCTGTTCAGCGGCGACGAGGAAGTTCCGTCGGCGGAACTGTCGCCGCCGCCGGCCGCCGTTCCCGCCGCGCCGTCAACCATGTCTTCCGCTGCGCCGCCGCCTGCGCCCGGTTCGGCATCCGTCGCCGAACTGCGCCTGCATGGCGTAATGGGTTCCGGCGAAGAGGCCGCGGCGATCGTTTCGACGGGCGCCGGGCCGCAGCGGCTCGTGCGGGTGGGCCGCGACGTCGCACCCGGCGTCCCGTTACTCGCGGTCGCCGGCGATCACATTCTCGTGCGCGAGCACGGCCGCGAAGTGCGGCTGGCCTTTGCCGCCGACGGTGGCGGCGCGCCCGCCGCCTCCGCCGTCGCTGCGGGAACCGGCGCCGGGCCGGCACCCCGCGGCAGCGACGCCGAGCGCCAGGAAGCGCGGGAATATCAGGCGGCCCTCGCACCCTATCGGATCGACGGGCGTCACGCAGGCTACCGGTTTCGCGACGGGCGGATGCCGGACATGTTTCGCGACGCCGGAGTGGAAGATGACGACGTCGTCGTCCGAGTCGGCGGACTCGGGCTCGAAGACGCGGACGATGTGGCCGGAATTCCACGGAGAATTCGTCAGCGCGGCCGCGTCGAGATCGAAATATTGCGAGACGGCGCGCCGCAAACGATCGTCATAGATGCTCGCTAGCGCAGCATATTAGCGGGCTCGCAACCTTTGTGACATTTTCGTTTCGGCGAGTGTCACAAAAGCACAAAGACTCCGTCATCAAGGAATCACAGACCCCCCATAGACGCGGCTCCGGAACCCGCCTGCTCCCATAGCTCGCGGTTCGTCACGGCAAATTCGGTCCAAAGGGGTTTTCTACATGTCACGTACTCGCATCATGCTCTTGATGAGCGCCGCCATTCCGCTTGCCGCCTGCGGCGCCGACGATGTCGCGTCGCCCGGCGAAGGCAATATCGTCGTCGTAACGCCGTCGACTCCGGCCCCTCCGGCACCGCCGCCCCCGCCGCCTCCGCCGTCGGGTTCGACCGAGCGTTTCGCGTCGATCACCCCGGCCGCGGACTGCCCGATGGGGACGACCAATGACGGTACGATCGATGGCGACGACGACGGCGCGGTCGATTTCCGCATCTGCCGGATCGGCGGTACGATCACCGGTACGGTGACGCTGCAGAAGCTCGACGGCGTCGTCTATTCGCTCAACGGCCGCGTCGATGTCGGCGTCGACGTCGGCGGCGACGGCCTGGCGGCCGGCGGTGCGCAGGGCATTCTCAACATCGATCCCGGCGTCGTCGTGATCGGCGCCGGCACGGCCGACTTCCTGGTCGTGCAGCGCGGTTCGCAGCTGAACGCCATCGGCACCCAGGCGCAGCCGATCACCTTTACGGCGCGCGCCAATTTCCAGAACGAGACGGACGGTACGGGTACGGTCAACGAGGATTCGATCGGCCTGTTCGGCGGACTCGTCATTCTCGGCCGCGCCCCGATCAACGATTGCGACGGCACGGCGACCGGCGGTGCCGCCGACTGCCAGACCGAAATCGAGGGCACGACCGGCGCTTTCTATGGCGGCGACCAGACTGCCGACGACAGCGGCACGTTGCGATATGTGCAGGTCCGCTATCCGGGCTTCGAAGTCAGCTCGGGCAACGAACTGAACGGCATCTCGCTGGGCGGCGTCGGCAGCGGCACCGAGATCAGCTACGTCCAGGTTCACAATAGCTCGGACGACGGCATCGAATGGTTCGGCGGCACGGTGAACGGCGATCACCTCGTGGTCACGGGCGCCGACGATGACAGCCTCGACGTCGACAGCGGCTATGTCGGCGTCAACCAGTTCATCATCGTCCGCCAGCGCGCGGCCGGCGGCGACCATTTCATCGAAGCCGATTCGCGCTTCGACGATCTCCCGCGCTCGGACCCGACATTCGCCAACTTCACCTTCTATGGCGGCGGCGGATCGAAGGATTTCGGCGTGCTGCTGCGCGAAGGCATCGGCGGCCAGCTGTGGAACGGCATCATCACGGACAAGCCGGAATGTCTGAACATCAGCGACGACGAGACGCGCGACGACGGTGTGCCGGACTTCCAGTCGGTCGTGATCGACTGCCCGACCGCCTTCGGCAGCGAAGGCAGCCTGACGACGGCCGAAATCCAGACGCTGTTCAACATGGGCGCGAACAACGATGCTTCGTTCACGACCTCGCTGACGGACGGGTTCGTCAACGGGCCGAACGAAGACGCGGTCACCGCCTTCACCGATCCGTCGATCGACACGGTCGATTATATCGGTGCGGTGGACCAGGCTGCGGCTTCGCCCTGGACGCAGGACTGGACGTGCGGCCTGTTCGGATCGGACGATCAGGGCACCGGCAGCGCGACGCTCTCCTGCCTGGTCACGCCCTTCTACGGCTAACCCACGACCATGTTGGGGCGGCGGCCTGTTCCGGCCGTCGCCCCGTCATGTTTTCACACGCTTTGAAGAGAGTCGCCATGACCAAGACATTCACGCTCGCGGGCCTCCTGCTCGTATCGAGCGCGCTGACTGCACCGGCAGCCGTCGCGCAGACCGTCGGCCCGGCCGACGAGACCGCCGAGACCGAGACGCCCGACGAGGACGAAACCCAGGACGATGTCGATATCTCGACCGGCGGCGGCAGCGGCACGCCGATCGTCGTGACCGGCCGCTATATTCCCGAGCCGATCCGCGAATCCTCCGAAGTGCTCTCGGTGCTGTCGACCGAAGACCTGGCCCGGACGGGCGAGGGGGACGCCGCGGGCGCGCTCCAGCGCGTTTCGGGGCTCAGCCTGGTCGGCGGCCGGTTCGTCTATGTCCGCGGTCTCGGCGAGCGCTATTCGCTGGCGCTGCTCAACGGATCTCCGCTGCCGTCGCCCGAGCCGCTGAAGCGCACGGTTCCGCTCGATCTCTTCCCGACGAGCATCTTGGCCAGCTCGCTGGTCCAGAAAACCTATTCGGTCAACTATACGGGCGAATTCGGCGGTGGCGTGATCAACCTCACGACGCGCGCCGTTCCCGACGAGCCTTTCCTCACCTTCAGCGGCAGCGTCAGCGGCAACTCCGAAACGACGCTGGAAACCGGCTACACCTATTATGGCAGCGACACGGACTGGACCGGTTTCGACGACGGTACGCGGGACATCCCGACGATCGTGCGGACCGCGCTCGACAGCGGCGTGCGCATCCGCTTCGACCAGCCCGAGTTCAGCGATCCGTCGGCCCCCGGCTTCGTCGCCGACATCGCCGATATTTCGCGCAGTTTCCAGAACGCCAATATCAATCTCGTCCAGCGGAACGACGACATCCCGTTCAACGGCAGCGTCAACATAACCGGCGGCACCTATGTCGATATCGGCAGCGATTTCCGGCTCGGTTTCGTGGCGACGGCGGGCTGGAGCAATGGCTGGGAAACCCGCGGCGGTCTTCGTCAGCAGGGCGAATTCACCAATAACGACCAGACGATCACGCCCAATGTTTCCGACTATCGCTTTCTGTCGACGCAGAACCGGATCGTCGTGAACGGCCTGGTCGGCATCGGCGCCGAGTTCGGCGAGCATCAGGTGCGCTTCACCAACCTCTACATTCGCGACACGGCGAAAGAGGCGCGGATCAGCACGTCGGCGACCCCGGTCCGCAATACCGGCCAGATCCAGAACAACCAGAACACCGAATGGTTCGAACGGCAGCTGATCAGCACGCAGCTCGTCGGCGAGTTCGATTTCGGCGATTTCAACGTCGATGTGCGCGGCAGCTACGCCAACGCCCAGCGCGAAGCGCCGTATGAGCGCGAAATCCAGTATGCGTTCAACACGGTGGCCAACGATTTCGTCCATGACACCCGTTCGGGCGGACAGACCGACCTGCTCAGCTTTTCCGACCTCAGCGATGACGTCTACGGCGCGCAGATCGATCTGACCTACAGCGTTCCGACCGGGCGGCGGTTCGATATCAACGCCGGCTACGCCTATTATCTGAACCAGCGCGATTTCGAACGCCGGGCGTTCCGTTTCGTGACCCAGCGGCAGGGCGGCCTGCCGTTCGAGGTTACGCAGCTGCGGCCGGACTTCCTGTTCTCGGACGCGATCCTCGGCTTCTACGATATCTTCGTCGAGGAACGCACCGATGCGCAGGGCGGCGACGCCTATACTGCCGAACTGGAGGTCCATGCCGGCTATGGCCAGCTCGATGTCGAGATTTTCGACGGATTCAGCATCGCGGCGGGCGTCCGCTATGAAGATGCGGTGCAGAGCGTCACCCCGATTCCGTTCTTCGGTTTCGAGGTGAACCCGCTCTTCATCGCGCCGCCGCTCGCCAACGACTATTGGCTGCCGGCGGCCACGCTGACCTGGAACTTCGCCGAAGACATGCAATTGCGTCTCGGCGCCTCGCAGACGATCGGCCGGCCCCAGTTCCGCGAACTGGCGGCGCCGTCCTATACCGATCCGGACAACGACCGCACTTTCCGCGGCAATCCCGGCCTGATCGATACCGAGCTGTTCAACGCCGAAGCGCGGTTCGAATGGTATTTCGATCGCGACGAGCTGTTCAGCATCGCGGCCTTCTACAAGGATATCGACAATCCGATCGAACAGCTGGCGACGAGCGGGGACAATGACATCAACGTCACATTCCTCAACGCGCCGGCGGCGACGCTCTACGGTTTCGAGACGGAGCTGGTAAAGTTCTTCCCGCTCTACGATTGGGGCGGGATGTTCTCTTCGCGGCGGCTGCGCGCGCAGGTCAACTATACCTATACCCAGTCGGAAATCTCGGTGAGCGACAGCGACACCGTCATCGTGCCGGGCTTCTCCGACCCGCAGCCGGCGACCAACTATTTCGTCGACGGCGTCGCGTTGACCGGCCAGTCCGACCATATCGTCAATCTGCAGCTCAGCCTCGAAGACGAGGACCGGCTCTCGCAGCAGTCGATCCTGCTCACCTATACGAGCGACCGGATCACCAACCGGTCGCCGATCGGGGATGCGCCCGATATCCGCGAGGAGGGCCGGATCCAGCTCGATTTCGTATGGCGGCAGGCGCTGACCCTGTTCGGACAGGAGGTGCAGGCCACACTCGAGGTTCGCAACATTCTCAACGAGGATTTCCGCGAATTCTATCGCGCGCCGGACGCCTCGACGATCGACGCATTGAGCTATGAACGGGGCCGCAGCTTTTCGTTCGGCCTCAGCACGACATTCTGAGACCCGGTCACGGTTTCGGCGAAAGGGTGGGGAAGCGCGCTTTCCCACCCTTTTTCTTCGATTTTCCGGTCCGCCCTCTAAAATTTCGCGTGTTGCCGACCTATATCGGTAACATGGTTGGCGCGCGCGCGCGGCAACGCTAATGTCCGCACGGGAAAGGGAGTGACTGCGATGGGCCTGAGGGATTTCATTTCGAAACAATTTGTCGATGTCATCGAGTGGGAGGAGGAACCCGGCGAACTCGCCGAGAAGCTCGATTTCGCCGATAACGAGATCCAGAACGGCGCCCAGCTGACGGTGCGCGAAACCCAGGCGGCGGTCGTCATCGACGAGGGCGTCCTGGCCGACATGTACGGACCCGGGCTGCATACGCTCGACACGTCGAACATGCCGATCCTCACCAACCTGCGGAACTGGGACAAGGCGTTCAAATCGCCGTTCAAGACGGACGTCTATTTCTTCTCGCAGAAGGAGCAGGTGAACCTGAAATGGGGGACCGCGCAGCCGGTCACCATTCGCGATCCCGAACTTGGGCCGATTCGCCTGCGCGCCTTCGGCACCTATTCGTTCCGGATCAAGGATATCGCACCCTTCTATGCGGCGCTGGTCGGGACGCTCGACCGGGTCACGGTCAGCTCGATCGAACCGCAATTGCGGGCTGCGATCATGACGGCGCTGGCCACCGGTCTCGGCAGCGGCGGCGTGCCGTTCATCGATCTCGCGGCGAGCCAGCAGAAGCTTTCCGACGCGCTGAAAGAGGCGGTCGGCCCGGCGTTCGAGCAATATGGCCTCGAAGTGCCGACCTTCTTCGTCGAAAGCGTCTCGCTGCCCGAAGCGGTGCAGAAGCATCTCGACAAGAAAAGCTCGATGCGGGTGCTCGGCGATCTCGACCAATATGCGAAATTCCAGGCGGCCGAGGCGATCGAAAAGGCCGCCGAGCAGGAAGGCGGCATGGCGGGGCTCGGCGCCGGTGCCGGTGCGGGCATGGCGATCGGCCAGACGATGGCCGGCGCGCTGGCCCAGCAGCCCGCAGCCGCTCCCGCGGCGCCGGCGACCCCCGCCGCCGATCCGTTCGAACAGATCGAGAAGCTGCACAAGCTCCACGAGATGGGCGCGATCAGCAAGGAAGAGTTCGAGGCGAAAAAGGCCGACCTGCTGAGCCAGGTGTAAGCGCGAGCAGGGGGGATCAGGCGAGACGATGCAGTCCGAAAACTGCCCGAACTGCGGCGCGGAAGTGATCTTCCGCTCGCCCGCGCTGCCCGCCCGCATCTGCGATTATTGCCACAGCACCGTGAAGCGCATCGCCGACGGCGTCGAGCTGGCGGGCGAGGTGGCGGTGCTGCCCTTCGATGTCAGCCCGATCCAGATCGGCACTCGCGGAGACTATGGCGGACGGCCGTTCGAGGTGATCGGCCGGATCCGGCTCGGTTACGACCAGGGCGCGTGGAACGACTGGCTCTGCCTCTTCAGCGATGACAGCCATGGCTGGCTCAGCGAGTCCGACGGCCAGTTCCAGATGGTGATCGAGCGGCCGCTATCCGAAATCCGGTCCAAGCTGATCCGGCGCCTCGCCAAGGGCGAGGATGTCCAGATCGGCGAGCGAACACAGATCGACGGCGCCGAATTTGTCGTTGCCGATGCGCGCCGGGCGACCTGTATCGCGGCGGAAGGGGAATTGCCCTTTGCGCCATCGACCGGCTGGGAAGTCTTCAACGTCGATCTGCGCGATGCCGAGGGCTTTTCGGCGAATTTCGAGCGTGAGGAAGACGAAGACCCAGCCTTTTACATGGGGCGCTACGTGACGCTCGCCGAGCTCAATCCGCGTAACCTGCGCGCCATCCATGGCTGGAAGATGCCCGACTATGCCGCCTGAGGACGATCGGCCCAATCCCTGGGGCAGGCCCGCCCCAGGCGAGGCGACGGGGCCCACGGCCGCACGCACCGTCGTGCCGTCCGAAAGCGACGGCGCGCCCGCCGCCGAACAGTTCAACTGCCCCAATTGCGGCGGCACGGTGGAGATCAAGGCGGCCGGCTATTCGGTCAATATCGCCTGCCAATATTGCGGCTCGATGCTGGATGTCAGCGATCCCGATGTCCGGATAATTCAGCGATACGAAGGCGAGGTTCGCAAGCTCGAGCTGCCGCTCGGCAGTCGCGGCGTTCTGCGCGGTACCGAATGGGAGGTGATCGGCTATCAGCGCCGCTCGGAAAACGGCCAATATCCGTGGGACGAATATCTGCTGTTCAATCCCTATGAGGGTTACGCCTTTCTCGATACCGACGGGCGCGGCTGGAGCCTCGGTCGCCAGCTCACCGCGACGCCCGAAAAGAAGACGCTCGTCGGCTTCGAGGTCGATGGCGAATTCTACGAGCCTTTTTACGCCCAGACGCGCGCGCAGGTCGATTATGTGCTCGGCGAATTCTACTGGCGCGTGCATGTCGGCGAGGAAGTGCTGACCGCCGATTTCGTGCGGCCGGGCAAGATGCTGAGCTGGGAGCGCAGCGACCGGGAGACGGTCTGGACGCTGTCCGCGCTGCTCGAACCGCACGAGATCACCGACGCATTCGGCATCGATCCGCCCAAGGGCGGCGGACTCCCGCTGCCGCATCAGCCGTCGCCCTATCGGCAAAAGGCCGGGCAGTTCATGAAACTGGCGGCGGCGGTGGCCGTCGCCCTGATCGTCATCACATTCCTGTTCGGCGGAACCAGCGATCCGCAAACGACCCGGATCAATCTGGCGACCAACGGCGTCGAGCAGACCGCCAAGGTCGGGCCGATCGTCCTGGATCGCCCGCGCCAGGCGGTCACCGTTTCGGCCCAGGCGCCGGGGATCGAGAACAGCTGGATCGACCTCACCTATACGCTGACCAATCGCGATACGGGCGAGACATTCGAGGCGAACAACGTCGTCGAACGCTATTCGGGCCGGGATGCGGAGGGCAACTGGTCCGAGGGGAGCAGCTATTCGACCAGCAAATTCTCGATGATTCCGGCGGGTACCTATGAACTCAACGTGTTCGCGGCGGGAAGCCGCTGGACGCAAAGCCAGTTCGGCAGCAGCAGCAACGCGCAGGTCGACGTGACGATCGAGAAGGGCGCGACCTTCTTCTCCAACCTCCTGCTTGCGCTGCTGGTCGTGTTCGCCCCGGCGCTCTGGCAATGGTTCAAGCATCTGAGCTTCGAATCGCGCCGGAAGTCGGACAGCGATTTTGCGGGAGATGACGATGATTGAGGCCATGATGCCGGGAGACCGGCGATGAACCGCGGGGTTTTCATATTCGGGCTATGGTGCCTGCTCGTGACGTCGGGCTTCGCCTATGCGTCGTTCAACGGCTATTCGCCTTTCGCCGATGGTCAGCGCGCGAGCGGCGCCGGACCGGGCGGCGTCTTCATCGGCCGCGGGCCGCGTCACAAATGATTTCGAGCGCAAGGGACAATTTCAGGGAGAGCCAGTCATGAACCTATTCAGCTTTTATCTCGTCGGTGCGACGCTGTTATATGCGGGCGTCGGCATTTTCGTCATGGTCGTCGCCTTCGTCATTCTCGACCTTCTGACCCCGGGCAGCCTGTGGGAGGAGATCGAGGGAAAGCAGAATGTCGCCGTTGCGATCTTCGCCGGCATGATCGCCCTCGGGCTGTCGATCATCGTGGCGGCCGCGATCGTTGGCTGACACCGCGGCGTCCCCGCACAAGGCAGGGCCGCTCGCCTATGCCCTCATCGCGTCGGTCTTCGTCGTCGCGATCTGCGGGCTCGTCTATCAGCTGCTCGCCAGCACCATCGCCAGCTATCTGCTCGGCGACAGCGTCACCCAGTTTTCGACGATCATCGGCGTCTATCTGTTCGCGATGGGGATTGGGAGCTGGTTTTCGCGCTATGTGAAGAAGGATGAGCTAAGGCTCTTCATTCGCGCCGAAATCCTGATCGCGCTGATCGGCGGCTGGGCGGCGGCGATCCTCTTCATGCTCTTCCCGGTCGTCGACGAGTTCCGCGTGGCGCTCTATGCGCTGGTCCTCGTGATCGGCTTTCTCGTCGGTCTCGAAATTCCGCTGCTGATGCAGATACTGCGCGAGGATTTCGATTTCCGCGAGACCGTCTCGACCGTCCTGACCTTCGATTATGTCGGCGCGCTGGCGGCCTCGCTGCTCTTTCCGCTGATCCTCATGCCGTTCATCGGGATGATCCGCACCGGCTTCCTGTTCGGTCTGCTCAACGTACTCGTGGCGCTGGCGTTGATCGCGATCCAGCCCAGGGGCCGGCGCCTGCCGGTCGAGATGCTGGCCGGCTCGCTGGTCGCCCTCTCGCTCGTCATCGGGTTTTTCGGCGCCGAACGATTCCAGAGGCTGGCCGAAACCGCGAGCATCGACGAACCGATCATCCACGCCACGTCGACGCCGTTCCAGCGCATCGTGCTGACCCGGCGCGGCGACAATGTGTCGCTCTTCCTCAACGGCAACCTGCAATTCTCCTCGCTCGACGAGTATCGCTATCACGAAGCGCTCGTGCTCCCCAATCTCGGCCGGGTGGAAAGCCCGCGCAACGTCCTGATCCTGGGCGGCGGGGACGGTCTCGCGGCGCGCGAGGTGCTCCGCCACCCGGAAGTCGAGCGTGTCACCCTGGTCGATCTCGATCCGGCGATGACGCGCCTGTTTCGCGATACGCCGCTGCTCGCGCAGCTCAACGAAGGCTCGCTGGGCGATCCGCGGATGACGGTGATCAACGCGGACGGTTTCCGCTGGGTCCGCGAGGATGACGGGCTCTACGACGCGATCGTCATCGATTTTCCCGATCCCACCGATTTTTCGCTCGGCAAGCTCTACACGACGAGCTTCTACCGCGCGCTCCGCAACCGGCTGGCGTCCGGCGGCATGATCTCGGTGCAGAGCGGTTCGCCCTATGTCGCGCCGCGCGCCTTCTGGACCGTCGCGGCGACGCTCGAGGCGGCCGGTTTCGAAACGCGGCCCTACCATGCCTATGTGCCGAGCTTCGGCGAATGGGGGTTCATTCTCGCCTCGCCCGGCGGCGTTCCGGACGAGGCCGACATCCTTCCCGGCGGCCGGTTCGTCACGGCGTCTTCGGAACCGGCCCTGTTCGAATTCCCGCCGGACATGGCGCCGGTCGCGGCCGAACCGAACCGGCTCGACAACCAGTTGCTGGTGCGCACCTTCGCCAGCGAATGGCGGCGCTATGACGGCTAGGCCGCCCGTGCCCTATGACGGCCGCCATGTGCTGGCGGACTTTCACGGCTGCGCGGCGCCGCTCGACGATATCGGGCTGGTCGAACGCGCGCTGCGCGACGCGGCGCAGGCGGCGGGCGCGACGATCCTCGATCTCGACCTCCATCATTTCGGCCCGGGGCAGGGGGTTACCGGCGTCGCGCTGCTCGCGGAATCGCACCTGTCGATCCACACTTGGCCCGAACATGATTATGCGGCGCTGGACCTGTTCCTCTGCGGCCGGCGCCACGATATCGACGGGGCGCTGCAGGTGCTGGCGGACGCCTTCGCGCCGTCCGACATCGCCCGGCGAACGATCGCGCGCGGGTACGGCGTCGCGGCGCTCGTCGAATGAGGAAAGGGGATCGGCATGGAAGTGGTGAACGAAGTGACGCCCACCGATCCGGAACGGATCAGGGGATTGATGGAACCGGGGCCGGACGGACCGATCTTCATGGTCAACCTGCTCAAGTTCAAGGACAGGGCCGAATATGCGGACAGGCGCGAAACCGATCTGAGCGGCCGCGACGCCTATGCGATCTATGGCAGGGGGGTGGCCGAGCTCCTCCCGAAGTTCGGCGGAAAGCCGGTGTTTGCCGGTGACGTCACCTTCCTGTCGCTCGGCCAGGTCGAGGAGCCGTGGGACGAGATCGCCATCGCCTCCTATCCGTCCCGCGCCGACATGGTCCGGATGTCGATGTCGCCCGAATGGCAGGAGATCAGCGTCCACCGGACGGCCGGCCTCAAGGGCCAGCTCAATATCGAGACCGTGATCCCTCCGGGGCTGTCGGGTAGCGCATGGGCGTCAAACGCCGAATAGCCGGGTGCCGCCGGACGGGGCCGGGTCATCCGTCCGTCCGCCAGCCCGACAAGTCTAGCCCCGTCAGCGTTTCGGTCTTCACGATGTCTTCGCGATACAGCGCGTTCAGATAGGCAATATCGGACGGCTCGGGCGTACCGTTCGGCGCCGGGAGTTGCTGCGGCCTGATCGTGCGGTTCTCCGGATAATCTTCGAACCGCGCGACGCCGATGAAATCGCATACCGCGTCGAGGAAGGCCGGCAGATCGGCACGCATCGCGTCGTGTGTCATCACGAGCAATTGCCCGGGCGGGAAATGGCGATGCAGGCGGGCGATCTGTTCGCTGTAAAAACCGCGCTCGACATAGCTGTATCTCTTGCGCGCCACCGGCTTGATCAGCGTTCTATGTCGGCCGATGCGGA
The DNA here is from genome assembly GCF_052168275.1 of Parasphingopyxis sp. Taxonomy (GTDB): domain Bacteria; phylum Pseudomonadota; class Alphaproteobacteria; order Sphingomonadales; family Sphingomonadaceae; genus Parasphingopyxis. The sequence continues at coordinate 59,873 of NZ_JBQLZM010000003.1, read as the reverse complement.
TCGCGTCCGCGAATTCGAGCCATTCCTGACCACGCTGGACACCCATCTGCCAGTGCGAAAACGCGCGCTCGACCGGATTGCGCAGGCACATGATCAGCCGCATGTCCGGATTGTATCGCGCTATGCGCTCGGCGCTCGACGGCCAGAACGCATAGGCCGGCGTCGCCTCGCCCGCATATTGCCCGGGTTGCTTGCCGGCGAACATGGCCTCGTAGCGCGAATAGTCGGGCGACGCCCAGTCGGTCAGATGGTCCCGGTCGAAGAAATGCAGTTCCTTGGCCCTGCCGTGCAGGAACAGCCCCGGATGCGATCGCAGGAAATGGTACAGCGCGGTCGTCCCGGCTTTCTGCACGCCGACGATGAGAAAATCGACTTTCGGCGCCTCAGTCATCGCGGCGCGGCAGGGGTATATCGCCGACCCGGTATTCGCTCGTGCCGTTCCGACACTTACCCGAACCTGTCCTCGACATGGCGGGCGGTGTACCGGGTTTCGCGGGGGCGCGGATTGCGTCGGGCATGGAGATCGTCGATAGACAGCGCGTGCCTATCTGTGAAGACACCGGCGGCGGCGGGCCGCACGCCTTTATTCTGAGCTGGGAACGGCCGATCTATCTCTGGGCCTGTCTCGACAGCTTCTATCGGGCGACGCGGTCGCCCTGCCGGTTCGTCCTTGCCGACAACGCCTCCGGCGATCCGCTGGTACAGGATGTGATCGACGGCTTCGAGCGGCGCGGGATGTTCGAAGCCGTGCATCGCTGCCCGGAAAACGATCCCCGGCGTTTCGAGCTGCTGATCGGGGAATATTGGGACGAGATCGACGAGTTCTTCGTCTTCGTCGAGGGCGATACCGCGGTCGTGGAAACCGAGCGCTGCTGGCTGGAAACGATCCTGTCGCACATGCGCGCCGATCCCGAAATCGGCGCGATCGGGTCCCGCGTCTACCAGCCCGATTTCGTCGATATCGACCAGGCGCGGAAACTCCGTCCCGACATGAGCGGGGAGGACCTGGCCTTCCTCGTCAAGGCAGGGGCCCCGATGCGCCGCTACGTCCCTGTCGACGACCCGCTGATATCGCCGCATTGCCCGCCGTTGCGGTTGCTCGTCATGCGCAAAAAGGCGTTTGCCCAGATCGGGTTCGACCGGGATGCGGCGATGCACAGGGCGTTGAAGGCGAAGGGCTGGAAGTCGCTGATCTCGACCGAGGTCGTCCATCGGCATCTGTCGCTGCTGAACATATATGATTATCCCGACTATAACCGGGAGCATCGCGAAAAATTCTTCACGCTCGATGCCGGCTGACGGCGCGCGACCGGATGCGGACGGCGAGGCCGGGCGCGCGGACGGGCGCGTCATTCTCGTCCTCGGGATGCACCGGAGCGGCACCAGTGCGCTGGCCGGGACGCTGCAATCGGCCGGGCTCTTTCTGGGCGACGTGATCGAGGCATCGCCGCACAACCGGAAGGGCAATCGCGAAAACAGGAAAGTCATGCGGCTCAACGAGGATGTCCTCGCGGCGAACGGAGGCGCGTGGCACAGACCGCCGGAGCGGATAGAGTGGCGGGAGGATCATCGCGCCCGGCGCGATGCCATCATCGGCGACTATCGCGGCAAGACGCTTTGGGGACTCAAGGACCCCCGTTTCCTCTTGCTGCTCGACGGATGGCGCGCGGCGCTGCCCGACGCCGAATTCGTGGGCACCGTCCGCAGTCCCGCGGCCGTCGCCCGGTCGCTGTCGATGCGCAACCCCGCATTCGCGACTCCGCGCGAATTCGTCGATCTCTGGCATCGCTATAACGAACGGCTGCTGGCTCTGTGGCAGCGCGAACGGTTTCCGCTCGTGGATTTCGATGTGGCCGCCGATCGCTATCTCGAAAGCGTGGCTGCCCTCTGTCACCGGCTCGGGCTCGATCCTGCACGTTCCGGCGATCGGTTCTTCGAGGCGCCGCTGAGGACGGCGCATCGGGAGGGGACGGACATCGCAGTGGCAATCCCCGCGCGGACCGAACGCCTTTACCGGGATCTGAAAGACGCCGCTTCGGAACGATCCGGTCTCCCGACCCCGAAGGCGGGCCATTGAGATAGATCAAAGCGCCGATCGACGGCGGGCTTAGGGATAGTCTGTCTTGCAATATCGTCGGGAGGGCGTTCCATGCTCACGCGCGGTCATATCGAATTCGTCCAGGCCCAAATGTTGCCCTGGCGGCGGATCGGCGTCGGGCTCGCCCGGCCGGACGCGGAATACAAGATGCTGAGCCGGGATCCCGCGGACGGCGCCTGCACGGCGCTGATGCGCTATCCGGCCGGCTGGTCGCGCGAGGGCCCCGAGCATATCGCCGCGAGCGAAGAATTCTACGTGCTCGAAGGGGCGCTGCACATGGACGATCATGTCTATCCGGCGGACAGCTACGCCTATCTGCCGGCCGGCTGGACGCGGCGCTCGATGAGCGCGCCGGACGGCTGCGTGCTGCTGGCCTTTTACGATCGCGAACCGAAGCTGATGCCCGATGAGGGCGAACTGGCCGAGGAGGACGCCTCCCGCGCCATTCCGCATATCGATGCCGCCGGGATGCCCTGGGACATGACGCTGAACGATCCCAATCTTCGGCATCTGGGTATCTCGCGCAAGAATCTGCGCACCGATCCGGCGACCGGCGAACGCACGTTCCTCTCTCTCATCCTGCCGCAAAGCGCGCCGCCGACCGGCGAGGGGCCACAGGAAATCCATCCGGTGGTGGAAGAGGCCTATCTGATCGCCGGCTCGCTGACCGGGCCGTTCGGCACGATGCATCCCGGCGCCTATTTCTGGCGCCCGCCGGGCATCGCCCATGGCCCTTTCGGCGCGCGCTGGGGATGCGTGTCCCTGATCCGCTTCGTCGGCGGCCGGCATGTCAACCAGTGGACCGACGAGCAGGCGCCGTTTCGCTACGATGCGCCCTATGCGCCGGTGCTTCCCGACGAACTGGCCCATCTGGCCGAGGCCGAATGGATGCCCCCGGCCGCCTATTGAGCGGCGCCCGGGGGCTGTCGGCGGCCGCCTATCCGGTGGTCTCGAAGATCATGGCCGCGATCTCGTCTTTCAGTTCGAGCCGCTGTTTGCGGAGCACCGTGGTCCGCTCGTCCGTTCCCGGTTCGACGCCGCTTTCGATCCGGTGGATCTCGCGGTTGATCGTGTGATATTCGTCCGCCAGCCTCGCGAAATGGGCATTGCCGACCTTCAGGTCGTGAAGCCGATCGACATGGTCGGGGAATTCGTCCGCCAGTTCGTGCGGTACATGGGACATGATCCTCTGCCTCCTCAGTTCATTGGTTCGTTGCGTATCGGCCATATGACCGGGGTCCGGCCTGCCACGCCACTGTAGCGGGATCGATGCCGGCAAGTTTGATCCAGGACAAATCAGAGCGGCGCCATCAGATAGCCGAGACAATCCTGACGGATGACGCTCTCGTCGCTCGTGATCATCGCCGGCGTGGCCGCCCGTTTGAGCGATATGCGGGCGCCATCGGCAACGAAAAACCGATCGGTCAGGTCGTCGCCATGCTCGCCGACCACGCGGAGCGCGCGCGCCGGCTCGCGGGCCGTGGCCCAATAGGTCCCGGCCTCGAGGTCGGAAAAATTCATCGCTTCGAGATCCGGACGCAATGCGAGGTCCGCTTCGGTGTCGTCGAACGAAATGCTGGCGGCCGGATCGACCATGACCGACCCGATAGTCTGGTAGAGCCGGACGGCCTCTTTTGGCGGCGCGTGATCGGGAAAATGGTCGAGCGCGGCAACATGCTCGACCAGCCCCAACGCCTTGGCGATCCCCGCCCGGTCGCCGCTCTGACCGCATTCGATCGTGACCGCCGGACAGAATTGCGAAAAGGCGATCGACTGGGTCGTCGACGGATTCTTGTAGAAGACCCCGACCGGCGCGAACGCCGCCGCCAGATGCAGATCGGCGGGCCGGAGCGCGTTGACGCAGCCATAATGGGGGTTGGTGCCGGTATTGTTGTGAATGTCGATGCTGGCGAACGCGTCCCGCTCCCGGGCGGCGTCGGCGACTTCGTGCACGAGACGGTGGAACGGGCTGTCGCCGTCCGCCCAGATACGGTTGAAATCGGGCTGGCCGGGCAGATAGCGGACGTCCGCCGCCATCGCCCGAACGTTGCCGACGAAAATCATCAGGCTTCTCGGCGGCGGCGTCGCGCGATATTTGCGCGCCAGTTCGCGCAGCACGTAAAAGCTCGTCGTCTCGTTGCCATGGAGGACCGTCGACACGAACAGCGGATCTTCCCGCTCGCCGGGAATCGTGATCAGCGCCGGGTTCGGGACGAGCGTCGCGATCTCCCGTGGCCCGATATCGGCGAGGCCGGCCGGAAACTGGTCCAGGCGATCGAGCCGGATCGCCGCATCCCGTGCGGTCATACGGGCCAGCTATGGACGGGCGTTCCGCCGCTTTGCAATTCGGCATAGCGTTCGGTCAGCGCCTGGAAATTCCGCCCGTTCCCGGAATAGTAGCGCCGCTGCCATTCCGCCCCGATCAGGCCGGACGTCACACGCGGGTGCAGGATCTCGTCAAAATAATAGTCGAGATCGGCCGCATCCACGCCCACTTGGGCGAGCGCGCGCCGGGCGTCGGGCAGAAGCTTTTCGAGCAGCAGGGTCCGGACGTCATGGCTCTGTCCGGCCCAGCATATCCGCGCATTCAGCCCGTCCCTTGCGCAGGCGTAGAAATTCGCGCGGCAATCCTCGAACCCGGTTTCGGTTTCCGGTGGCGTTTCCGCGCGGCCAAGATCCAGCATCAGGCCGAAGCACAGCATCAGATTGGCGATCGTGTCCGCGATCGTGGGTCCCGAGGGCATGACCCGGTGCTCGATCCGCAGGTGCGGCGTGCCGGCCTCGTCGAACCCGATGATCGGCCGCACCCAGCGCCAGATGGTGCCGTTTTGGAGCCGCAAGTTGCGAAAGCGATCGCCATCCTTGCTGACGATCGGAAGCAGGGTCGGATAGCTCAGATTCTCGAGAAAAAGCTCGAGAAACGAGTGCCGCAGATAGCCCATGCCCAATGTGACGCGCAGGACCTGCCGGCCATGGAGGTCGTGAAAGCCGTGCACTTTCGTCGCCTGCTCGAAAGCCGGGATTCGGGTCTCGGCCCACAGCGACTTGCCATAGAGGAACGGCGAATTCGCCGTCGCCGCGATCAGCGGAGCGGCGGCGACGAGCGATGCGTTGTAGAAGCGGACCGCATCGTCCTGGTTGATCTGGAGATGCGCCTGGAGCGATGTGCAGGCGGCTTCCAGCATGATGTGATCGCAGCGGTAATCGAGTTCGTCCTGCCCGCTTATCTCGATATGAAAGGGCTCGGACTGGCGGGCGCGGAACAGCTCGTCGTTGAGCGCCTTGTACCGGTTGAGGTCGGACATCCAGGCTGGCTGGAGCATCTCGTCGCGCACGGTCGGCAGGATACCGATCGCCAATGGCCGCTGCCGGAGGGTCTCCGCCGCATGCGTGCAGCGCTGCCACAGATTGTCGAGATCGCCCCGCATCGTGGCGAAGCATCGGCCTTTCAGGTCATGGGGATCGGCGTTGAGTTCGAAATTGAACTTGGAAAGTTCGTGGACGACATGCGGATCGTTCGCGGTGGCGATGAATTCGTCGCTGCTCGGGGTGGGAAGGAAGTTCTCGTCGACGAGCCAGGCTTCCAGTTCGAGGCCGGTTTTGAAAATGTCGGATTGCTCGAACCGTTTCTCTTCGAACCAGCGTTTGAGCGTTTTCGTCTCGTCCCGGAGCCGCGCCCGAAACTCTGCATGGTCGCTTTCGTCGAAACGCGATCGTGCGATGTCCTGGCCCAATTTTACATCCCCTGGAAACGGTGCATCCGATGACCGCGGGCGCGACGGTCCTTATTGAACCAACGGGTTTTCATGCCCTTCGAGGCTGGTTCCCTGCAGGTCGGCGCGCCCGACCAGAATACCGATATATTGGGCGACGGCGCGGCGCCAGCTTGCTTCTTCGAGATAGTCGGCGATTTTCGCATGCGCCATGTCGAACGGCAGCGTCCGGCCGGCGATCCTGCGTCCGACTTTCAGGACATGCGCGCCGTAGCGCGTCTTGACCGGCACCGGGCATAGCTGCCCTTCGTCGAGATTGAACAGGAAGGTATCGAACTCGTCGACGGTCTGGCCGGGACCGAGCTGGCCGAGATTTCCGCCCTGGCCGGCCGACGGACAGGCCGATCGCGCCTCGGCCAGCGCCGCGAAACGTTCCGGATGGTCCGCCAGCTCGGCGATCGTCGCCTGGGCGTCGGCGACGGCCTTTGCATAGGCGGTTTCATCGTCCCGGCGCGCGGCGAAGAGAATGTGCGACGCCTCTACCAGATCGGGGCTCGTGAAACGATCCGTGTGGCGGTCGTAAAAGCGCCGGCAGGTTTCTTCATCGGCATCGGGCGTTTTCACCTCGCGCTCGAGCAGCGCTTCGATCCGCGCATCGTCGGGCGCGAGATCGCGGCCCTTGTCGTCCTTGAGCGATGGCGGGGCGATGTCGAGCCGGTCGGCTTCGGCCAGCAGCAGCGTCTTGATTGCCAGCGCTTCGGCGGCCGCCGACCAGGCTTTGTCGGGATCGCCCGCCGGATGGTTCTGCGCCTCCGCGGCGATCGCCTCGGGGGATATTTCCCGGCCGTTTACCGTCGGCGCGTCGCTGGGTCGGACGTCGCTCATGCCGTCGACCGCTTGCTGCGCACGATCTGGTAGCCCGGCCGCCAGAGATAGCGGACCGGCGCCGAGAGCATGTGGACGAGCCGGGTGAAGGGGAAGAGCAGGAAGATCGTCAGGCCCAGGAAGATGTGCAGTTTGAAGATCCAGTGCGCATCGAGAATGTAGGTCGCGGCCGCCGGGTCGAAGACGAAGATGCCCTGTGCCCAGGCCATGAAACGGACCATCTCCGCGCCGTCGAGATGCTCGAGCGATATCAGGATCGTCGACAGGCCGAGTACGAGCTGAACCCAGAGCAGCAGGATCACCGCGGTATCGGCAAAGCTCGAATTGCGGCGGATGCGGGCATCGAACAGCCGGCGATGGACGAGCATCGTCGCGCCGATCAGCGAAATCGCGCCCGCGACGCCGCCGACCCCGATCGCCATGACCTGTTTGAACGGATGGCTGATGCCCATCCAGTCGAAGAATTCGATCGGCGTCAGCAGTCCGACCAGATGGCCGATGAAGACGACCAGCACGCCGAGATGGAACAGCACCGAACCGACCATCAGCTGGCGGCGCCTGAGGAGCTGGCTCGATCCCGAGCGCCAGCTATAGGGTTCGCGGTCGTACCGCACGATCGATCCGATCGCGAGCACCGAGAGCGCGATATAGGGATAGATGCCGAAGACCAGGCTGTTGAGAAATTCAGCCATTGCGCGCGCTCCCATCAAGGGCCTTGCCGGCCGTGTCGGGTGGTGGAACTTCTGCAGCCAGCCGGTCCAGCATGCCGGCGACCCTGGGGCAGCCGTCATCCGGCGAACCCGGGCCGAAGGTAACCTGTTCGGCTTCCCAGGCCGCATCGATGGCTTCCAGGTCGTTCGGATCGTCGTCGGCCTCGTCGAGCAGAGCTTCGGTCGCTTTCGGGTCGGCTTCGGCCATCGCGGCGAGCGCCAGCATTGCGGCGGCATAACTGCTTTCGCGTTTCGCCAGCCGCTCGCCGAGCGCCGCGATGACATGCGCCGGCTGGCCGAGCAGGTCGAGCGCCTCGGTCTTGGGCAAGGTCGACAGGAATTCGAGGAACAGCGGGATGAAATCGGGCAGTTCCTTGCTCTCGATCGCGAGCCCGCGCTCTTCATACATCGCCTTGAGATCGACCATCGCCTGGCCGCGGTCCCGGCTCTCGCCATGGACATGTTCGAACAGGTGGAGCGAGAGCGAGCGGGTGCGGTCGAACAGCAGCACATAGCGCTCCTGCAGATCGAGCAGCTCGCGCGTCCGGTATTCCTCGATCAGCGCGCGCAGCGGCGGCAGGCAGTCGGCGGGCACAAGGCCCTCACCGGCGAGGATATCGTGAAATTCGCAGGATGCCGCCTGGATCTCCACGGTCGGATAGGCGAGCAGCAGCGAGAGGACCTTGAAGCTCTTTATCGTCATCAGAACATCTCCGAAGGGGTCTGGATGCGCTTCTTCTTCGGCGTGCCGAACAGATTGGGTTCGGACGCGCCGCCCGAGCAGCCATTGCCGAACGAGAAACCGCATGAGCCGCGCACGTCATAGGCGTCTTCCACCTCTTCGCGGTGGGTGGTCGGGATGACGAAGCGATCCTCGTAATTGGCGATCGCCATGACATGGTACATGTCCTCGATCTGCTGCGCGGTGAGGCCGACCTTCTGGGCGACGTCCGTGGCGATCACGCCATCGATCGTCTTCGCACGCATATAGCTGCGCATCGCCAGCATCCGTTCGAGGCAGAGCGCGACCGGCTCTTCCTTGCCCGCCGTCAGCAGGTTGGCCAGATATCCGAGCGGGATGCGCAGCGAGCGCACGTCGGGCATGTCATCATTGACCGCGATCTGACCGGCATTGGCCGCCGCGCTGATCGGCGACAATGGCGGGACATACCAGACCATCGGCAAGGTCCGATATTCGGGATGGAGCGGGAAGGCGACCTTCCACTCCATCGCCATCTTCCAGACGGGCGAGGCTTTCGCCGCATCGAGCCAGGCCTCGGGAACGCCGTCCCTGCGGGCCTGTTCGATCACTGCCGGATCGTTGGGATCGAGGAAGATATCGAGCTGCGCCTGATACAGGTCTTCCACATCCTCCGCCGACGCCGCTTCCTCGATACGGTCCGCATCGTAGAGCATCACGCCGAGATAGCGGATGCGGCCGACACAGGTTTCCGAACAGACGGTCGGCTGGCCGGCTTCGATCCGCGGATAGCAGAAGATGCATTTCTCCGACTTGCCGGTGTTCCAGTTATAATAGATCTTCTTGTACGGGCAGCCCGAGACGCACATCCGCCAGCCGCGGCATTTCTCCTGGTCGATCAGGACGATGCCGTCTTCCTCTCGCTTGTAGATCGCGCCCGATGGGCAGGCGGCGACGCAGGTCGGGTTGAGGCAATGCTCGCAGAGCCGCGGCAGGTACATCATGAACGTGTTTTCGAACTCGCCGTAAATCTCCTTCTGGATGCCCTCGAAATTGTAATCCTCGGAGCGCTTCGAGAATTCGCCACCGAGGATTTCCTCCCAGTTCGGGCCCCATTCGATCTTCTCCATCCGCTCGCCCGAGATCAGCGAACGCGGCCGCGCGGTCGGCATCGCCTTCATCTCCGGCGCGTTTTGCAGATGCTCGTAATCGAAGGTGAAGGGCTCGTAATAATCGTCGATCTCGGGAAGGTCGGGATTGGCGAAGATCTTGGCGAGCACCCGCCACTTGCCGCCCATGCGCGGCCGCAGCCGGCCTTTGCGCACCCGTTCCCAGCCGCCGTTCCAGCGCGTCTGGTTTTCCCAGTCCTTCGGATAGCCGATGCCGGGCTTGGTCTCGACATTGTTGAACCAGGCATATTCCATGCCCTCGCGGCTGGTCCATACATTCTTGCAGGTCACCGAACAGGTGTGGCAGCCGATGCACTTGTCGAGGTTGAGTACCTTGCCGATTTGGGCGCGGATTTTCATTCTGCTGCCTCCATGTCCGGGGACAGCCTGTTTTCAGGTCCGTCGAGCCAGTCGACCTTGTTCATCTTGCGGACGATCACGAACTCGTCGCGGTTCGATCCGACCGTGCCGTAATAGTTGAAGCCGTAGCTCTGCTGCGCATAGCCGCCGATCATGTGGGTCGGCTTGAGCACCGCGCGGGTCACGCTGTTGTGGATGCCGCCGCGATTGCCGGTGATCTGCGATCCCGGGACATTCACGATCTTCTCCTGCGCGTGATACATGAAGAGTGTGCCCTCCTTCATGCGCTGCGAGACGACGGCCCGGGCGACGAGCGCGCCGTTCGCGTTGAACGCCTCGACCCAGTCATTGTCGACGATCCCGGCCTTGGCCGCGTCGGTTTCGGACAGCCAGACGATCGGGCCGCCGCGCGACAGCGTCAGCATCAGCAGATTGTCGGTATAGGTCGAATGGATGCCCCATTTCTGGTGTGGAGTGATGAAGTTCAGGACGACATGGTCCTGTCCCTCGGCCCGGTCGAGCATCGGCTTGACCGCCTTGGTGTCGATCGGCGGCCGATAGACGCAGAAACCCTCGCCGAAGGCGCGCATCCAGAGATGATCCTGATAGAGCTGCTGCCGCCCGGTGAGCGTGCGCCAGGGGATCAGCTCGTGGACGTTGGTATAGCCTGCATTGTAGCAGACCTTCTCGCTTTCGAGCCCGGACCAGGTCGGCGAAGAGATGATCTTGCGCGGCTGCGCGACGACGTCGCGGAAGCGGATCTTCTCGTCCTCCTTGGGCAGCGCCAGATGCGCATGGTCGCGGCCGGTGAATTTCTCGAGCGCCTCCCATGCCTTGACCGCGACCTCGCCATTGGTCTCGGGCGCGAGCATCAGGATGACTTCGGTGGCGTCGATATCGCTCTCGATCCGCGCCATGCCCTGGGTCGGGCCTTCTTCGGTCACGGTGCCGTTCAGCGCCTTGAGATGCTCGACCTCATTCTGCGTGTTCCAGCCGATCCCCTTGCCGCCATTGCCGAGCGTGTCCATCAGCGGTCCCAGCGCCGTGAAGCGTTTGTAGAGATTGGGATAATCGCGCTTCACTACTGTGATGTTCGGCATGGTCTTGCCGGGAACGGGGTCCGCTTGGCCCTTGGTCCAATCGGCGACGTCCATCGGCTGGGCGATCTCGCCCGGCGTGTCGTGGAGGATCGGCGTCAGCACGACATCCTCTTCCTCGCCGAGAACCTCCGGCGCGACCTCGGAGAATTTCTTCGCGATCGCCTTGTAGATTTCCCAGTCCGATTTCGATTCCCAGACGGGATCGACCGCCGCCGAAAGCGGATGGATGAAGGGGTGCATGTCCGATGTGTTGAGGTCGTTCTTCTCGTACCAGGTCGCGGTCGGCAGCACGATGTCCGAATAGACGCAGGTCGTCGACATGCGGAAATCGAGCGTCACTAGGAGGTCCAGTTTCCCCTCGGGCGCCTCTTCGTGCCAGGCGACGTCCTGGGGCTTGGTATGGCCCATCTCGCCCAGATCCTTGCCCTGTACGCCATGGCTCGTGCCGAGCAGGTGCTTGAGCAGATATTCATGGCCCTTGCCCGAGGAACCGAGCAGATTCGAGCGCCAGACGAACAGGTTGCGCGGCCAGTTGGCGGGGTCGTCGGGATCGTGGCAGCTAAGTTCGAGATCGCCCGATTTCAGCGCATCGACGACATAGTCTTCGGGTTTCTTCCCCACCATGCGCGCCGCCTCCGCGATGTCGAGCGGGTTGGTCTTGAGCTGCGGCGCGGACGGCAGCCAGCCCATCCGCTCGGCCCGCGCATTGTAGTCGATCAGCGATCCGCCCCAATCGCCGTCCGGCGCGGTCGGCGACAGTATCTCGTCGAGGCCCAGCGTCTCGTAGCGCCACTGGTCCGAATGGGCGTAGAAGAAGCTGGTCGAGTTCATCTGGCGCGGCGGCCGGCCCCAGTCGAGGCCGAAGGCGAGCGGCAGCCAGCCGGTCTGGGGGCGCAGCTTCTCCTGGCCGACATAGTGCGACCAGCCGCCGCCCGACTGGCCCACGCAGCCGCACATGATCAGGAGGTTGATGATCCCCCTGTAATTCATGTCCATGTGATACCAGTGGTTGAGGCCCGCCCCGAGGATCACCATCGACTTGCCGTTCGTCTTTTCGGCGTTGCTCGCGAATTCGCGCGCGACGGTGATGATATGGTCGGCCGGCACGCCGGTGATCTGTTCGGCCCAGGCCGGGGTATAGGGCTCGTTATCCTCGAAACTCGTCGCGAGATTCTCGCCGCCCAACCCCCGGTCGAGACCGTAATTGGCCATGAACAGGTCGTAGACGGTGGCGACATAGGCATCGCCCTCGGCCAGCTTGAGCTTCATCACCGGGATCCGCCGCATCAGCGTATCGGGATGGTCGGTGCCCTTGAAATAGTCATGGTCGCGATTGCCGAAATAGGGGAAGGCGACGTCGAGCACGTCGTCATAGTCGCCGTCGAGGATATTGGTCAGGCGCAGTTTGGTATCCGCCCCGCCGCTTTCCTTTTCCTCGAGGTTCCACTTGCCCTTCTCGCCCCAGCGGAAGCCGACCGAGCCGTTGGGCGCGACGATATCGCCGGTCTTCTCGTCGATCGCGACGGTTTTCCATTCGGCGTTATTCTCTTCGCCGAGACCATCCTCGAACTCGCTGGCGCGCAGCAGCCGTTCGGGAACGAAGCGGCCGTCCTTTTCGACGAGCCGGACGAGCATCGGCATGTCGGTGTAGCGCCGGGCATAGTCCTCGAAATATTCCGCCTGCCGGTCGAGATGATATTCGCGCAGGATGACATGGCCCATCGCCATGGCGAGCGCGGCGTCGGTGCCCTGTTTGGGGTGCAGCCAGATATCGGAGAATTTGGCGGCTTCGGAATAGTCGGGGGAGACGACCACGGACTTGGTGCCCTTGTAGCGCGCCTCGGTGTAGAAATGGGCGTCCGGGGTGCGGGTCTGCGGAACGTTGGAGCCCCAGAGCATCAGGAAGCCGGCATTGTACCAGTCGGCGCTTTCGGGAACGTCGGTCTGCTCGCCCCAGGTCATCGGCGAGGCCGGGGGCAGGTCGCAATACCAGTCGTAGAAGGACATGCAGGTGCCGCCGAGCAGCGACAGATAGCGTGAGCCCGCGGCATAGGAGACCATCGACATGGCCGGGATCGGGGAAAAGCCGATGACCCGGTCGGGCCCATGTTCGCGCGCGGTATAGGCGTTGGCGGCGGCGACGATCTCGGTCACCTCGTCCCAGTCCGCGCGGACGAAGCCGCCATGGCCGCGGATCTTGGTGTAGGAGTCGCGCTTCGCCTTGTCCTGGACGATCGACGCCCAGGCCGCGACCGGCGCCATCGTCCTGCGCGCCTCGCGCCACAGCTTGACGAGGCGGGAGCGCACGAGCGGATATTTGAGCCGGTTGCCCGAATAGATGTACCAGCTGTAACTCGCGCCGCGCGAGCAGCCGCGCGGCTCGTGATTGGGAAGGTCGGGCCGGGTGCGCGGATAGTCGGTCTGCTGGGTTTCCCAGGTGACGATCCCGCCCTTGACGTAGACTTTCCAGGAGCACGACCCCGTGCAGTTCACGCCATGGGTCGAGCGCACGATCTTGTCGTGCTGCCACCGCTTGCGATAGCCGTCCTCCCAGCGGCGATCCTCGCGCGTCGTGACGCCGTGACCGTCGGAAAATTCCCGCTTCTCGCTGAAGAAGTTGAGGCGATCGAGGAGATGGCTCATGGCGTCTTGTCCTTATTCGGCGGGCTGGGGTTCAAGCTGGGGCTGGATGGGCGTTTCCCGGCCACGTTCGATGTCGTGCAGCAGGCCGCCGCGCCGCGAATAGACGAACCAGGTGACCGCGGCACAGGCCAAGTAGAAGAGCAGGAAGCCCCAGAGCGCCGCATCCGGCCGGCCGGTCATCGCGATCGCGCTGCCGTAGGATTTGGGGATGAAGAAGGCGCCATAAGCCGCGATTGCAGACGTAAAGCCGATGATCGCGGCCGATTCCTTCTCGGCGTTGCGCAGCTGGTCGTTTGCCGGAAGGCCCGGCATCAGCCGGCCGATTTCCTTGCGCATGATGATCGGGATCATCTGGAAGGTCGATGCGTTGCCGACGCCTGTGGCGAAGAACAGCAGCATGAACATCGCGAAGAAGCCCCAGAAGGCGCCCGGCTGATCCTTGATCCCGAGGAAATAGAGGACGCCCGCGACCGCCAGGATCATGACGAGGAACACCCAGAAGGTGACCCGCGCGCCGCCCCATTTGTCCGAGACCCAGCCCGTTGCCGCACGGGATACGGCGCCGATCAGCGGACCGAGGAACACATATTGGAGCGAGTTGGCATCGGGAAAGGCGATGTTCGCAAGCAGCGGGAAGCCGGCCGAATAGCCGATGAACGAACCGAAAGTGCCGGTGTAGAGGAAGCACATGATCCAGTTGTGCTTGCGCTGGAAGATGACGGCCTGTTCGGAAAAGCTCGCCTTGGCCGACGCGATGTCGTTCATCCCGAACCAGGCGAGCGCCGCGCTGACGAGGATGAACGGTATCCAGATGAAGCCGGCATTCTGAATCCAGAGCGGATCGCCGCCGGCAACCGGTTGCGGGTCGCCGCCGATCGCACCGAACACACCCATCGTGATGACGATCGGCACGACGAACTGCATGACCGAGACCCCGGCGTTGCCGAGGCCGGCGTTGAGCGCGAGCGCGTTGCCCTTCTGCCGCTTGGGGAAGAAGAAGCTGATATTGGCCATCGACGAAGCGAAATTGCCGCCGCCCAGGCCGCAGAGCAGAGCGAGCGTCAGGAAGATGAAATAGGGCGTATCGGGATCCTGCACCGCATAGCCTATGCCGAACGCCGGGATCGCCAGCGACAGGGTCGACAGCGTGGTCCAGAGCCGCCCGCCGAAGATCGGTACCATGAAGCTGTAGAATATCCGCAGGGTCGCACCGGACAGGCCGGGCAGCGCCGCGAGCCAGAACAGCTCGTCGGTCGAATAGGCGAACCCGATCGCCGGCAGTTTGGCGACGACGACCGACCAGACCATCCAGACCGAGAAGGCGAGCAGCAGGCAGGGAATCGAGATCCACAGGTTGCGCTGGGCGATCTTGGCGCCGGTGTCGGCCCAGAATTCCTCGTCCTCCGGCCGCCAGTCGGTCAGCGTCGGCGACCGTTGCTCGGGATGGGTTTCGGGTTCGTGGAGCTCCTGCATTTCCGGGAATTCGGGCAGTTCGGACAGTTCCTTGCCCATCGCTCTCTGTTCCATCTGCCGGACGGCGGCATGCATCCAGAGCAGCGCGACGCCGACCAGCGCGAAGAGCAGCATGAAGCAGCTTGTCCAGATGCCGGTCAGGTCGTTCATCGCGCCGAACGCGATCGGCAGCAGGAAGCCGCCCAAGCCCCCGATCATGCCGACAAGACCTCCCACGGCGCCGACATGACCGGGATAGTAGACCGGAATATGCTTGTAGACCGCCGCCTTGCCGAGCGACATGAAGAAACCGAGTATGAAGATGGTAACGACGAAGGGAATCAGACCCATCGAGGTGGAGAATTCAATCGGCCCCCGGATCCCGTGGATGACATAGTCGGTTTCTGGATAGGACAGCATGAACAGGCAGAGCAACGAAACGCCGAACGTCGCATACATCACTCGGCGGGCGCCATATTTGTCGGACAGATAGCCGCCATAGGCGCGGAACAGGCTGGCGGGGATCGAATAGGCGGCGGCCAACAGCCCCGCCGTCTTGATGTCGAGGCCGTAGACGTCGATCAGATAGTGCGGCAGCCAGAGCGCCAGAGCCACGAACGCGCCGAAGACGAAGAAATAATAGAGCGCGAAACGCCAGACCTGCTGGTTCTTGAGCGGTTCGAGCTGCATCAGCATCGAGCGCGGTTTCTCGCCGCTGGTCTTGCGGGCGCGGTGCTCGGGATCGTCTTCGGTGGTCAGCCAGAAAATGATCGCGGTGGCCGCGAGAACCACCGCCCAGACCTGCGCGACCGCCGTCCATCCAAAGGCGACGAGCACCATCGGCGCAAGCAGCTTGGTGACCGCGGCGCCGACATTGCCCGCGCCGAAGATGCCGAGCGCGGTGCCCTGCTTCTCGGTCGGGTAGAATTTGGAAACATAGGCGATGCCGACCGCGAAGCTGCCGCCGGCCAGGCCGACGCCCAGCGCGGCCAGTAGCATGACGGGATAGCTGGTCGCGAGCGACAGCAGGAAGGTTGCGGCCGCCGCGCTCAGCATCGTGAGCGTGTAGACCAGCCGCCCGCCATATTGATCGGTCCAGATGCCGAGGAATATTCGCGACAGCGACCCGGTGAGGATCGGCGTGCCGACCAGCAGGCCGAATTGCGTATCGCTCAGACCGAGATCGGCCTTGATCTGGATCCCGATGATCGAGAAGATCGTCCATACGGCGAAGCAGATGGTGAAGGCCGCCGTGCTCATGCCCAGCGCCTTGTGCTGCTGGCCCGGCCTTATCTCGGCAACATCGTGCATTGTCCGCTCCCCTCACCCCATGTGAATCGCAAAGGATTCTCCGTCGCTTCTGTCTGCGGAAGCGGATCGCGAAGCGTTTTGATTTATATCAAATGTCGGATTTGCCGATGAAAATCATACATTTATTGAGCGCTTATTTGACATAGTTCGGCAGGATGTCGCTCTATCGACAAGTGGGTCCTTGATATTTATCAAGCGCTGGTCGGTACAGTTTCCGGCGGCGGAAGGAAGAGACGCGCATGCGCCCCGAAGACATACCGATCGTGCGCAACCTGCCGCTGTTCGCCGACATGGACGATCAGCGATTCGACGAGCTGGTCGAAGCGGCGTTGCTCCAGACCTTTCCGCCCCAGGTCGATCTGATCCGCGAGGGCGATCCGGCCGATTTCCTCTATGTCCTCGTCGAGGGCGCGGTGGAGCTCTATGCCGGTCACAATGGCCGCGAAACGACGATGGCGGTGATCGAGCCGACATCGGCCTTCATCCTGGCGGCTGTGCTGAACGACGCCGTCTTCCTGATGTCGGCGCGGACCTTTCTGCCGTCGCGGATCATGATGATACCCAACGAGCATATCCGGCGATGCTTCGCCGAGGACAGGGCGTTCGCCGCGGCCGTGGCGGCCGAACTCTCCAAGGCCTATCGCCAGCTCGTCAAGCAGCACAAGGAGATCAAGCTGCGTCTGGCGGCCGAACGGCTGGCCAACTACCTGCTTCGCCAGTCCCAGGCGCGCGGCGATCCCACCCATTTCAAACTGCCGGCCGGCAAGGGAACGATTGCCGCCTTGCTCGGCATGACGCCCGAGAATCTCTCCCGGGCCTTTGGCGCCTTGTCCGCGCACGGCGTCCGGGTGCGGGGCGGGAATATCCATATCGACGATCGGGCGCTGCTTGCCGAATTCGCCAAGCCGACGCCGCTGATCGATGCGGTGGAAGAGATTTACGAACGGCGCGGCGTGAAGAGCATCGGGCCGTAGAGGATCGCGAACAGCAGGAAGCCCGATATCCACAGCAGTCCGCTCGCTGACATCAATAGCGCATAATCGACCGCGGTGAACGGCCCCGCGACGCGCACGGCCGCGCCGAGAAAGATCAGCGCGTAGATGGTCGTCGTGCCCGCGCCTGCCTCCAGCGGACGGCCGCAGTGGCCGAGGCTGGCGCGTGTCATCACCGCCATGGTCAGCTGCCCGATCGCCCCCGCCGTCAGCACGTGCAAGGCCAGCGACGGCGTAATCAGGTCCGGCCGCACGATTGCGACGCCCAACGTGAAGAAGGCGGCGACCAGCCATGCATAGGCCAGGTGCAGTATGGCGACCAAGGGTTCGCCCAATGTCCGCCAGCCGCGCCAGCGCGCCAGCCGGGCGAGATGGAGCGCGCCGACAACGATGAACGCATAGCCGACCAGCACCTGGTCCGGCGCCGCGATCCAGCCGATCAGCGTCAAACCCGTGAGCGCCAGAGCGATCTTGTCGAATGGTCCGAACGGGGCGGGAAGGGGGCGCGTTCCCTGCTTCTTCATCCAGTTGATCGTGAAGGACGGAATGATCCGCCCGCCGATCAGCGTCATCAGCATGACGGCGACCGACAGCCCCAGGCGCTGGCCGATATTGGCCGGAAGCGCCGCATGGCTTTCAAGATGAAACAGGACGTTTCCCAGCGCGAACAGGCTGACGAAAATGCAGACCGGAAGGTTGCGCCAATTCTTGCCGCGCAGCACCTCGCGCCATGCGAACCCGGCGAGGAGGATCAGGAAGGCGCTGTCGATCGCGGAAGCGGGAACGCCGTTCCCGACGACCATGGCAATGCGTCCGGCGAGCCAGACCAGCACGAACAGGAAGAGCGGCAGCCCCATCACCGGCAATCGGCCCGTCCAGTTCGGGATCGCGGTCATCAGGAACCCGGCGACGATCGCCGCCAGATAGCCGAACAGCATTTCGTGCGCATGCCAGCGCATCGCATCGCCGCCGATCCCATAGCCATGGGTGAAGGCCGCCAGCCAGAGCGGGATCGCGATCGCCGCCCAACAGGCGCCGAGAAAGAAGAAAGGACGGAAACCATGGCTCAGAAAGGCGGGGCCGGCATAGGCCCGGCGCCGGTCTCCGGCCGTCATCGGGGCGGGACCGGTCAAAATCCTATCTGCGTGGTCAGCCAGAATTTGCGGGTGTCGGTCGCGAAGCGGTCCGCGTCATAGTCCGCATATTTGAGCGCCAACGACCAGCCCGGACGCAGCGGGATCGAAAATTGCGCATTCCACTCGCGGCCGTAATGGATGTCCCCGCGGGTCGACCGGAAATCGTGATAGACGATCCGGAAGGCTGCATTCTCCAGGAATCCCGATCGAAACGGCCGGATGGTGGCGTCCGCATAGAGATCGCGCAGGCCGTCCGGCGGAGTCCGCAGAAATTTGTCGGACCAGCCGTTGAACGCGTGGAGCGTTGCCAGCGGGGTCTGCAGGGCGTCCACGCCGTTGCCGGCCAGCCGTTCATAGCCCAGCTGAAACGCGACCGGCCCGACCGTTACGCCCGGCTGGAGGAGAAGATAGGAGAGCGAGAAGTCGCGCGGGTATCCGGCATGATCGCTCTGCCGCGCATATTCCGCGGCATAGGTGAGCCTGACGTTCCCGCCGACCGGCCGCTGTCCCGTCAGGCGCAGGCCCCAGGTCCGCGACGAGTTCGCAGGCGCATCCGGGATATCGAGCAGATAGCCATAGGCGCTGATCGTGCCGAAATTCGTTACGTCGACCGAGCCGCGAATCATGTGGATGTCGTTGTCCCGCCAGATGCCCATGGGGGAGTCGGGACCGAATATCCGGTTGACCCGCCATGCATAGCCATAAGTCAGGCTGGTCGCGGCAGACGGATGCGCGGTTGCCAGGACGGCGTCATAGGTCTGGTCGTTCTGCCGCCAGCCGACCGAACCGATCCAGCGCTGGTTATCGAGATTGATGGCCTGGCGGCCGGCCTGCGCATCGACGCGGTCGGGCAGCTGCCAGCGGACATAGGCCTGGTTGAGCAACAGATCGTCCGGATCGGCGACGACCGGAAAGGCCGTCCGGCCGTTGACGGTGTCGTTGAAGTCGTCGGCGCCGAGATGCACTATCGCTTCGGCTTCGATATGGGCGCTCAGCCCGTGCCATTCCCGGGTGCGGGCGCCAGCCCGGATCCGCAACGTCGAGGCGGTGGCGTCATTCGGGAGGCCATCCTGGTCGACCAGCTCCAGCCGGTATCGGAAATCGACATAGGGATCGATGATCGACGGGCGTTCTTCGGCGCGGTCGCCGTCCGCGGCACGCGCGACAGAGGCCGGGCCGCATAGTGCCGCAACGACCAGCCAGGCGAGAGAAAGGCGTATGTGCATTCCGTCTCCCTATAGAGGGCGCGCGGCAATCGATTTGATATATGTCAAATATTGGCGAGTTTGGCCGGGCGGTACCGAGCAGCGCCGGTTCAGACGCTGATGTCCCAGATCGTGCGCAGCAGATAGCCGGTGAGATAGGCGAGGCCCGCCGCGGTTCCGCCGATGAACAGCGTTTCCAGACCCGAGCGCCACCAGGCGGTGAGCGCCCAGCGGCTCTTCGCGGCGCCGATCGCGACAAAGACTGTTCCCGTCATGGCGATCGAGACAGCGAGCGGATCGGCGATGGCGACGAGAAAAGGCAGCAGGGGCACAGCGCCGCAGATCGCGAAGGCCGAAAAGGTCGCGATGCCGGCACGCAGCGGGGAGGGATTGGTAGCGCCCAAGCCATATTCCTCGGCGACCATGAAATCGATCCACCGCTGGCGATCGGCGGTGACCGCCTCGACCGCCCGGTCCAGCGTCGATCCGGCGAGCCCGCTTTGCGCAAGGATCTGCCGGACCTCCTCGCGCTCGCCGTCGGGGTCGATCCGGACGTGACGGGCTTCGATCTCCCTGACCCGTTCGACATTGTCGACGACCGTCTTGGTTCCGCTATAATTGCTGGCTGCCATCGAGAAACCGTCCGCCAGCAGGTTGGCGAGGCCGAGGATCAGGATGACGTTGGCCGATAGCGCGGCGCCCACCACCCCCGCGACGATGGCGAAGGTGGTGATCGCCCCGTCGATCCCGCCATAGACGAAATCGCGGACATAGGAGGGCTTCGAGCCATCGGCCAGGCGTGCCGAGATCGCCGCCGGATCGTGGCTGTGTTCGAGTGTCATCGCGCCCTCCCGCGGACCCCTATATCAGACCGCGCGGCCCGTAGGGATCCAGTTCGGGTTTCCGGATGTCGGCGCTCTCGGTGCGCTTGGCCAGTTCGGCGAACGCCTGGTTCTGCGACAGGAATATCTCGCCGGTCAGTGCGTCGAGAAAGGGGGAAGCCTCGAGCCGGTCCATCACGGGGCCTTTCACCTCGGACAGGTGAAACTCGACATTCGCGTCCGCCAGCCGGTGGTTGATCGCCTCCAGGCTTTCGAGTGCGGAGGCGTCGATCTCGTTGACCGCGGAGCACATCAGCACGAGGTGCTTGAGTTCGGGATGGTCCGCCACCTGTTCGAGCACATATTCTTCCAGCCAGCGCGCGTTGAGATAGGTGAGGCTTTCGTCCACCCGGATCATCAGCACGTGCGGGAGGGTGATGACCTTGTGCCGCTCGACATTGCGGAAATGCTCCGTGTTCGGAACGCGGCCGATGACCGCGGCATGCGGTCGCGACGAGCGCCACAGGAACAGCGCCAGGCTGAGCGCGACCCCGGCGATCACGCCGGTCTCGACGCCCAGCAGCAGCGTTCCCGCGATGGTGATCGCCATCGCCGCGAAATCGGCCTTGGAATAGCGCCAGGTCACGAGCGGCGTTCTCAGATCGACGAGACTCAGCACCGCGACGATGATCGTCGCCGCCAACGTCGCGACGGGCAGCGCCTGGAGCAGCGGCGTCAACATCAATGCCGCCACCGCAATGCCGATCGCCGTGAAGGCGCCGGCTGCCGGCGTTTCCGCACCCGCATCGAAATTGACGACCGAGCGGGCGAATCCGCCGGTTACCGGATAGCCGCCCGAAAAGCCGGCCGCGATATTGGCGGCGCCGAGCCCGACGAGCTCCTGATCGGGCGCAATGCGCTGCCGGCGCTTGGCGGCGAGGGTCTGGGCGATCGAGACCGATTCCACGAACCCGATGATGCTGATCAGCAGCGCCGGGATGGCGAGCGCCAGCCAGAGTTCAGCGTCGAACAGCGGTGCGCCGATCGGCGGCAGGCCGGAGGGGATAACGCCGACGGTGTTCACACCGCGCTCTTCGAGCCCGAGCAGAAGGACGGCGACGATGGTGGCGATGACCGCGAAGACCGGCCCGGCCTTGGCGAGGAGATCGGCCGGGCGCGGCGCCAGCCCGATCCGGATCAGTAGCGGCTTGAGGCTCTTTCTGACCCAGAAGAGAAAGAGCAGCGATGCGACACCGATCGCCAACGTGGGTCCGTTGGTATCGGCGATATTGGCCCAGAGCCCGGAGAGCAGTTCGGGCATGGCGTGCCCGCCCGCCTCGATGCCGAGTATGTGTTTCAACTGGCTGGTCGCGATGATGATGCCGCTCGCGGTGATGAAGCCCGATACCACCGGATGCGATAGCAGGTTTGCCAGAAAACCGAGCCGCATCAGGCCCATCGCCAGCAGGATGATCCCCGAAAGCGTTGCGAGGATAAGCGCCGCGGCGATGTAATCGGCCGATCCGGCCACAGCGACCGTTCCGGCCGCCGCCGCGGTCATCAGCGAAACGACGGCGACCGGGCCGACGGCCAAGGTCCGGCTCGTGCCGAACAGCGCATAGGCGAGGAGCGGCAGGATGGAGGCGTAAAGCCCCACAACCGGCGGTAGCCCCGCGAGCATCGCATAGGCGAGGCTTTGCGGGATCAGCATTATGGTGACGATGATCGCCGCGACCAGATCGCTGGTCAGCGTCGAGCCGGTATAGTGCCGGCCCCAGTCGAGGATCGGAAAATAGCGGGACAATCGCATCAGGCGGGCGGAATTCCGACTCAACCGGCCGCGGATTCGGTTTGGGCGGAATCCGTCTCGGGCGGCTCCATCGCTCCGGGCACGATCTTCGGTCCGGCCAGCCATTCGTGCCCGCGCAGCATCCCGTTCCAATAGACCCAGGGCAGCAACGACGCCTTCAGATGCCAGGCCAGTCGCGAAGGTCGGGTCGGGTCGATCAGCCAGCGCGGGAAGGTCGGCTGCAATTCGCCGCCATAGCCGAATTCGGCGAGCACGATCTTGCCGCGCTCGACGGTCAGGGGGCAGGAGCCATAGCCGTCATAGGCGGCGTGGCGGCCGGTGCCGCTCAGCATGGCAAGGACGTTCCAGGCGACTATCGGCGCCTGTTTGCGGACGGCCGCGGCGGTCTTGGCATTGGGCGCCGAGCAGACATCGCCCAGCGCGAAGACGTTGCCGTAGCGCCGATGGCGGAGCGTTTCGTCATCGACCTCGACGAAGCCGTTCTCCGCCGCCAACGGGCTTTCGGCGATAAAGTCCGGCGCAACCTGCGGCGGCGTGATGTGCAGCATGTCGAAATCGCGCGTCACCTCGCCGCCGGCTTCGGCGAAGGTCGCGCGTTGGGCCGCGCCATCGACGGCGATCAGGCGCGATTCCAGTCGCAGCTCGATCCCGTATTTCTCGACATAGCTTTGCAGCGCGGGGACATAGTCGGCGACGCCGAACAGCGCGGGCGTGCTGGTGTGAAAGGCGACATCGATGTTCGGCAGCCGGCCCCAGTGCCGCCAATGGTCGCACGCCAGGTACATCACCTTTTGCGGGGCGCCGGCGCATTTGATCGGCATCGGCGGCTGGCTGAACAGCGCGACGCCTTCCTCGAGCGACTGCACCAGTTGCCAAGTATAAGGCGCGGTTTCGAACGTATAGTTGGAGGTGACGCCGTTCCTGCCGAGCGCGTCCGGGAGGCCGTCGATCTGCGCCCAGTCGAGCTTGATGCCGGCCGCCACGATCAGGACGCCGTAGGACAGCTGCGTTCCGTCTTCGAGGATTATCGTATCGCGGTCCGGCGCGAATTGCGCGACGCGGGCGCGGATCCAGTGCACGCCTTTCGGGATGACGCTTGCCATCGGCCGGTGCGTCTGGCTGCGTTCGAATATGCCGCCGCCCACCATTGTCCAACCGGGCTGATAATAATGGGTTTCGCGCGGTTCGACGATGGTGATCGAGAGGTCGCCATCGCGCTGCAGGAGGGAGGCGGCGACCGCTATCCCGGCCGATCCGCCACCGACGATCAGTATCTCATGCCTTTGCGACGCGCGATTGGCCGTACTGTCGGAACCTGACGAGAGATTTTTGGCGGCCATGGCTTCACCCCTTCTCGGTGACCAGCGTTTCGGCGGACGCCGGGCGGCTCAGGCTGCGATGGATCATCATCCCGACGATCATCGCCACGACGAAGATCAGCGCTTCGGACGGCCTGAGAGCGAGCCCGGCAATGGCGGGCCCCGGGCACAGACCGGCAACGCCCCATCCGACCCCGAACAGCAGCGATCCGCCGACCAGCTTGCCGTCGATTCCGGTTGTCGAGGGGATGTTGAACTCCGAGGATGCCAACGGGGAGGCGAGACGGCGCTGGACCTGCCAGGCGATCGCCATCGGCAGGATGGCGCCGGCCATCACGAAGGCGAGGGTCGGGTCCCAGCGGCCGAACAGGTCGAGAAAATCGCGCACCCGGGTCGGATCGGCCATGCCCGATATCGCCAGCCCGGCGCCGAACAGCGTGCCCGATCCGAGCGCCAGGATCGCCATGCGGATCACCAGCCCAGTCCCAGTGCGTTCATCGCAGCGACCGTTGCAAACCCCGCGCCCATGAAACACAGAGTTGCGACGACCGAGCGTTTCGAGAGGCGGGACAGGCCGCATACGCCATGACCGCTCGTGCAGCCGCTGCCGAGGCGCGTGCCGAAGCCAACGACGAGCCCGCCGACGATCAGGACGGCCGCGGACTCCGGAAACCGGGTTTCGATCGGACCGGAGAGCAGCGCCACCATGAATGCGCCGAGCGGGAGACCGACGACGAACATCCCCGCCAACACCAGCGGCGGCCCGCTGTCGGAAATCCGCATCATGCGGGCCAGCAGTCCGCTGACGCCGGCGATCCGCCCCAGTCCGAGCAGCATGACCGCGGCCGCCAGACCGATCATCAGGCCGCCGATCAGGCCCTGGACGGGCATGGCGTAATCAGGGATCATCGTCAGACGGCGTTCAGAGGAATCTTGAGGTAGCGCGTGCCATTATCCTCCGGCTCGGGGAAATGCCCGCCGCGCATATTCACCTGGATCGACGGCAGGATCAGCGTCGGCATGGCGAGCGTCGCGTCCCGCGCCGTGCGCATTGCGACGAATTCTTCCTCCGACACGCCGTTATGGACGTGGATATTATGGTCGCGTTCGTCGGCCACCGTTGTCTCCCACGCGAATTCGTCGCGGCCCGGCGCCTTGTAATCGTGGCAGAGAAACAGCCGGGTTT
The DNA here is from genome assembly GCF_052168275.1 of Parasphingopyxis sp. GTDB lineage: Bacteria > Pseudomonadota > Alphaproteobacteria > Sphingomonadales > Sphingomonadaceae > Parasphingopyxis. The sequence goes on along the minus strand of NZ_JBQLZM010000003.1, from coordinate 35,263 downwards.
CGCCGGGCAACGAGAGGAGCCGCCGGATTGACCGGTAGAGTATATGCGCATCGCCGCCCGGGAAGTCGGCCCGCGCCGTGCCGTAATCGGGCATGAACAGCGTGTCGCCGATAAAGGCCGCATCGCCGATCACATAGGCGAGGTCGGCCGGCGTATGACCGGGAACATGCATCACGACGCCCTGGATCTCACCCAATTGGATGCGGTCGCCATCGTTGAACAGCCTGTCGAACTGCGATCCATCCTGCGCGAAACCGGGACCGGTGTTGAACAGCGCGCCGAACACTTTCTGGACGGTCAGTATCTCGCGGCCGATCGCTATCGCCCCGCCCAGCTTTTCCTGCAGATAGGGAGCGGCGGACAGGTGATCGGCATGGGCGTGGGTTTCGAGCAGCCATTCGACGTCGAGATCCTGATCCTTCACATAGGCGATGATCGCGTCGGCGGACGCGTGCGAGGTGCGGCCCGACGGTGCGTCGTAATCGAGCACCGAGTCGATGATGGCGGCCTTCATCGTCGTCGGATCGTGGATGACGTAGCTGGCGGTGAAGGTGGGTTCGTCGAAGAAGCAGCGAACGAAAGGCCTGGCCTTTTCATTCTTGCCCGCCGCTTCGACGATCGAACGGGCTTTCTGCAATGTCGTGTCGTCTTCCGGCTTGTCGACGGTCGCGGTGGTCAATCGGGCCTCCTGGTTCCAATCATGCGCGGCAAATTTGCCGGGCAATTCGGATATCTACGCGGGTCAGTTGGATGCGGCCATAGTGGCCGACCGATCATGGGAAGTTATTGATCCGCGTCAACTTTCGAAAGCCGGAAAAAGAGACGGCAGCCGGGCGCATCCGGGTCGCTTGATGCGCAGGGATCGGCTGCCGTCACCCATCGGGGTTACCGCCACGCAAAGGGTATGGCGGCACCCGATCGCGTTATCCGATTTCCACCTTCCGCGAATCCGGCTCGGCGTCCGCGGCCTTGGGCAGGATGACCTTGAGCACCCCGTCCTTGAATTCGGCCGATACCTCGTCTGGATCGACATGGGTCGGCAACCGCATGGCGCGCTGGAAGGTGCCGAAGCGGCGCTCGACCATCTGGTAGTCGTCCTCCTTTTCCTCGCGCGTGCTTTTCTTCTCGGCGCGGAGCGTGACACTGTCTTCGGTCACGCGAAGATCGACATCGTCCTTTGCCACGCCCGGCATTTCGGCGGTCAATTCGAAGCCGGCTTCGGTCTCCTTGAGATCGATTTTCGGTTTCATCGAAAGATCGTCGGACGCGATCGACAGGCCGCCGAAATCCTCGAACAGCCGGTCGACCTGATCCTGCAGCCTGCGAAACGGATGGAGCTGGAGACCATAGCGGCCTCGCAATCCGGGAACGGGCGGTCCGTCGGTCATGATAAGCCTCCTCTGATTGGTCCGGGCCGATCGGATTCGACAGTCGGCGCCTTCCGGGACCGACGCTTCGCAAGTCCGACCGGAATGCCCATATTCGTCGCACACGGCGAGTCGCGAGTTGATCGGCGTCAACCGCTCGGACTGTCATCCCGGCAAATCGGGCGCGCAGAGCGCTTGCATGGAATCCGCCCGACATGCGATGTCCAACCCGTGGGAGCCAGCCATGAATGTGCCCAAAGAACCGGATACGGAGCTCGCCCGGCGGGACCTGTTGTTGAACGCGCTGTTGTCCCTGTCGCCGGACATGATCGTGACGATCGACCGCCGCGGCATCATCCAGTCGATCGGCGCCGCGGCAACGACGATGTTCGGCTATTCGGGCGACGAATTGATCGGCGAGAATGTGAATCTGATGATGCCTTCGCCGCATCACGACCGTCATGACGCCTATATCGCGCGCTATGTCGAAACCCACGAGCCGCACATTATAGGCGTCGGCCGCAAAGTCGAAGCGCGACACAAGGACGGATCGCTTTTTCCCGTGTTCATCAGGGTTGCGGAGGTTTGGGACGGCGGAGAGCCGCTATTTGTCGGGTTGCTGCACGACCTGACCGAGGAAGAACGCGCAAAAGCGCGGGAAGAGGAGATGCGCACGGCGATGCAGCACATGGCGCGCGTCGCATCGATGGGCGAACTGGCGACCGGGCTGGCGCACGAGATCAACCAGCCGCTGGCGGCGATCAACCAGTATCTGAGCGCGGCCAGCCATCAGCTTTCCGAGAAAGACGCCGATATCGCATCCGCGCTGGAGTTCATCGAAAAGGCGAACCGGCAGACCGAACGCACCGGCGATATCATCCGGTCGCTCAGACGGTTCGTCCGCTTTACGGGTGGCGAAAAGACACGTTGCGCGCTCGAACCTTTGATCCGCGAAGCCGTCGATCTCTCGCTGCTGGAAAGCGAAAAGAAGCGGATCGCGGTCGAGCTCGATATCCCCGAAGACCTGCCGGCGGTCCGCGTCGAACCGGTGCAGATTCAGCAGGTGCTCCACAATCTCCTTCGCAATTCCGTGGAAGCGTTGAGCGATGCCGAGGTGCCGCTTATCCGGATATCGGCCAAGCCGCACCGCGATACGCACGTCCAGATATGCGTCGAGGATACCGGCACCGGCATCGATCCCAAATTGCGCGACGATCTTTTCGACCGGTTCGTGAGCGGCAACAGCAACGGGCTGGGCATAGGCCTCGCCATCTGCCGGTCGATCGTCACGGCGCATGGCGGGACGATCTGGGCGGAGGATCGCCCGGCCAACGGTGCCCGACTCTGTTTCGCCATTCCCGCTTCGACCGAGGGCTAGGGATGGCAACGGTCATTCTCGTCGACGATGATCCCGCGATCCTCGATGCGCTCGGCAGCCGTCTCAAGCTCGCCGGCTATGCGATCGAAACGCATGACGATGCCGAGAAATTCCTCGCCGATGCGGATCTGCGCGAAGCGGATTGCGTCATGCTCGATATCCGGATGCCCAAGCATGACGGCATGGACATCCTCGAGCAGCTCCAGCGCCGCGATCCGGCCCTGCCGGTCATCATGATGACCGGACATGGCGACGTTGATCTTGCGGTTTCGGCGATCCAGAAAGGGGCGGCGGATTTCCTCGAAAAGCCGTTCCTCGATACCCGGCTGATGGACGCGGTGGAAAAGGCCGTCTCGGAACGCGGAGCGGCGCGCGCGCAATCGGCGGAGCGCGCCGAGCTCGCCGCCCGAATGGATACGCTCACCCCGCGGGAGATGGATGTTTTCCGCGAGTTGGTCACTGGCCAGCCCAACAAGGTCATCGCCTATAATCTGGGGTGCAGCCCCCGGACGGTCGAAATCCATCGCGCGCGCGTCATGACGAAGATGGAGGCGAAAAACCTTGCGGATATCGTTCGAATGGCGATCCGGCTCGGCATCCATAACGGGGCGTAGCGCTTTGTCCGTACTGCAAGACGCGGATTCTGACGCGCCATAGGTATAAGCCCCGACTCCCCGACCCGGTTGGCGAACCGCACATTGCACTCGTTCGATTTCGACCCTCGGGAGGACGCCATGGAACCGGAATTCGCGGGAAACGTCATACCACTTCATCGGGAGCCTACCTGTCGCCGCACCCTTGCCGTTCATGTCTCGCCCGGACAGGCCCTGTTCTGGGAAGGCGACGAGGCGCGGCAGCTGTTCCGGATCGAGGCGGGCGTCGTTCGCAGCGTCAATTTTTCGTCGGAAGGCGAGCGGCAGGTCACCGGCTTCTTCTTTCCCGGCGATGTGATCGGAGTGCCGCTCGGCGGACGTTGCCGGTATACCGCCGAAGCGGTTACCGAGGTTCGCTATTCGACCCAGGGCGTCGAATGCTGGACCGAAGAATTGCGCTGCACGCAGAATCTCGACGACACGCTGTTCGGCACCGTTCGCTCCGAACTGGAAGCCAGCTATACGCGCAGCCTGCTGCTCGGCAGGCAAGGTGCGCTTGCGCGCATGTGTTCATTTCTCGCCGATGTCTGCGCACGGCTCGGTCATGGCGACGAAACGGTGTTGCCTATGCCGCAAACCGATATCGCCGCCTATCTCGCGCTGACCCCGGAAACCGTTTGCCGCTCCTTCCGGAAACTGAAGGATATCGGCGCCGTGCGGATCGAGAAGCATGACTGCATCCGCGTCGTCGATCCCGGGCGCATAATGGGCCTCGCCTCGCATTAGGGCGTAACGGCGATTTTCAATACGCCGTCGCGCTGATGCGCGAACAGGTCGTAGGCCGCTTCGATATCCTCCAGGTCGAACCGGTGAGTCACCAGCGGTTTGAGATCGATCCGGCCCGAGGCGACGACCTCGATCAGGCGCCGCATCCGCTCCTTGCCGCCCGGGCATAATGTCGTGACGATATGGTGATCCCCCAGTCCGGCCGCGAATGCGTCGACGGGCAGCGACAGTTTCCCTGAATAGACGCCGAGGCTCGATACCGTGCCGCCGGGCTTGGCGACACGCAGGCAGGCCTCGAAGGTCTGTTGCTTTCCCAATGCCTCGATCGCGACATCGACTCCGCGCTCCTGGGTCAGCTCCATGATCCGGTCGACGGGGTCTTCGGTATTGAAATCGATGACGACATCCGCACCCATCGCCTTGGACATGGCGATTCGTTCCGGCACGGTTTCCACCGTTATGATCCGCGTCGCGCCGCACAGTTTCGCGCCGGCGGTGGCGCACAGGCCGATCGGCCCCTGGGCGAAGATGGCCACCGTATCGCCGATCCGGATCCCGCCGCTTTCGGCGCCGGCAAAGCCGGTCGACATGATGTCGGGGCACATCAGCACCTGCTCGTCGCTCAGATGCTCGGGGACGAGCGTCAGGTTCGCGGCTGCATCGGGAACGAGCAGATATTCCGCCTGCGCTCCGTCGATCGTATTGCCGAACCGCCAGCCGCCGATGGCTTCGCCGCGGCATTGAGCGAGATGCCCGTCAAGGCAGGAAAAACACTGGCCGCATGGCGTGATCGCACCCGCGATCACCCGTTCGCCTTCGCGAAACCCTTTAACGGCCGAACCCAGCGCCGCGATGATGCCAACGGGTTCATGGCCCACCGTCAGGCCCGGCTCGACCGGATACTCGCCCTTCAGGATATGGACATCCGTGCCGCAAATCGTCGTTGTCGTGATTTTGATCAGGGCCTCGGTCGGGCCGATATCGGGAACCGGCTTGTCGTCGATCACGATCCGGCCCGGCTCCACGAAAACAGCGGCCTTCATCATCCCCATCGTCATCGCTCCCCCTCGAAATTACGCAAAACAGAACTGAACATCATGTTTGCATAGTGCCGGCTTTCGCGGCCCGGCGAATTGCGCAAAATCAATTGCGCGATCTAATTCCACCGCGGCGCGGCCCCGTCGCCGTAACTTGATCGAACGCAATCCGACGTCGGTCGAATGGCGGCATCATCGACATATGATGAATCATTCTCTGCCGTTCTTCCGTGCCGCCTTCATCGCCGTCATGGCCGCGCTGTTCGTGTCGGCCTGCACGCCGGGCGTATCGTGCGACGTGTACCGTCTTCATCGCTTGCCACCGCCCACCGGCGAGACGGTGGCGGTCGTCGCCGCCGATCCACGCGCGCAATCCAGTCTCGAGTTCGCGGGGTACCGCACGATGCTGGAGGAACGGCTCGCAAATGCGGGATACACGCCTGCCGCGGACGCCGGAAATGCCTCGCTCATCGCCGAGATCGACTATTCGATCCATGAGGGCGCGCCGCGGATCATCTCGTCCTGGCCGCGCTGCTCCTATCGCTATTATTACCGCAGCGGCGAGCCCTTCAATCCGCAGTGGTACGGCTATCGTTGCTGGGAGCCGCCGGTGGTTTCGACCGTCGCGCAATATGTGCGCGAGCTGCGGATGGACATTCGGTCGGCCGGCGAACCGCAATCATTGCCGCTGTTCGAGGGCCGCACGAAGAGCATCGGCATCAACAGCCGGTTGAACGAAATCATGCCGTATCTCGTCGCCGCCATGTTCGACAATTTTCCGGGCGAAAGCGGCCAGTGGAAGACGATCTTCATCGAGGAAGACGCGCTGGAGGCGTCGCCGGCCGCGATCGAAGTCGGCCGGCCGGCCGACGGCGCCTGTCCGGCCTATGGCTGAATCGTGCTTCGGCAAGGCCCAACAATCTGAGGAGATCAGCCATGAGTGCGCTGGGTTTGCGAATATTCGACAAGGCGGTTCAGGACGCCAATATCTGGCTCGACGAGCTGATGAAGCTGCTCGACTGGGATGACAAGAAGCGGGCGTATCGGTTGTTGAGATCGGCCCTGCATGTGCTGCGGGATCGCCTGCAGGTCAACGAGGCGGTGCATGTCGCCGCACAGCTGCCGATCTTGGTGCGCGGAATCTATTACGAGGGTTGGCGGCCCTCCAGTCCGCAAACCGACTACAAGCGTGCGGCCGAGTTCATCGATGCGGTGGAAGCCGCCTTCGATACCGATCCGAATGCCGATCCGGAGGCCGCGGTCCGCGCGGTGTTCGCGTTGCTGGATGCGCGTCTTTCGCCGGGCGAGGTAGACGACATCAAAAGTGGTCTGCCGCGCGATATCCGGGCGCTTTGGCCGGCTGGGTGATGGGGCCGGAAAAATTTTCGCGGGACTTGATCCGCGTCAATCGCGCGGCCCGCCGCCATCCCATAATCAGAACTGCCTGATGACGAGTCGAAGGCTATCCCGTTCTTCCCGTGCGCAAGCATAGCAGAGCGATGCCATTCGGCGATGACTCAACAGGTGGGGGCCTGCGGAAGGCTGGATCGGATTCCCAGCGGAACGAGATTCGGTCAAACCGCAGGCCCTTCACCTTTCAGACGCGACAGCGCGAATCCGCTTCCTCCATGTCCGCCTCGACCGCGCTCAGCTGCGCCGATCGCCGGTCGCGGTTATAGATGTCTGCGAAATAGCGGATCGTGCCGTCTTCGGCCGGTTCGGCCGTGAAATAGCCGATATAGACGGGGATCGGTTCGGGCAGGTCGATCCGCATCGTCTGGCCGGAAGCGACGATTTCGTCGGTGCGCGCCCGGTTCCAGCCCGGCCGTGCCGCCAGCAGCTCCGTTGCGAAACCCATCGCGTCGCCGACGCGGACACAGCCATGGCTGAGCGCGCGGACGTCCCGCTCGAACAAGGTGCGGTTCGAGGTGTCATGCAGGAACACGCTATAGGGATTGGGCATGACCAGCTTCATCAGGCCGAGCGCGTTGCCGGCGCCGGGCCTCTGCCGGTAGCGGCCGTCCTGGTAGACATAGCCGCGCTGCCGGGCTGCCGCCGGCCGGTTGCGGACCATCGAGGCGATGCCCTCGGCCGCGATACTGGCCGGGATTTCCCACCAGGGATTGAAGATCACGCCCGAAACTTCGGCCTGGAAAATCGGGGTTGGCGTGCGCGGCGTACCCACGATCACGCGCCAGCGGCCCATTTCGCGCCGGCCTTCCCACAGAGTGACTTCGAAGGCGGCCGCATTGACGATCAGATAGCGCGGCCCGAGCGAGGCGGGCATCCGCCGCCAGCGTTCGATATTGGCGGCGATCGTCGCGCGTCGCGCGGGATCGCTTTCCGCAGCATAGGCGTCCTGTAGCGCGGTCGGATACGGATGATCCGGCAACGCTGTCGTCTCGGTCGGAATGTCGGCGAGCGGGATTTCGGTCGATTCATCCTGCGCCGGGGCGGGCGCAGCGAGGCCGAGCGATATCCCGAACAGCGCGGAAATGAGCGTTTTCATCGGAACTTTCTCCGCCAAGCCGCTCATGCGGCAAATACGGGCTTCTACCTATAGGCAGGCGCGCGGGGGACAAAGATATTCCTTGGTTCATCGTCGTTTGGAGTGAGTGTTTTCGATGGTCAGAATTTCGCGCAGACAGTTTATCGCCGCGGGCGGCGCGCTCGCGGCGAGCATCCCGGCGGCCGCCACCGCCCCGGCAACGGCCGCAGCACCGACTGGAGATCTCGTCCAGCGAGCACTTGCCGCCCTGCAACGCCACCAGGACGCGATCGTCCATCGTGACGTGATCGGCGTCGCCGATTTCAACGCGCCGTCGCGCCTGCCGCGCTTTTCCATTATCGATCTTGCAAGCGGACGCACCGAGCGCCTGTTGGTAGCCCATGGCCGGGGATCCGATCCGTCCCATAGCGGCTGGCTGCAGCACTTCTCCAACGTGCCTGGGTCCGCCGCGACGTCCTCGGGCGCCTATCTGACCGGCCGGGCCTATTCGGGCAGCCATGGCCCGTCGCGCCGGCTGGCGGGCCTCGACCCGGAAAACAGCAATGCCGAAGCGCGCGCGATCGTCATCCATTCGGCCTGGTATGCCAATCCGGAAGTGGTCAGGGAGCAGGGCAAGCTCGGCCGCAGCGAAGGCTGCTTCGCCTTTTCGCAGGCCGATATCGCGCAGGTGCTCGATCGGCTCGGGCCCGGCAGGCTCATCTACGCCGACAAGGTCTAGGCGCCGGCGGCGGGGCCAACTCGCATCACGGGCATAATACGATAGCGCCGTCCACCTCGCCGGCGCGGAGCCGGTCGAGCGCGGTATTGGCGTCGCCCAACGGCAGCACCGTCACATGGGTCCGGACCGGAATTCTGGCGGCGATATCGAGAAAGGCCGCGCCGTCCTCGCGGGTCAGGTTGGCGACCGACCGGATCGAGCGTTCCTCCCAGAGATCGACATAGGGAAAGCCCGGAATGTCGCTCATATGGATGCCCGCGCAGACCACGCGGCCGCCCTTGCGCACCGCTCGCAGTGCCGTGGGAACGAGAGCGCCGACGGGTGCGAAGATGATCGCGGCGTCCAGTTCCGTCGGCGGCGTTTTGCCCGAGGCTCCGGCCCAGGCGCAACCCAATGCGCGGGCAAGTTTCTGGCCCGCCTCATCCCCCTCCCGGGTAAAGGCGTAAACGGTCCGGCCCTGCCAGATCGCCACCTGCGCCACGATATGTGCGGCGGCTCCGAATCCGTAAAGTCCGATTTCCGTGCCGTCGCCCGCCATGCCGAGCGACCGGTATCCGATCAGTCCGGCACAGAGCAGCGGCGCGGCATGGGCGTCGTCGAAGGCGTCGGGAATCGGCAGGCAAAATCGAGCATCGGCGACGACATGGCTGGCAAATCCGCCGTCGCGCGAGAATCCGGTGAAGACCGGGTCGTCGCACAGATTTTCCTGGTCCGAACGGCAATAGCGGCAGCGGCCGCACGTCTGCCCGAGCCAGGGAACGCCGATCCGGCCGCCCAGTGCGAAACCCTTCGCTTCCGGACCGAGGGCGGCAACCCGTCCCACTATCTCATGACCGGGAACGATCGGCAGATGGCCGTGAATATCCCCGTCGACGACGTGCAGGTCGGTACGGCAGACGCCGCAGGCCCCGATCTCGATGAGCAGGTCCCTACCTTCCGGAATCGGCATCGGCCGTTCGACCATGCCGAGAGCCCGGCCGGGTGTATCGAGTTGCATCGCACGCATGTTCGCCATCGGCATCGCTTCCCTTGGACGGTGCAGGTCATAGCATAGCGGCCCCGCAACTCCGCCCTTTTGAAACGCTCGAAGTTGCGTTGGGTCAAGTCGCCGGCAGCGGCGCCGCGATACCCTTGACCGATATATTCGACGACGATGCGAAAAGGAGGTTTAGATGCTGGAATTCCTGCCGAGCGCCGACGATGTGATCGTCGCGAAAATGGGCGGCCATATTTCCAAGGCCGAAATGGAGGAGATGTTCGACCGGATCGAGGCCGCGATCGCGGCGAACGAAAAGACCCATCTCTTCTTCGAGATCGGCGATTATGAGGGATTCGATACCGAAGGCTTCGGCCAGCAGATGGCGCGCGGCTGGCAGATGATCGGCAAGCTCGACCGGTTCGGGCGGGTCGCGGTCGTCAGCGACACGCGATGGATCCGCTGGGCGACGCGGATCGAAAGCGCCCTGCTGCCCGGCATCGCCTATGAAACCTACACGATGGACGAACGCGACCAGGCGCTGGCCTGGGTCGAAGGCCGGGAAGAATCGCCGCACCGCCCATCGTTCAAGATCATCGAGACCGACAATCCCGACGTGCTGGGATTCGAGTTGAACGGGAAAGTGTCGGCGGAGGAGCTCGACGCCGTGGTCGATCATTTCAAGGACCGGCTCGAAATCGGCAGACCCAAGCGGTTGCTGGGGCGGGTCAAAAGCTATCGCGGCCTCGCGCCGGCCGGCCTGATGGACGATGACTTCTGGGCGATGAAGCGCGACATGATACGGACGCTGGATCGCTATGCGGTGGTCGGCGCGCCCCGCTGGATGCAGACGATGATCGAAGCGCTGGATCCCATGTTCCGGATCGAGATTCGCTGCTTCGAGAGCGACGAGGAAGCCGACGCCTGGGCATGGCTCGAAGCGGAACCGCAGTCGGAACATCTGATCGCGGCCTGAAGAAACCTGGGGTTCGACCCGGCATTCAACGTCCGGCGTTCGTGTCTTTGCCTGGACGGGCGTTCGCGCAGGACTTCGGCGCTATGGCCGGTTCGCGATCGGCCCCTCTCGTTTGAGGGCCAATGCGATCGCCGGGCAAACGGCGCAATCACGTACAATCTGTCCTACACGCTTGACTATGCCGGTCCCGGCAAGTCAGTGAGTAGGTTGTTTCCTGCAACGGTTCGGTTTCAGAGCGAGGAGAGCTGCCCGATGAACCTCGAATTCAGCCCCGAAGAGCTGGCGTTTCGCGACGAAGTGCGCGCCTTCATCGAAGAGAATTATCCCGACCATCTCCGCAATATCGGATTGCGCGAGGATCTCGATCGCGAGGACATGCTCGCCTGGCACAGGATTCTCGGCGAGAAGGGTTGGTCCGTTCCCTCCTGGCCGGTCGAATATGGCGGCACCGGCTGGACGCCGACCCAGCGCTATATCTGGTCGGAGGAAAATGCCCGGGTGAACGCGATCATGCCGCTGCCGTTCGGCGTGTCGATGGTCGGGCCGGTCATCTACAGCTTCGGCAGCGAGGCTCTGAAGGAACAGCATCTTCCGGGTATCCGGAGCGGCGACGTCTGGTGGTGCCAGGGCTATTCGGAACCTGGCGCCGGGTCCGATCTGGCTTCACTCAAGACGACGGCGGTGCGGGACGGCGATCACTATGTGATCAACGGCCAGAAGACCTGGACGACGCTGGCGCAATATGCCGATTGGGGCTTTTTCCTGTGCCGGACCGATCCCGACGCGGCGCGGCCGCAGGAAGGCATCAGTTTCATCCTCGTCGACATGAACACGCCGGGGATCGAGGTCCGGCCGATCAAGCTGATCGACGGCGGCTACGAGGTCAACGAGACGTGGCTGACCGACGTCCGTGTGCCGGTCGAAAATCTCGTCGGCGAAGAGAATAAGGGCTGGACCTATGCCAAGTTCCTGCTTGCCCATGAGCGCTCCGGGATCGCCGGCGTCGCGCGCTCGAAGCGCGGCGTGGAGCAGCTGCGCGAAATCGCGAAAGCCGAGATGCTCGACGGCGAACCGCTGATCAGCGACTTCGATTTCGCGCGCAAGGTGAGCCAGCTTGAAATCGATCTGGCGGCGCTCGAGATTACCGAGCTCAGGACCTTGGCCGGCGAACAGGCCGGGCGCGGCCCGGGTCCGGAAAGTTCGATCCTGAAAATCAAGGGCACCGAGATCCAGCAGCGGCTGACCGAGCTGACACTCGAGGCGGTCGGCCATTACGGAACGCCCTATTATCGCGCGGTCGCCGATGCCGGTTCGAACGAATATCCGATCGGACCCGATTATGCCCAGCATTCGGCCGCGACCTATTTCAACATGCGCAAAACGTCGATCTATGGCGGTTCGAACGAGATCCAGCGCAACATTATCACCAAGATGATTCTCGGCCTGTAAGGCCGGAACCCGGGAGAGCATTTGTGGATTTCAACTTCACCGAAGAACAGGAAATGGTGCGCGACAGCCTCGCCCGGATGGTGCGCGAGCAATATGATTTCGACACGCGCCGTTCGGTCGTGGAAAGCGAAAGCGGCTGGCGGCCGGAAATCTGGGCGCAGCTTGCCGAACTCGGGCTGCTCGGCATGCCGTTTTCCGAGGCGGACGGCGGGTTTGGCGGCAGCGCCGTCGATTCGCTGATCGTGATGGAGGAGTTCGGCAAGGGCCTCGTCGTCGAGCCGTTCGTGCCGACCGTCGTCTGTGCCGGCGGGTTCTTCAAACATGCGGGCAGCGATGCGCAGAAGGCCGAGCATCTCGCCGGAATCATCGACGGCAGCCGGGTCTTCGCCTTCGCCTATGCCGAACCCCGCGGCCGCTACGATCTGGCCGATCTCGAAACGACCGCCAGGCGCGATGGCGACGGTTATCTCCTCAGTGGGCACAAGGCCGTCGTGATCGGCGCGCCCTGGGCCTCGCACCTGGTTGTGACCGCCCGGACGAGCGGCGAGCGGCGCGACCGGGAGGGTATTTCCGTCTTTATCGTGCCCAAGGATGCCGACGGCGTGACGACGCGCGACTATCCGACCGTCGACGGGCGGCGCGCATCGGAAGTCTATTTCGAGAATGTCGCGGTGCCGGCCGAAGCGCTGATCGGGGAGGAGGGCGCAGCCTTGCCGCTGATCGGCCGCGTCGTCGATGAAGCGATAGCGGCGCAGTGCGCCGAGGCCTGCGGCGCGATGAAGGTCGCGCATGAAATGACCGTCGAATATTCGCGCCAGCGCAAGCAGTTCGGGATGCCGATCGGCAGCTTCCAGGTGCTGCAGCATCGCATGGTGGACATGTTCATGGAATATGAGCAATCGGTCTCGATGACCTATCTCGCCACGCTTCGGCTGGACGATGAGCCCAAGGAGCGAAAGCGAGCCGTGGCGAGCGCCAAGGTCCGGGTCGGCCAGGCGGCGCATCATGTCGGACAGGAGGCGATCCAGATCCATGGCGGCATGGGGATGACCGACGAGCTCGCGATCGGCCATTATTTCAAACGGCTGACGATCTTCGACTCCGAATTCGGAAATGTGGATCACCATATGAAGCGCCATGTCGCGCTGTCGGCGGCAGGCTGAGCCGTCGGCCGAGGTTTGCGTTTCGCGAAGCGATCCGGAGCCGGGTGCTCGCATGGCCTTTTAGGCGCGTTGCCGATAACCCGTCTCGAGGTCCGGCGATTCCCGGACCTGTGAGCGCGGGAGGACCGGATCCATGACCGACACGACCGATACCGGGGAAGCGGCGCGGGCGGCGGAGGATGCCGCCAAGGGCGAAAGCAAGATATCGGTATCGCGGGGCATGGCGGACTGGCTAATCTCCAACCGGGCGAGCCTTGCCTTCACCTCCTATCAGACAGGCCAGTTGTTCCTCGTGGGCGTGACGCCGCAGAACAAGGTTTCGTTCAACCAGCAGCATTTTTCGCGTGCCATGGGCGTCTGCTACCGGCCGGGGAGGCTCTATGTCGGTAGCCTGTTCCAGGTTTGGCGGCTGGAGAACATGCTGATGCCGGGTCAGCTGGCGAACAAGCAGTTCGACATGGCGCTGATCCCGCGCAACGCGCAGACGGTCGGCGATGTCGACGTTCACGAGGTCGGCGTGACGGCGGACGGGCATGTGCTGTTCGTCAACACCAAATATAGCTGTCTGAGCCAGTTCGATCTCACGCACAGCTTCAGGCCGATGTGGAAGCCGCCCTTCATCTCCAAGCTCGTCGCAGAGGACCGCTGTCACCTCAATGGCCTCGCAATGGAGGCGGGGCGGCCACGCTATGTCACGGCGGTCAGCCGCTCGGATACCGTCAATGGCTGGCGCGAACGGCGGCACGAGGGCGGAGTGCTGATCGATGTCGAAACGAACGAGATCGTGACCGAACAGCTCTCGATGCCGCACAGCCCGCGCGTCCACGACGGACAGGTCTATGTGCTTGATTCGGGGCGCGGTCAGCTGGTCCGGATCGATCCGGAGAGCGGCGGGCGGACCGACATCGCATTCTGCCCGGGCTTCCTGCGCGGCCTCGCCATCCATAACGGGCACGCCATCGTCACGATCTCGAAACCGCGCGACGGCAGCTTTCAGGGGCTGGAACTCGACGGAGAACTCGAAAAGCGCGACAGCGAACCCTGGTGCGGCGTGCTGGTCGTGAATCTCGCCAATGGCAGCATCGCCGAATGGATCCGGATCGACGGCCATATCGCCGAGCTGTTCGACGTGGCTGCGATGCCGGGCGTGCGCTGTCCTATGTCGGTCGGCCCCGACACGATCGAAATCCGCAACACGCACAGCTTCGACGCCCAGGCGCTCGACGCGCCGGAAAAGAGCATCTGAAAAGCGAGGGCAGGCGGGCCAGCACCGGCTACTGGCGGGCGATCTCCGAACCCACAAGCGGCCCCACACGTTCGACGATCGCGTCGATACCGTCCGCATTGGGGTGGATGCCGTCGGGCAGCATCAACCCGGGCTGCTGGATGACCCCGTCGAGGAAGAAGGGGTAGAGCGGGACGTCGAACCGTTCGGCAAGCTCGGGATAGATCGGGTTGAATGCGTTTCCGTAATCCTCGCCCAGATTGGGCGCCGCCACCATCCCGGTCAGCATCGCATCGATGTCGCGATCATCGAGCTCTTCGAGGATCGCGACGAGATTGGCGCGGGTCTGGTCCGGGCTGATCCCGCGCAGCATGTCGTTGCCGCCGAGACCGACGATGACGAGGTCCGGCCTGGCATCCAGCCCGTCAAGCGTGAAGGCCAGCCGCTGCCGGCCCGCCGCCGTGGTGTCTCCCGACACGCCGGCGTTGACCACCCGCACCGACAGGCCGCGCTCGCCGAGCGCGCGCTGCAGTTCGGGCGCGAAGCCTTCGTCCTGGTCCAGGCCATATCCGGCATAAAGGCTGTCGCCGAACGCAACGATCAGATGGTCGTACTCCGCCCCGCCCGGCGCGGCGGCGTCGGTATCCGCGCCGACATTTCGATCAACGGCCTGTTCGTTCCTGCTGCCGTCGTCCGCGCACCCGGCAAGCGGTTGGACAACAATCAGCAATGCGGCATAGAGGCACAGTCTCACGGTCAAGGATTATCCTTTCCACATGTCAGAAACCGACAGCGATCCCGCTATCGCAATCCGCGCCACCAATGTCACGCTGTCGCTGGGTACCCAAGCCGCGCCGGTCGACATCCTGCGCGGCATCGATCTTGAAATAGTGTCGGGGGAGAGCCTGGCCATTCTCGGGCCATCGGGCTCGGGCAAGTCCTCGCTGATGGCGATCCTGTCGGGCCTCGAACGCGCCAGCGGCGGCGCGGTGACCGTCTCCGGCGTCGACTTCACCGCGCTCGACGAGGACGGACTTGCGCGCGCCCGGCGCGGCCGGATCGGCATCGTGTTGCAATCCTTCCACCTGCTGCCGACGATGACGGCGCTCGAAAATGTCGCGGTGCCGCTTGAGCTGGCCGGGATCGCCGACCCGTTCGCCGTCGCGACGGCGGAGCTGGAGGCGGTCGGCATCGGCCACCGGCTCGGCCATTATCCGACCCAGCTTTCCGGCGGCGAGCAGCAGCGCGTCGCGATCGCCCGCGCCCTCGCGCCGGGGCCGGGCATCGTGTTCGCCGACGAGCCGACCGGCAATCTCGATGCGGCGACCGGCGGTTCGATCATCGACGTGCTGTTCGAACGCAAAGCGGCGGCGGACTCCACCCTCGTGATCATCACCCATGACGTCAGCCTGGCGCAGCGCTGCGACCGTATCGTCGAGATGAAGGACGGCCGGATCGTTTCGGACCGCCGGCCATGAAACCGCTCGGCTGGCGAGCGAGCGCGAGGGTCGCCTGGCGGGACCTGAACGGCGGCTTCCGGGGCCTCCGGCTGCTGTTCATCTGCCTGTTCCTCGGCGTCGCGACGCTCGCCGCGATCGGCAGCCTGACGGCATCCATAACCGGCGAGCTGTCGGCGCGCGGTCAGACGATGCTCGGCGGCGATGTCGAGATTGCGATGACGCAGCGGGAAGCCGATCGCGACGAGCTGGCGGCGATGCGGGAATTGGGCGAACTCAGCGAAACCATCCGGATGCGCGCGATGGCCCAGTTGGCCGATACCGATCCGTCGGCGGACGGCCCGCAGGCGGTATTGAGCGAGCTCAAGGGCGTCGACGGCGCCTATCCGCTTTATGGCGATTTCGTTCTGCAGGGCGGTGTTCTGGACGAGCCGCTCGCGCCCACTGAAATGGTGATCGGCCAGTCGCTTGCCGACCGTCTGCAGATCGAACCGGGAGAATCGCTGCGGTACGGAACCGCGACCTTCACCATCCGCGACGTGATCGCCGACGAGCCGGACCGGGTGGGCGAGGGGTTCACGCTCGGCCCGGTCGCGATCACCTCGATCGAGGGGCTGAGACGCACCGGCCTCATCCAGCCGGGCAGCCTGTATGAAACCAAATATCGGATCCGGCTCGCGCCGGGCACCGATCCGGCGGCGACGGTCGACGACCTTCAGGACCGCTTCCCGTCGGCCGGATGGGAATTCAAGGATCGCGACCGCGCCTCGCCCGGGGCGTTCCGCTTCTTCGAGCGCATGGGGCAGTTCCTGTCGCTGATCGGGCTGACCGCGCTGATCATCGCGGGGATCGGTGTCGGCAACGGCGTGGCCTCCTATCTCGGACGCAAGCGCCCTGGCATCGCGACCCTCAAGATACTCGGCGCGACCTCGGCCGATATCGCGCGGATCTATGCCGTCCAGATCGGCATCGTTGCGCTGTTCGCGATCGTCTGCGGACTGGCCGTGGGCGCGCTCGCGACGCCGCTGATCGTGACGGCGCTCGGCGACCTGTTGCCGGTCGCGCCCGGCATATCCCTCCATCCCGCACCCTTGGCGGTCGCTGCGGCCTATGGGCTGCTGATCGCGACGATGTTCGTGCTGCCGCCGCTCGCCCGCGCGCGCACCGAACCGGCCGCCGCGCTGTTCCGCAGCCTGGTCGAGCGGCACGCCGCGGTTGACGGAAAGACGCTCCTGCGCGTTGCGCTCGCCGCGGCGGCGATCGTCGCGATCGCGCTGATGAGCGCGCGCGAGACGATGTTCTCCGCGGTCGTGCTGGGCGCCACCGGCGGCGCGCTGCTGCTGCTCTACGCGCTCGGCTGGGGCGTGCGCGGCCTGGCGAGGCGATTGCCGCGACCGCGCAGTCCGATACTGCGCCTGGCCGTCGCCAATCTGCACCGGCCGGGTTCGCAGGCCCCGGCCATCGTCATCGCGCTCGGCCTGGCGCTGACGCTGTTCGTCACATTGGCCGCGATCCAGACCAGCCTCACCGCCGAAATCCGCGACACCGTGCCCGAGCGCGCGCCAGACCTGTTCGTGCTCGACATCCCCGTCGCCGAGGAAGACGAGTTCCGCCGCATCATCGGGGAGCAGGATGGCGATACCCAGATCAATCTCGTGCCGACCTTGCGCGGGACGATCGTCGAATATGGCGGGCAGCGGGTCGCCGATCTCGACGAACTGCCCGATGGCGCCTGGTTCCTGCGCGGCGAGCGGGGCGTGACGTACAGCGACGTCCTTCCCGAGGGGAGCGAGTTGACCGACGGCCAATGGTGGCCGGCCGATTATGACGGGCCGCCGCTCGTCTCGCTCGACGAGGAGGCGGCGCGGGTAATGGAGGTCGGGCTCGGCGATACGCTGGTCGTCAGCATCCTGGGCCGCGAAATCGAGACCGAGATCGCCTCGCTGCGCGAGGTCAACTGGGACACGATGGGCTTCAACTATATCCTGGTGATGTCGCCGAGCGCGCTGCGCGACGCCCCGCATACGCTCGCCTCGACCATATCGCTCGACGGCGGGGACGAGGCCGCGCTGTCGCGCGACATCCTGTCCACCTTCCCCTCGGTCTCGATCATCGAGGTCCGCGAGGTCATCGGTCAGGTCACGGCGCTGCTCGGGCAGATGGCGGCGGCGATCATCGCCGCGGCGACGGTATCGATCATCGCGGGCATCGCCGTCCTGATCGGGGCGATCGCCGCATCCAACGAGGCGCGCAGCTATGACAGCGTGATCATGCGCACGCTCGGCGCGACGCGCGGCCAGATCCTGCTGACCCAGGCGATCGAATATGCGCTGCTCGCGGCGGTGCTCGCCGTCGTGGCGCTCGCACTCGGGCTGCTCGCCGGGTGGAGCGTGATCGTGCAGATCTTCGAATTCGGCTGGACGCCCGACTGGTTCGTGGTTCTGGGGACGTTGGCGGCGGGCACGCTGCTGACCCTGGGGATCGGCCTGATGAGCGCATTGCCGCTCATGTCGGTCCGCCCCGCACGGGCCCTGCGGCAGCTATAGCCTCTCGTTTCCGGCCTGTTCACGGTCTCGGGCCGCTGCGATTTCGGTAATGGCTGGACGCTGTCCGGCAAAACCCGGGCGCTGCTCGCTTCAGACTAGCAATCTATCGCCGAATCCATCTCCATCGGATGGCGGTTCTGAACCGCGGCGGCCGGCACGCTCGGCAGGCGCTGCGGAATGTAGAAAAGTGAACCGTTGCAGAATTCCCGCGACCGAAACGACCATTGGCATGCGCAGCAGGGGATCGATTGTCTTAAGCGCTGTAACCGCCATCAACGGCGATTATCTGGCCGTTCATATAGGCCGAACCCGCACCGACGAGAAACGCCGCAAGGCTAGCCACCTCTTCGGGCTGGCCCATGCGCGGTATCGGTGTGCGGTCCATGCAGAGCTCGATCACTCCCCTGGCCGTTTCGTCAACCTCGAATGACGAGTGGACAATACCGACATCGATCACCCCCGGCGCGATACCGTTTAACCGGACCCCGCTGTCGCCGACCTCTCTCGCAAATTGACGGATCATCCCCATGATGGCGGTTTTCGGGATCCCGGACATTCCGTCATTTTCCAACGTCCGCAGAACCGCGGTCGTCAGTAGTTGAACGATTGATCCGCCGCCGCGACTGGCCAGGTGTCGCATGCCGGCCGACAGGACATGAAACGCGCCAAGCACATCCGTATGCATGATGCTCCAGAATTGCTCGGCGGATATATCTTTAAGAGGTCGCAGCGGTATTGCCGGCCCCGTGGCGTTAACGATTCCCGTCAGTTCGTTGGCGGCTTCGTCACTGAAGAAATTTTCAACCGAGCCCTCGTCCCGTATGTCGATCTGTCTCACATGGATACGAGCCCGAGCGGAGGCGAGTTCTTTCGCCAGTGCTTCCGCTTTGTCAGCGTCGGCGTGATAGCCGAGAAGAATATCGGTCTCTTCAGCGACCAGCTTTCGGACGATGCCCCCGCCCAAACCGCCGGTTCCGCCTATAACCGCTACTGTGCCAGACATGATCTATCCTTTCTTGACTGATGACGATTCGGTGGTCCGCGCGAAGCCGTTATCGCTCGGATCGATCTGATAGCGATGGCGCAGAGTCGTCTTGAAACCCTTTAATGCATCGACGATTTCGATGTCGGCGGGGCTGACCATCCATTGGTAGATGATGCCGAAGATAAACGCGAGATACTCTTCGGCCACGGTTTTCGGGTTAATGTCAGGCGCTACGCAGCGTTCCGTGATGCCGCGCCTGAGCCAGCGTTCCACATCATTGCGATAGGCCGTGTGGTGCCCTGCCAGGCGCTCCCGTATCCTCGAGTGACTCGCAATCGATTCGAACCAGAGCACGTAGATCGCCTTCATATGATTGGGGTCTTCACGCAAAAAATCGCAGACAACGTCCAGTCCCGTGCACAGGGCGTCGATGCCTGCGCCTTTGTCGACCGCCCGCGAGATTGCCTGTCGCCACTTGGTATTGAACTCGATGATGAGCCGCTCGAACAAAAACTCCTTGGTGCCGAAACGATTGCCTGCCAGCCCGCGGCTGAACCCGGCGCGCTCTCCGATTTCCTTGAGCGTGGTGTTCTGAGCGCCGTTTTCGCAGATTAGCTGGAGCGCGACGGCGCACATTTTCCGGTCGGAGCGCGCCGTGCGCTCTTCCTGGGTGAGCCGTTCCACAGCGGCTTTGACTGACCCCTTTTTCACGCTTCTGGCGCCCATTTTTCAATCTCCATGATTATCTTCGTAATTTACATGCTTGTCGCAAGCAAGTAAAAGTGCTTCAAATAGGGAACCAGGCAAGCCGCGTGAGTCGGCATCTGGTGACGAACAAAAAACCGCAACTGGGGAGGTTGGCCATGAACAATCGCACCGCTAAATGGCTTCTGGCGAGCAGTTGTCTTGCCACAATTTTCGTCGGAACGCAGCCTGCGAAGGCCCAGGCCGGGCCGAATGCCGAAGACGAGATTGGCGAAGAGCAACCAGCGTCCAGTCCCATCATCGTCACCGCCCGGCGCACCGAAGAGACACTTCTGGAAGCGCCGGTCACCATTTCTGCTTTTTCGGCCGAAGATATCGCCGACGCCGGCATTCAGCGACCGTCCGATTTTGCACAGCTCGTGCCGAACCTTCTCCTGGTCGACACCGCTGAGGCAGGAGACACGCAGGTGATCATTCGCGGCATCATCAACGCACGCGATGTGGATCCCTCCTACGCCCTGATCGTCGACGGCGTTGTTCAGCCCGACACATTTGCGCTCAATCGTGATTTGGTCGGCATTCAGCAGATCGAAGTCGTCAAGGGGCCGGTGAGCTCGCTATATGGCCGCAACGCGGTCGGCGGCGCGATTCTCGTCACCACACAACGGCCTGGCAATATCTGGGAAGGACGCGTTACCGCCGAATATGGAAACGGCGATCATTTTCGCCTCGCCGGGATCGTCAGCGGTCCGCTTCTCGATACGCTTTCCACGAGCATAGCTGGTTCATACACCGATCGCGACGGCGTCATTGACAATGAGCTCGGCGGCACCGTCGACTATTATCAAGAGGCGCGGATAAGAGGGCGTCTCCTATGGGATTTCCTGCCCGATGCTTCGCTCGATCTGATTGCCGAATATGCCGATATCGACGGCAGTGCGATCGTGTTTCAGTATCAGTCGCCGCTTCAACCGCAATTCCGGAATGGCATCGACGTCAATGACACCAGCCTTCCGTTCGCACCTAATGTAGATTCGATAAATTTCGCCGAGCGGCTGGATCTGACGGCGAAACTGGAATGGGACTTTGGCCCGGTCGAACTCTTTGCCGCTGTCGGCTATAATGAAAACCGAAACCAACTTGGATCGGACTTCCTGATTCGCTTGTCCGCCGCGTCGCCGACCGGTGTGACCTTCGAAGGCCTGGCCGACGATTTTTCGATAAACAATCCGTTCGGGATTCTCGGTTACACCCCTTTTCCGGGTACGATCGCTTTCCAGCAACGCGACGGCGAAGCTTTGACTGGCGAGGCTCGCCTGGCGGCCGAGGTTGCCGATGGTCTCGACGTTGCTGTCGGCTTTTATGCCGCGGATATCGAACGCACGACCTTGGTCTCCGTGCAGCTTGATCCGGGCGATGGTTCGATCCAGCTCAGCAATCCCGGGCCGCAAACCTTGAATGTCAGCGAATTCCAGACTGTGCAGACCAATGTTCTCTCGGTTTACGGGCAGGTTTTTTGGGACATCACGCCAACATTGGAACTGTCCTTTGCCGGGCGTTTCGATACGGAAGACCGGACAGCGACAAACCTTTTGGACCCCATGTTCGCGCCGGTGCCGACGATCACCGTGCCGGTCGGGTTCCAGCGTAGCGCGGATTTTGACCGCTTCCAGCCGCGAATATCGCTTCGCTGGGAGCCGATCGAGAATCTTTCGTTATACGCCTCCTACGGAGAAGCGTTCCGCGCCGGCGGGTTCAACCAGGCCGGCACGAGAGACACGGTGCTCGCCATCGATTTCGCGGGCGTCGATCCAGCTGCGATCAACATTTTCGACGATTATGAAGAAGAGGTCGTCAAGGGGTGGGAGCTAGGCTTCAAGAGCGTCCTTGCCAATGGTACGCTACAATTCAACGGCGCGGTTTTCCGCACCGATACGACAAATTCGCAATCCTTCGAATTCACCCCCATCACGTCCTCGCGCACTCGGGTAAATATCGACGAAACGCAGATCACGGGCTTCGAACTCGATGCTCTGTGGCAGGTGAGCGATATTCTCAGTCTCTCGGCGGCCTATGGCTATGTCGATGCGACGGTGGAGGCATATACACCTAATCCCGCCGCGATTGGCAATCGGCTGCCATCCGTGCCGAAGTCCACGATCAATCTCGGGGCTCAGCTGGACATGCCGGTCGGTCCGTCGACGGATTTCATCGCCCGCGTCGACTATCAACGTATCGGCGAGACCCCTTGGGACATCAATGGTGCGCCGGGAACGGTTCGCGATCCGCTCGACTTGCTCTCTGTTCGGATCGGCGTGGAATGGAATGGTTTGGGTATTACGGCTTGGGCGACCAATCTCCTCGACGAGGAATATTATCAGGAGAATATCATCCTGTATTCGCAAGCTCCCGGTCCGAACACGCCGCTTGGCGCCATCGCGAACACGATGTCGCCGGGAGAGCCAAGACGCTATGGCATCGAATTGTCTTACAGCTTTTGAGGTACGGGTGAATGGCTGGGCTCGAACGCGATGGAAAGCAGCTCTATTTTGAGGATCGCCCCGGCGACGGGAGACCGGTCTTGCTCATTCATGGATGGTCGGCGTCGCTTCGGGTTTGGGATACGGTAAGCGACGCCTTGGTGCGGGCGGGCAACCGGGTTATCGCATTCGACCAGCGGGGATGCGGCGAGAGCGACAAGGACTTCGGCAGCGCGACGCTCGAAGAGAGCATCGGCGATACGATCGCACTGATCGACCATCTGGCGCTCGAAAATGTGGTCGTGAACGGCTGGTCGCTCGGCGGTGCAGTCGCGCTCGGATCCGCTGTGCGGAACGATAAGGTCAGTGGGCTCGTGCTCACCTGCGGCGCTGCGCCCCGCTACACCCGAGCCGACGACTTCCCCTATGGTGGAACCGAGGCCGATGTTCACGCGGTGGTCGAGGCGTTGCGTAAGGACCGTCCAGGCACCTTTCGCGAAATGGCGACGGCAGTCTGTTCGGCCGAGATAAGCAATGGTGTCGAGGAATGGATCTGGCAGCTGTTTCTCAAGAGCACGCCGCTCGCCAACCGCGCCATTCTTGACCTTGCACAGAGCGATCAGAGAAGCGAGCTCGGCGCTCTCGCGGTACCGGTTCTTAGCGTCACCGGAGGTAGGGATAACTTCGTCGTGCCGGCTATCGGCCTTGAAGCGGCGCGCATCGCACCCCATGGCACGCATGTTTCGTTCGACCATTGCGGCCATGCGCCGTTTCTCGAGGATTTTGACGGTTACATGACCGCACTATCGAGGTTTTTGAAAGACTTGGACGGATAAGGTGGCGAACATGGCGAACGAAAACCCGCTTTCCGGTTCTACGCCTGATCTGGACGTTATCATTATCGGCGCCGGTTTTGCGGGGCTTCGTGCGCTTTACGAGATGCGGCAATCGGGCAGGTCCACGCTGGTTTTCGAGGCCGGAAGCGATGTCGGTGGAACCTGGTATTGGAACCGGTACCCCGGCGCACGCACCGATTCCGAAGCATGGTCTTATTGTTACGCTTTCTCCGAGGAGTTGCAGGACGAATGGCAATGGCCCGACCGGATGCCGAGCCAGGAACAGGTTCACAGCTATCTTTCCCATGTTGCGGACCGTTTCGGCTTGCGTCGTGACATCCGGTTCGAGATCCAGATCGTTTCGGCGAAGTTCGACGAACGGACCGGACGTTGGAACGTGACCACCCATACAGGCCAGACCTACAACAGCCGGTATCTTATCAGCGCCATGGGCTGGCTGTCGGTAGCCTATCGGCCGAACTTTCCGGGCGAGTGCGATTTCAAAGGCGAGATTTACCGGTCCTCATCTTGGCCCGAACAGCCTGTCGATTTCGCGGGCAAGCGAGTAGGGATCATCGGAAGCGGTTCCACGGCAGTTCAACTTCTGCCCATCGTGGCAAAACTCGCCGACCACGTCACCCTGTTCCAGCGTACACCAAATTACGTTCTACCGAGCCGGAACCATCCACTGACCGACGAGGACAGACGCGGCCTGGATCGCGAACGGGGCAGAAACTGGGACATGGTTCGCAAGCAGGTCTTCGCCTTCCCGATGAAGACGGCGACGCGGACCTATGACGATGTTGATGATGTGGAACGACAGCAGGTTTTCGAGGCCGGGTGGGAGAAAGGCGGCTTTCGGTTCCTGTTCGAAACGTTCGGTGACATTCTTGTCGACGAACGATCCAACGCCGCCGCTGCCGAGTTCATCCGCTCGAAAATCCGCGCAATTGTCGACGATCCGGACACTGCCGAACGGCTCTGTCCGGACTATCCCTTCGCGCTCAAACGCCCTCCTTTGGGCACCAACTATTTTGAGGCATTCAACCGCGAAAATGTCGCGCTCGTCGATGTGAGCACCAAGCCGATCGAACGACTTACGCAGAACGGAATAATCGGTGGCGGGGAAGAGCACGCGCTGGATGTCGTGATCTTTGCAACCGGGTTCGATGCAGTAACCGGACCATTGATGAAACTGGGTGTGGAAGGCCGGAACGGCCTGTCGATGCGCGAGAAATGGGCTGCCGGCCCGCAAACCTATCTCGGCCTGATGGTCGACGAGTTCCCCAATCTATTCATCATGACCGGACCGCAAGTCCCGTTTGCAAATCTTCCGCCAATCGCCGAAGCCAGCGCGCGCTGGATCGACGCGCTCATGGAGCACGCAAAAAAAACCGGCTGCTCGATCGTCGAGCCTTCGCGCGAAGCGGTCGAACAATGGGCCAGGGTCGTCGACGAGACGTTGGACGCCACGTTGCTCGGCGGCGGCGCCGAACTCAAGAGCTGGTTCATGGGGGCCAACATTCCCGGCAAACCGCAGGCACCGCTTTTCTTCTTCGGTGGCGCAGAAGCGTATTTCGATGCACTGGAAGAGTCAGCCGAAGCCGGGTTTTCGCAAATCGTCTGCCTAGATTAGCAACGGTGATTCGATCGTGGGCTGTTGTTATGGGCTCCTCGAGAAACAGGCGCTCGCCGATTATCGAACATGTTCTACTGAAAACGTACACATGATGCTGGCGTCCAATCGCCGTGAGCGACGGGCTGGGACGCGGGCCAGGGGCCCAAATTTGCTCGTCGGCATATCGGACACGGTTGACCCGGCCCAGCTTTCCGGATCCCGATATGAGTGTTGCGATCTCAGAAGGCCGGCAGCCATCCGATCTGGCAGCGCGCCGAGCGTCGCGCGCATCGGATATTCCGCCTGAACCGACGGAGCAGCGGATCATGCTCGGGTGCGTCGAAAGCGCGGTTCCTCCGCTCTCCGGACGATTTCGGTGCTGGAATTGGCCTATCATATTCAATATGCAACAAAAGGCGGGTTAGGGGGGACGTTGTGACCGAATCTCGGACGCGAAATGGCGATCTCGTACAGCGTTGGCGCAATGGCGACCGCGACGCGCGCAACGAGCTGCTCGAGCAGTTGCAAGCGTGGATGGAGAAGACGGCGACGGAAATCCTGCGCGGCGAGGGGCATATCACGTTTACGATCGGCGATCTTGTCAACGAGGCAGTTGTCCGACTGATGGAGATCGAAGACGCCGGATGGCAGGATCGGGCCCATGTAAAGGCTCTGTCGGCGCGGCTGATGCGCCGCATACTCATCGATCATGCACGTTCGAAGCAGGCGAATAGACGGGCGCACCGGCGCGTTACGCTCGTCACGAATATCGCCGAACGGCCGCGCGAGGATCTGCTCCGCCTCAGCCATGCCCTGCAACGGCTTTCCGCGATCGACGCCGAGAAAGCCGAAATCGTCGAGATGCGGTATTTCGGAGGCATGACAGTGGCCGATATCTCCCTCGTTACCGGCCTGTCCGAACGCACTGTCAAGCGACGGTGGAATGCAGCGCGCGCCTGGCTTGTCGTTGCCATGGATATGGCGGCGTAGCGATGGAAGTCAGCGTGGACGCCCGCGCGCTGACATTGCTCGAGGAAGCCCTGAGATACGCTCCCGAGAAGCGCAAGGCGTTTGTCAGGCGTGAAGCGGGCGATGACGACGCATTGTGCCGCCGCGTATTCGAATTGCTCGGCGCTGTCGACGAACAGAGCGATAGGCTGCCGACAGGCGGCGGCGCGCATATTGTCGGCGACGCACCTGCGCCCGATCGGATAGGCGCATATCGGATCGCCGAAAAACTGGGCGAGGGCGGCATGGGCGCGGTCTATCGGGCCGTTCGCGACCGTGGCGATTTCGATCATGAAGTCGCGATCAAGATCGTGCGCCCCGATGTTCTCGGCGGCGCGCTGAAGGACCGGTTCGAGCGCGAGCGGCAGTTGCTTGCAGGCCTTTCCCACCCGCATATCGCCCGGCTTTACGATGGCGGCACGATGGACGGCGGCAACCCCTACATCGTGATGGAGTTGATCGATGGCGTACCGGTCGATCGCTGGGTCGGCGACCATGATCTCGATCGCCAGGCGCGGCTCGCCCTGTTCGAGCAGATTTGCGGTGCCGTTCGTTATGCGCACCAGAATCTCGTCATTCACCGCGATATCACGCCGGCCAACGTTCTGGTGACGCCCGACGGCCAGCCCAAGCTCATCGATTTCGGCATCGCCAAACCGACGGAGCAGGAGCAGGCGGAGGCGCAACCGGGCCGAAAGCTTGTCGCGCTCAGCATGACGCCCGGCTTCGCCGCGCCCGAACGCCGCTATGGCGCGCCGGCGACGACGCTGACCGACATCTATTCGCTGGGAAAGCTCCTTGCCTTGTTCGTTGCACCGGACGAAGACGATCGCGATGTCGCAGCCGTCATCGGTCGCGCAGCGGCCGAGAAGCCGGAAGAACGGTATCGTTCCGTCGATGCATTGATCGACGACGTGGAACGATTGCGGGACGGCCGCCCTGTTGCGGCACGCGAGGGCGGGCGCGCATATCATGTCGGCAAATTCCTGAAGCGGCAGAAATACGCGGTCGGCGCAATAGCGGCATTCATTGTGCTGCTGATCGGCGCCCTTGTGACGACATCGATCGGCTTCCGGCAGGCGCGCGTGGCGCAGATCGAGGCCGAAGAGCGTCTGGCGGATACGCGCGAGATGGCGGGAACGATGATGTTCGATGTGTTCGATGAAGTCAGCGAACGGCCAGGCAATAGCCATGCGCGGCTTCTGATCGCGCGAACGGCACAGCGCTATCTCACGCAGATCGCGGAAGATCCGGATGCCTCGGTCGAAGCGCGCCTCGAGGCAGGTCGAGGCTTTCACCGACTGGCGAATGCCACCGGCGCTCTCGACACAGGCAACAGCGGAGACCTGATCCAGGGTGTCGAGCTTCTGGAGCGCGCCGTCGCGATGCTCGAACAGGTCATGGCGGAGGCACCGAGCGACGAAGCGCGGTTTGCCCTCGCCAATGTCTATACGAGCCTGGCGCGCGACAAGGGCCTGACCTTTATCGACGTGCAGAGCACGCTGCCCGATCTTGAAAGCGCTGCGCAGCTGCTTGCGGAAATCGAAAACCAATCGGCCGAAGTGATCGCGGCACGCGGGCGAACGCAGCGCTATATGGGCGATTTTCTGGCCTGCTGCTACGATCAGGCGCAACGGGGGCTGCGCGAGATCCAGCGGGGTTTGTCGCTGATCGAGGGTGCGTCGCCGCCCATCCGCGCCGATCCGGAGGTTCGCAGGGCCTATAACGATCTGACCAACTTGCGCGGTGGTTTTCGCCGCTTCCTGGACAATGATGAAGAGGGCACGATCATAACATTCTACCAGGCCATGAACGCCCAGCGCGAACTGACCGAAGAGACGCACGCCGCAGGCGACTATCGCCTGCTCACCACCATTGCGATCAACCTCGGCCGAACGCTGCTTCGCGTCGACCGGCCGGCGGAAGCGGATCGCGTGCTCTCGCTTGTGCATCGCGAAACGCGGGAACTGCTGACCGACGATCCGACCGACAACGATTTGCAGCGGCGTATGAGCTATGTGCTCGTCATCCGGGCTCTGGCGGCAGCCAATGTCGGGGATCGGGAGCGCGCCGAACGCTATCTGCGCGATGGCCTGCGTCTCGCGCGACAGGCCGAACGCCCGATTGCGAGCGCGGAAGGCTCGCAGCTCAACTATGCGCACCGGTTGCAGGAGGCGTCGGACGCGCAATGGGCCTTGGGCGACAGGGATTCTGCCTGCCGGACGATGCGCCGCTCGGTGGCAATCTATCGTGCCTATTCGGAGCGCTGGGACCTTCCCACCACCACGCTGCGCTACCGCATGGCGCCGATGGCCGAGCGGTTACGGGAATGCCCGGCCGCCAGCTAGGCGCTGACTCTCAACTGCTGAGATCGCGCCCAAAAAAAGTCTGCGATCTGTTTGACCCGTTTTCCCCAATTCCCTCGCTGGAAGGATTGGAGGGGCTGATTTTCGGCCTCCCGCATGGGGAGTATAGGCATGATTTTCGGCACCAAGGCACGATTGCGTCAGGGCGCGGCAGTGGCCGCCATCGGCACGGCGATGTTTGCATTCCCGTCGGCCGCTTCGGCGCAATGTGTCGAAAGCGCGGACGAGACGACGCTCGACTGCACGGGCGATCTCGCTTTCGGCCCCACGGTGTTCGATGCGACCGTCACGACGGTCAACATCAACTCGCTGACCACCGATATCAACGATGAAGGCTTTCTCTTTCAGCAGGACGGCGGTCTCGATGTCACGGTGAATGCCGATCTCGGAGCGTTCCGGATCGACCTGATGCCGAGTTCCGGCGATTCCTCGACCACCCGGGCCGGATTTCATATTATCGCGGAGGGTGGTATTTCCGGCACCCTGATCGGCGATATCGTGGGTCCGACGCAGCAAGATTTCACGACCACGACGAGTGTCCAGTACCGGAATGTCGGCGCACTCGGGCTGCAAGCCGAAGACGGCGACATCGATTTCACGCATATCGGCGATATCGACGTGCAGCGCCCGACCCTGACCGCCAATTCGGGCTTCCGCGCGGATATGACGCTCGGGCGCTTCGGCGCCATCAACGCCCAGAACGAAACCGGCGACATAACGCTCGTCAATACGGGCAACATCACGCTCGACGGCGGCACGCGCAATATCACGACGACCAACACGTTCGGTGGCTCGGCCGGTGCGCGGGCGATCCGGTTCAGTAATTTCTTCACCGAGAATAACGGCATCTATCTTCAGGGGAACGGCACCTTTGACCTGACCCAAACGGGCGATATCACGATTACCGGCGGCGCCGGCAACGTCTCTGCTTCGACAAGCGACAACACCGCCGATGCCCAGGTCGGCCACACGTCCCTGAGCGGAGTCTTCGCGCCCGCCTTTTTCAGTTTTTCGGGTAATCCGGTACCCGCCTTTCAAGGGGCCGATTTTACGATCGTCGGCGACATCATAGTCGATGGAGACGCGATCACGGCGACCGCCAATGCAGGAAGCACCGGGGAAAATCTGCGCGTGCCGATGGCTGTCGCCGATAGCGGCACATTCGGCGGCGGCGCACAGGGCCTGGTGATCAGCCCCGGCTTCAATGTCGACGATAGCTATGTGAATCTCGATCTTACCGGAGACATTATCATCCTTGGCGGCGACGCATTCAGCACGGCAACGGCATCGCTCGGCGGTGCTGGCGAAACGGCCGGACTCGTCTATTCCCGCGCAGTCGGCCAATCCGGCGGAGCGATTTCGATCTCCAGTGCCGACACCGTCGATATATCGCTCGACGGCAGCTATGACGCGACGGGCGGCAATGCATTCGGCGAAGCGACCGGTACCGGAACCGCGATGACCGGTACGCTTTACGCCGATGTAACGGACCGCACGCCGACCTATGGACTGGATGTCAGCGGCGGCGGCATTTTCACCATATCCGTTTCGGGGGCACAGAATGTCGATTTTGCCCTTACCGGACCGGTGACGGCAACCGGCGGCAACGCGACGGGAACCGCGAATGGCCGGGATTATGACGCGTCTGTGAGGGGCGGACGCGGTCAAGCGCTGAGCCTCGTCGGGCGAAATACAACAAATGATTTCGTCTATATCCAGGATACGGTGATGACCGTGATTGGCGGTGACGCATCGCTCGATATCACCGGGGAAAATATCGGCGGACGCGTTGTCGGGGGCCTGGCCCAAGGCGTTGGAATTACGCTCTATGATGGCGGGCTTTACCGGCAGGTTGCGGATATCGTCGTAACAGGCGGCGATGCGACGCTGACCAACGTCATGGGCAATATAGCCGAGACTCTCGTTGTCGGCGGTACCGCGCAGGGGCTTATTCCGAGCGCCAGCCTGTTCATGCAAACCGCCCGGTTCGAAATCGCCGGCACGATCCGCGCGACTGGAGGCGATGCTTCGGCGACCGGGCCGGCCACCACTGTTTTCGGCGGCGATGCGGCCGGCATCTGGTCGTTCAGCCCGTCAGGGCTTCAGCCCGAATTCGATATTTCCGGTACGATCATCGCGCGCGGCGGCAGCGGAGCCGATGCCGACGGCTCTGCAACGGGCGTCCAGTGGGATGGCGCGATCGACCTCCTGCTCACCGGCACGATCGACGTGATCGGCGGCGATGCCAATAACCTGTTCCGCGAATATGGTTCGGCCGGTATCATTGTTAGTGTCCAAGATCTGTTCACGGACTTCACCGATGCCGATGTGACGATCGACGGCGGTACCGTCACCGTCGTCTCGCCGGGAGGCCACGGCCTCGATATCGGATCGAACGCCGGCAATATTCGTATCGTCAACGGCGGCACGGTCACCGTCACCGGCGTGGATACGAGCGGCATTCACGTCAACAACGGCTATGATCCGGTGAACTTCCGGGCAGGGCCCTCCACCGTTTCGATCTTCATCGAGGACGGCAGCAGTGTGGTAGCGGACGGCACCGGAATTACCGAAGAACTGACTTTCACCTTTTTCGAACGCGTTGACGACGAATTCGTCGAAACCGAAGCCGACTCCCTGAACATGACCAACGTCAATCTGGCCGGCGTTTTGACCGGCGGCTCTGGTGTGGCAATCGACCTCGCGAATGGCGATGACAGCTTCACATTGCGTTCGACCGGCATCGCCAATGGCGATGTTCAGCTAGGGTCCGGAAACGACACCGCGACCACAGAGGCGGGCGGCACAATCAACGGTTCGCTGCTGCTCGGCGGCGGCGCCGATACGGCCACCATCGCCGCCGGCACGATCGTTACCGGCGATTTCGACGCCGGCGATGGCGACGATATCGTCGCGATCGCCGAAGATCATGCAATCGCGGGAATGATTACGCTCGGCGCGGACCAGGATACGTTCCTGCTGACGCAGCTTTCCAACTCGGTCGCTGTCGACGGCGGCGAGGGGACCGACTTCGCGCTGTTCGAAACCGACGCCGCGACCGATGCCGAGCTCGATCTCAATTCCAGCGCCTTTCCCAATTTCGTCAGCATCGAGGGCTTCGCGCAGGACGGGCCCGGACGGCTGACCATCTCGGGTTCGGGTTCTGCGTTCAGCCTCTACGAGCTGCGCGGGGGAACGTTGGTCGTGAATGCCGACCTTTCCGGCACGCAGTTCACGGCCGCGGGGGGAACAACCCTCGGCGGCACCGGCACGCTGGGCGGATTGACCGTTACCGGGGGCACGCTCTCGCCGGGCGCCGACGGCGTTGCGCCGACGTCCGAAACGGTCGTGCAAGCGGCATCGGGGAGCCAACCGGACGTCGCGAACAGCGCAGACAGTGCCCGTAGCGCGATGGTCGCGGACGAGGCGCCGCATAGCGGGTTTGCCGATTTGATCCTCGACAATGAAGCGCAGCGCGACGGCATGATCGCCGAAGATTCCCCGCACGCTCCGGGGCCCGACCTGGCGGAAGAAGCGCCGCACGGACTTGTCGAGCTGGCCGAAAATGCGCCGCACGGCGATGGCCCCGATCTTGCCGAAAACACACCGTTTTCGATTACGGGGCCGGATATGGCGGACAATGCGCCGCTTGCGGGCGGGATCGGGACGCTGACGATCAATGGCGATCTGAGCCTCGATGCGGCCTCGACCTATGAGGTGGAAGTGGATGCCATGGGCAATAGCGACCTGGTGATCGTCAACGGCTCCGTGGCGCTGGGCGGATCGACCCTGTCGGTATTGGAGATCGGCGACTTCATGGGCGCGGATCCGTTCAACTATATCATCATCGCCAATGACGGGACCGATGCGATTACCGGAACCTTCGCTACACTCACCAACCAGTTCGCCTTTCTGACGCCGAGCGTGGATTATGCAGCCGGCGATGGCAACGATGCGCAACTGACGCTGACCCCGAACAACGCGCCGCCTCCGCCGCCTCCGCCGCCACCTCCTCCGCCGCCGCCTCCTCCTCCTCCTTCTCCCACTCCGGCGCCGCCGCCTCCGCCGCCGCCACCTCCGCCACCGCCGACGACGGTCAATCCGCCGCCGCCATCGGTGCCGCTCTTCCCGACGGTTGCGACGACATACAATGAGGCGGGTGCCGCAATGCGGCTCGAAGAGCTGGACCGGACGCCCGGCTCCGACGCCAACCTCGTCTATATGAACGTGCTCTTCTCAAGCGTGCCGGGCGCGCTCACCGCGTTCAACACGACATCGGGCGAGATCTATGCCGCGCTGCTCGCCGAGGCCGGTGCAGCCGGCCAGTCGCGCGCCCAGCGGCTCGTCGCGCGGGCCAACGAGGCGGTCCATGAAGGCTGGGGCATTTGGGGCGGGATCGCCGGGCGCACCAACGATATCAATGCCGATGGCAACGCCGCCAATGTCGATCAGGACGAATATGGCTTCGATGTCGGCATCGATTATCGCGGGCCCGCCAATGCATGGGCGCTGGGCGCTGTGGTCGGCTATATCGATGGCGGGCTCGACGTCGACAACCGGCTGAGCGATGCCGAATATGACGGCTGGCATATCGGCGCCTATGGCCGTTACGGCACCGGCAATACCGGGATCACGCTCACCGGCGCGCTCGATTATGGCCGGATCGACGCCGATGTGACGCGCGGCATCCGCGTCAACCGGCTCGCACGCACCGCGCGGGCCAATGCCGATATCGACGCGTTCGCGCTGTCGGGCGAGGCGCGTTACGGGCTGCCCGTCGGCAATGGCTGGGCGATCGGACCGGTCGCCTCGGTCCATCATGCGAGCAGCGACCTGGACGGCTTTGCCGAAATCGGCGCGAACGCCCTTAACCTGCGCAGCGGCGGTGCCGATGACGAGATCACCCGGTTCGGGGGCGGCCTGTTCGCCAACTGGCAGGGCGATCGCGGCGGGGTGGACCTCAGCGCGCAATATGTCGACGGACACTCCAATGTCGCCCAGGCCGGCATGACGCTCCAGGGCGCGCCCGGCGCAAGCTTCCCGGCCCGCTCGCCGCGCACCGATGGCGCGGCCGGCCTGTTCACCGTCTCGGGCCGGTACGAACTCGGCAACGGCTGGACGCTGTCCGGCGAAACCCGCGCCCTGCTCGCTTCAGACGAGCAGTCCGTCGCCGGCTCCATCTCCGTCGGATGGCGGTTCTGAACCGCAGCGGCCGGCCCTGCCGCCAGGCGCTGCGGACCGTGGAGATAGGATGGTGATGCACGTACCACCCTCTATCGACCGACCCGCTCGGCTCGCCCCCTCAGCGGAACGCGAAGTGCTGCGACTGCTCGAAGAGGTGCTGGCCCAGCCGAGGGACGCGCGCAACGCATGGCTCGAGAGAAAACTCAGCGAACGACGCGCCATCGGCAATCGCGTGCGATATCTGCTTGCGATCGCCGAGCAATATCGTCTCTGACTAACGGATCGCCAAGGCGATCCGCTATGCGCTCGTGCGCTGGACCTGACTCACCGGGTTCCTCGCCGATGGCTGCGTCGAGCTCGACACCAATCCGGTCGAGCGCGCGATCCGCCCTATCGCGCTCGGGCGGAAGAACTATCTGTTCGCCGGCAGCGGCCGTGGTGCCCGGCGCTGGGCGATGGTCGCATCGCTGGTCGAGACCGCGACGCTCAATCAAGTTGAACCCTATGCCTATATCGCCGATGTGCTCCAGAAGATGGTCGATGGGCATCCCGCCAACAGGCTCGACGAACTGCTGCCATGGAGCTGGACCGCCGAAAACGCTGACACTCGCTGATCGGGTGCAGCGGCGGGACGCTTACGGGAAGGCCATTCGGCACCCCCTATCGTGGGAGGCGGAGGCGGTTTGCGATGTTGTTGCGCTGGATGGCCGATGAGCCGCCGAGGATCGGGATGACGAGAATATCGCGCACATAGCGCTCCATATCGAAATCGCGGAGATAACCATATGCGCGGTCGATGCCCATAAAGCAATCCAAGCAATGCCCCGGCGAGAGGCGTGTGTATGTTTCTTATGTGTCGGTCTCGCAATCAATGGATATCGTCAACAAGCCGGCGACATGATCCGCAACGGCAAGGCTCGCCGTGAGGCCCGGCGATTCGATTCCGAAAAGGTTGATCACGCTCGCACCTGGGTTTGGAACTTCTACATCTATTCGGAAATCTGCCGCGGGCGCGCCGGGACCCACTATCTTGGGGCGGATACCAGTGTAATCGGGTGCCAGCCGGTCGGCGGCTATGTCCGGCAGATATTCTCGGATCGCGGCCAAAAAGTTCTCGAACCGACTGTCATCAAACGCGTAGTCGATCCAGTCGATCCAGCGCAGATCGGGTCCGAACTTCGCCTGTCCGCCAAGATCGACCGTCAGATGGATACCCAGTCCGCCAGGTTCGGGGAGCGGATATA
Source organism: Parasphingopyxis sp. (assembly GCF_052168275.1). GTDB lineage: Bacteria > Pseudomonadota > Alphaproteobacteria > Sphingomonadales > Sphingomonadaceae > Parasphingopyxis. The sequence goes on along the minus strand of NZ_JBQLZM010000003.1, from coordinate 657 downwards.
TCAGCCGCTGGCACGGCGATTGCCCGCTTAGCCGGTAATAATGCCCGATCGCAAAATAAGCGGTCGGGATCGATGTGGCCTCCAACCCGCGGATCGAGCGCGCGACCTGCGGCGCCTTAAGGCCGCCACAGTTGACCAGGTGGTGCGCGCGCAGTTTCGTCGGTTCGGCACCGCCGATCTCGACTTCGATGCCTGCCGCACCGATCGTCGCACCGATAACCGGCGTCTGCAGCACCACCATGCCGCCATGCGCTTCCAAATCGCCTTCCAGCGCCAGCATAAAGGCATGTGTATCGATGATACCGGTCGACGGCGACAGAAGCGCTGCGGTGCAGGAGATAGCCGGTTCCAACTCGCGCACCGCGGAGCCGGAGATCAGTTCCAGATCGTGGATACCGTTGGCGACGGCGTTGGCTTTGATCTCCTCGAGCCGGAAGACCTGGTCGCTCGACGACGCCACGACGAGCTTGCCCGTCCGGTGATGCGGGATGCCACGCTCGGCTGCGTAGCGATACAGTTGCTCCTTTCCACGTCGGCACAATTCGGCCTTCAGGCTCCCTGGCTCATAATAGATTCCGGCGTGGATCACTTCGGAATTTCGGCTGCTGCTGTGCATGCCGATCGCGTTTTCCGCTTCGAGGACAAGCACTTCGCGAC
>NZ_JBQLZM010000002.1:0-17540 GCF_052168275.1 Parasphingopyxis sp. | reverse complement strand
GGATATCCACCTCGGAGGGCGCGCGCGCGCCCTGATAGGTCGCGCAGGCGGCCAACGGCAACGCCGCGAGAAGGATCAGGCTGCCGGCCTTCATTCGCCGTCATCCCCGCCGCGCGCGGGCACGAAGGCGTCGACCTGCTGGCCGACGAACATCGAGTGCCCCTCGCCCGGCAGCGCGTAGAGCAGCTCGAGCACGCGGACGTCGACCAGTTCGGTCGCGGCGTTGGTCAGCGAGGTCTTCGGCACGACGAGCGGTTCGGTGCGGACGTAGCGGGCCTCGACCTGGCGCGCCGCGTCGCCGCGCGCCGAGACGATGGCGGGCGCGCCGATATCGAGCCGCTCGATCTCGTTCTCGTCGATGCTGACGCGGACATAGAGCGGCTCGGTGACGCCCATCACGATCAGCGGCTCGCTGTTGCCGCCCATGCCCGGCCCGGCATTGGCGAACTCGCCGGTCCGGACATTGAGCTGCAGCACGGTGGCGGTCTGCGGCGCGCGCACCGTATGGCGTTCGAGCTGGGTGCGGGCGCTGGCGAGCGCCGCCTGCGCTTCCTGATACTGGGCGCGGGTCACGGCGAGCTGGGCGCGGGCGGTGTCGCGCACGCCGCGGCGCTCGATCACTTCCTGCTCCGAAATCGCGCGCTGGTCCTCGACGCCCGCATAGAGCGCCAGCTGCTCGTTGGCGACGCGCAGCGCGGTTTCGGCCGAGGCGATGCTCTGCCGCAGGCTGGCGACGCGGGCGCGCGCCTCGTTCACCCGGGCGGCGATATCGCGCGTGTCGATGCGGAACAGCGGCTGACCCTGCGTCACGAGATCGCCGGCCGCGACATAGACCCGGTCGACCACGCCCGAGACATGGCTGCCGATCTCGATCTCCTCGCTCGACGGCTCGACGACGCCGGTGCCGGCGACCGAACCGGTTGCGCTCTGCGCGTCCGGCGAGCGCGGCGGCTCGATCATCGGCTCGGTCATCGTCCGGTCGGGAAGATTGGCGACGATCAGGATCGCCGCGACGACGATGCCGGCAATCGCGAGGATGGGCAGTATCTGGCGGGAGAAGCTGAGATTTCTCATAATGCCGGCGCTCCGGTCTGGTGCGAAAGATCAATGGCCATCGGGCAGCTCCTTCCCGTCATGGGTTATCCGGCCGTCCTCGATCTCGATGATCCGGTCGGCGAGATCGAAGACGCGATTGTCATGGGTGACGATGATCACCGCGCGGTCGGGTGCGAGCGCGACTTCGCGCAGCAGGTCCATCACGCGGCGACCCGAGCCGGCATCGAGCGCCGCGGTCGGCTCGTCGCAGACGACGAGGCGGGGTTCGTGGATCAGCGCGCGGGCGATCGCGACGCGCTGCTGCTGACCGCCCGAAAGCTGGCGCGGCAGCTTTTCGGCCTGGTCGCGGATGTTGAGCGCGTCGAGGATCTCGTATCCGCGGTCGACGCCCTCGTCGCGCGGCGTGCCGTTGGCGAACAGCGGCACGGCGGCGTTCTCGGCCGCGGTGAGCGTCGGCAGCAGGTTATATTGCTGGAAGATGAAACCGATATTGGCGAGCCGGAAATTCACCAGCTCGGTATCGGTGAGATCGTAGATATCGGTGCCGAAGACGTTGACGGTCCCCTCGGTCGGATAGAGGATGCCGGCGACGATCGAGATCAGCGTCGTCTTCCCCGAACCGGACTCGCCGATCAGATAGGTGAGCTCGCCGGTTTTGATCTCCAGATCGATGCCGTGCAGGACGCGGATCGTATCGCTGCTGCCGATCGGGAATTCCTTGACGATATTGTCGACCGTGATCCCGACGCTCATCGGAACACCTCCGCCGGCTCGGTCTTGAGGACGTTGCGCAGCGCGAGAAAGCCGGTGAGCATGATCATCACGAGCGTCACCACCGCGGTCATCAGCGGGATCTGCCAGGGCATGTAGAAGCCCTTGAACGTATCGACGCCCGAGGTGGTGACGAAGAACAGCTCGGCGACGAAAATCCCGATGCCATAGCCGACCAGCCCGACGAATCCGGCCTGGAGCGCGACCATGCGCCGGATCTTGGCGTTGGTGACGCCGATCGCCTTCAGCGCGCCGAACTGCTTGATATTGTCGCGGATGAACAGGCTGAAGGTCAGCCCGACGATCGCCACGCCGACGATGAATCCGAGTACCACGGTGATGCCGAAATTCACCGGAATGCCGGTATTCTCGATGATGAACCAGAGTCCGTCGCTCGCGAAATCCCGGGAGGTGCGGGCCTTGAGCCCGGTCTCGCTCTCGATCGCCGCGACCAACTCCTCCGGCGTGTGGTCGGCATCCGAACGGACGAGGACGAAGGACAGCCGGTTGCGCGTGCCCGGCGCGTAGCGCAGCGCGTTCGAATAGCGCGTGTAGAGAATGACCTGCGAGGTGAAGGTCGGCACCGCGTCGGCAATGCCGCGGATCACCGCGCGCTGGTCGTTGAGTTCGAGCCGGGTGCCGATGACCTGATCGTCGGGTTCGAACAGCTTGCGCGACCCGGTATCGTCGATGAACACGGAGTCCGGCTCGGCCAGCGCCCGCCGGTCCCCCTCCGCCATGTCGCGCGGCAGCCCGATCAGGGTGGAATCGTCGACGCCGACGATGTTGACGCCTTCGAGATCGCCATCGGGCGTGCGGACGACGGCGCTGGAGCGGAGCATCGGCGACGCATAGGCCACGCCGTCGACACCCCGCACCAGCTCGAGCGCGGTGGACGGCATGGGGGCGAAAACGTCCACCGTCCGGCTCGAAGGGTCCATCACCCAGACATCGGCGGTCGAAACCTCTTCGACCGCAACGGCGCCGCGCATGATCAGGTTGACGAAGATCGTCAGCTGCTGGCTGATCAGCAGGGTCGAAAAGGCGACGCCGAAAAGCAGGCCGATGAACTTGACCCGGTCTCCCGTCAGCATTCTCAAAGCGATCCAGCCCATGAGCGTCCCTTGCCGCGCTGCCTCGGTGAAAGACTGCGAATCGCTCGCAACCCGTCGCCCGAATCTATGACCGGGTTATTTGTGAACGTCAACGTTTAGTATTATAGTGCAACTGGAATGAGGGTGGCGAAGGGTCGCGACTCGTGCGAGACCGGGAAGAATGGTCCGAAACGACACCGATATGGCCGCGGCGCATCGCGTTGGCAGGCCGACCGACGAACGCAAGACCGAGGCGATTCTCGACGCCGCCCGGGCCGCTTTTTTCGGCGAGGGCTATACGGCCGCGTCGATCGAACGGATCGCCGAACATGCCGGGGTGTCCAAGGTCACGATCTACAAGCGTTTCGGCGACAAGCCCGGCCTGCTCGAAGCCCTGGTCCGCCGCCAGGCCCGGCACATGACGGAAGCGATCAGCGAGGCCAATCGCGATGCGCCGACGCTGGAGGCGCAACTCGTCAATTTCGGTTTCACGCTGATGAGCTTCCTGCTCGACGAAAGCCATTTCTATTTCGATTCGATGCTCGCCATCGAGAAGGAACGGCATCCGGACGCGACGAAACGCTTCTTCGATGCCGGCCCGGGCACGATGCGCAGCGAGCTGACCGCGATATTGAAGGCGGCGCACGAACGCGGCGACCTCCATCTGGCCAATGCGCAGCGGGCCGCGGAAGACCTGCTCTCGCTATGGAAAGGCTTCAACGAAATGGAAATCCGCTTCGGCGTCGCGACGGCCCCCGGACCGACCCATATCCGCCGGCATGTGAAACACGGCGTCGACGTCTTTCTGCGCGCATACCGGGCGGACTGACGCCCGAACGCCGCGCGCTATCGCGCGAGGCTGTGCCCGGCCACCAGGTCGGCCAGCCGGCCGTGCAGGGCCTGGGGCAGGTCGTGTCCCATGCCCTCGATCAGCTCGAACCGCGCGCCGGCGATATGATCGGCCACGTCCGCGCCGCAAGGCGGCAGGATCAGCGGATCCGCCACCCCGTGCACGACCATAGTGTCGGCGCGGACCCGGCGCGCCCAGGGGCGCAGGTCGCCGGTATCGATGATCGCCGCCATCTGGCGCGAGGCGCCCTCGGGGTAGAAGCTGCGCGCGACATTCTTGCGGATGAGTTCCTCGATCTCCGCCCGCCGTTCCTCGCCGCCGGGCGAGCCGATCGCGGTGAAGAAGCGCATCCCGGCCGCGACCGCCTCTTCCTCCGTTTCCGGCCGGTTGCGCGCCGCCTGGAACAGGATCTTGCGGACCTGTTTGTCGGGGCCCGGCAGGCCCGGGGCGTTGGTCGAGGTCATCACCGGCATCAGCGACAGGACCCGCTCGGGATAATCGGCCGCCACGATCTGCGAGATCATGCCGCCCATCGACACGCCGAGTATGTGCGCCTTCTCGATCGCCAGCGCATCGAGCACGCCGACCGCATCGGCGGCCATGTCTTCCAGCGTGTAGGGCGCCATCCGACGGTTTTTTATGACCCGCTTCACGAGCAGCTGCCAGATCGGATGCGGCGCCCTGACGCCGTCGAATTTCTGCGAGAGGCCGATATCGCGATTGTCGTAGCGGATCACGCGGAAGCCGCGCCCCACCAGTTCCTCTACGAATTCGTCCGGCCAGAGCGAGAGCTGGCCCGAAAATCCCATGATCAGCAGCAGGGGCGGATCGTCCGGACGGCCATGTTCCTCGATCTCGATCTCGAGCCCGTTCGCCGATACCTTCATCCACTCTCTCCCTTTACGGATACGTAAGGTGCGCAATTGCACGCGCCACGTCAAACACGGGAATCGGGAAGGTGGTGGACGGGGCTGGATTCGAACCAGCGTACGCTTGCGCGGGCAGATTTACAGTCTGCTGCCTTTAACCACTCGGCCACCCGTCCATCGGGGTCGCGGCGCCCGATTGCAATGCAAGCGAAGCGCGGCGAAGGGCGGCTCAATGGCGAAACACCGCTTGCCTGTCAACGCCGGTTGTTGGAAAGCACGCAGCCATGGCGAAACGACGCAAGGCAAAACAGCGCGAGAGCCGCGCACCGCGCTTCTGGGGACGGCATGCCGTGCTCGCTGCGCTCGACAATCCGGCGCGCGCGATCCGCAAATTATGGGCAACGCACGACGGCATCGCCGGCATCGACGTGCCGCCGAACCTCCCGGTCGAAATGGCCGGGGTTGCCGATCTCGGGCGGTTGGTTCCGCAGGATGCGCCGCATCAGGGGCTCGTCGCCGAGGTGGAGCCGCTCGCCGATATCGCGATCGAGGAGCTGCTCGCCGACGCCGGGGACGGGCGGCCGCTCGTCATCCTCGACCAGGTGACCGACCCGCACAATGTCGGCGCGATCATGCGCTCCGCCCTCGCCTTCGACGCGCTGGGCCTCGTGACGCAGGACCGGCACGCCCCGCCCGAATCCGGCGCGCTGGCCAAGGCGGCGTCGGGTGCGCTCGAAATCCTGCCCTGGTGCCGGGTCGTCAATCTGGCGCGGGCGCTCGACCAGATCGCCGAGGCGGGCTTCTGGCGGATCGGCCTTGCCGGCGAAGCGGACACGGATTTGGCGGATGCGCTGGGCGGCAAGCGGATCGCGCTGATACTCGGCGCGGAAGGCGCCGGGCTGCGGCCCAATGTGGCGGGCCATTGCGACGCCCTCGCCCGCCTGCCGATCAGCGGCCGGATCGAAAGCCTCAACGTGTCGAATGCCGCGGCGATCGCGCTCTATGCCAGTGCGACCCGTCGCGAGAGCTGAAAATCCGGCTAGTCTTCCTGGGCGATCGTCACCTTGAGACCGTCCAGCTCGTCGTCGAACGGGATCTGGCAGGACAGCCGCGAATTCCCGTCGCGATGATCGGAACTTTCGAGGAGATCGTCCTCGTCTTCGTCCATCTCGGGCAGTTTGTCCGCAAATTTCGGATCGACATGGACGTGGCAGGTCGCGCAGGAACAGCAACCGCCGCATAGCGCCAGGAGCTCGTCGAACCCATTGTCCCGGATCACTTCCATCACGGTAAGGCCGCTGTCCGCTTCGACGGTGGTTTCTTCGCCAGCGCGATTGACGACGATGAGCTTGGGCATGGACCGGTTCCTTCAGACAGGTTCTACAATGGCTGCGGCGGGGCTATGTGATGGCCCGCATGTGAAATCAAGGGCTGTATAGATGGGAATCGGGGCCGCGCAGCTGCGAAAATCGATAGATGCGCTCGTCGCCGTCGAGCCGGCTTTCGGCGACCGGCTCGGCGAAGTTGGCTATCCGCCGCCGCGGATTCGCGACCGCGGTTACGCCACTTTGCTGCGCACGATCCTCGGCCAGCAGGTCAGCGTCGCCTCGGCCGACGCGATCTGGCGCAAGCTCGCCGCCGCGCTCGGCGACCCAGCCGATCCGGCGAAACTGCTCGCCGCGAGCGACGAGACGCTGCGCGGCGCAGGGTTCAGCCGCCAGAAGACCGGCTATGCGCGCAGCCTTGCCGAACTCGTCGCCACGGGCGCGCTCGATCTCGGAGCGCTGCCCGCAGACGACGAGGATGCCATCGCCGCGCTGACCGGGATCAAGGGGATCGGGCGCTGGTCGGCGGAGATATACCTGCTCTTCGCCGAGGGCCGGCCCGACATCTGGCCCGCCGGCGACCTCGCGGTGCAGATCGAGATCGGCCGGGTGCTGGGCTGGGCCGACCGTCCGTCGGAACGGGATGTGCGCGCCGCCGCCGAACCGTGGCGGCCGCATCGCGGCGCAGCCGCGATATTCGCCTGGCATTCCTACAACACGGCAGTGATCTGACGTCAGGCGGCTTGATGTCCCCGCAGGAAATTGTCGAGGACCGCATCGTGAAACGGCGTTGCGAACTCGCATCCGGCTTCGAACCCGTCGGTCCAGGCGACGCGCGCCCGCAGCGGCTGAAGGCCGGGCAGACGGATCCAGATCTCGGTGCCGGCGGCCAGCTGCAACGCACCGGCGACCCGGCAACCCTTCGCCGAAACATCGCTGATATCGGCCTTGGACGCGTGATAGCCCGATTTGCGGAAACCCGCGCGCACGTCGATCGGCGCACGGGGGGCAGCCCGCCGCTCGTCCGATTCAGGCGTCTCGACCAACAATTCGGCAGAGATGGACATGGTGCTAACGATCCTTTCGGGATTCACGTTCGCAGCAGAATCTGACGATCGGATGGAGGGATATGGTTACCGCGCGTCAGCTTTCCGCGCTGCATGGTGCCGGAAAGCTGGCGATTGGATGTTATTCATGTGCAGTGCCAATCGGTTAACCGGTTAAGGAACCGCCGCACCATCATTTCGCAGTTGACGTAAGCGTAAGGTCATGCTCGGTAGCGGCATGACCGTGTCGACCGCCCCCGCCACCATCCTCGCCTCCTATGAAGGCGCAAAACCGCCGGCGCCGCTCTGGTTCGACGAGGCGCTGCAACGCACGCCCGAACGGCACATGCTGCCGCGCGAGGCCGGCGCTATCGAATATTTCACCTGGGGCGAGGACGGCCGGCCCGGCCTGTTCCTGCTTCATGGCGGCGGCGCGCATGGCCTGTGGTGGGCGCATATCGCCCCCTTCTTCGCCGACGACTATCGGGTCGTGGCGATGTCGATGGCCGGGATGGGCGGATCGGACTGGCGCGAATCCTACGCGATCCTCGATCATGCGGACGACATGAAAGCGGTGGCCGACGCGGCGGGCCTCTTCGCGGCGGGCAAGCCGGTCGTGGCCGGCCACAGCTTCGGCGGCGCGCCGACCGCGGCGGCGGCGGCCGATCCCGACGCCTGGGTGGGCCGCGCCTTCATCATCGATTCCTCGCTCCAGATGCGCCACTCGCCCGAGGACGAGAACCGCCCGCAGCGCGAGCGCCGCTATTTCGCGACCATCGAGGAAGGGCTGGCGCGGTTCCGCTTCCTGCCCGCGCAAAGCTGCGACAATCACTATATCGCGGACATGATCGCGCGCGACGCGCTGGTCGAGATCGAACCGGGACGCTGGAGCTGGTGCTTCGATCCCAACGGCTTCGGCAACACGCGGCGGATCGAAACCGCGCGCAAGGCAAGCGCCGCCAACTGCCCGCTCGCCGTGATCTATGGCGACCGCTCGGCGATCATGGACGACGAGGCGATGACCCATCTCCACGAGATCATGCCCGACGGCACGCCCTTCGTCGCGATTCCCGACAGCGGCCACCATGTGATGGTCGACCAGCCGCTGGCGCTGGTCGCGGCGATGCGGGCCCTGCTCGCCGGCTGATCTCCCTTCGCGCGCGCGTAGAACAATGATAGTGCGCGGCCATGGACACGGTTTCGGAAAACAGGGCCTTCGGCGGCACTCAAGGCTTCTACAAGCATGACAGCGCCGAGACCGGCACGGAGATGCGCTTTTCGGCCTTCGTACCCGACCATGGAGCGGGGGCGAAACTTCCGGTCGTCTGGTATCTCTCCGGACTGACCTGCACCGCCGACAATGTCACCGAGAAGGGCGAGTTCCGCCGGACCTGCGCCGAGCTCGGCCTGATCTTCGTGGCGCCCGATACCTCGCCGCGCGGCGAGGGCGCGCCCGACGACGAAGCCTATGATTTCGGCCAGGGCGCGGGCTTCTATGTCGACGCCACCCAAGCCCCCTGGTCCGAACATTTCCGGATGCGCAGCTATGTCGAGTCCGAACTGCCGGCGCTGGTCGCGGCGCACTTCCCGATGGCCGACATGACGCGCCAGGCGATCACCGGCCATTCGATGGGCGGCCATGGCGCGCTCACGATCGCGCTCCGAAATCCCGACCGGTTCCGCAGCGTTTCCGCCTTCGCCCCCATCGTGTCGCCGCTCCGCTGCCCATGGGGCGAAAAGGCACTGACCGGCTATCTCGGCCCGGACCGGGCCGCCTGGCGCGCCTACGACGCCTGCGCGCTGATCGCGGACGGGGCGCGGATACCCGAAATCCTCGTCGACCAGGGCGATGCCGACCAGTTTCTCGAAGAGCAGCTCAAACCCGAACTCCTCGAACAGGCCTGCCGGGAGGCGGATATCGGCCTGACGCTCACCATGCGGCCCGGTTACGATCACAGCTATTATTTCATCTCCAGCTTCATGGACGCGCATCTGCGCTGGCACGCAGAACGGCTCGCATGAAACTGCTGGGTGCCGTTTTGGCGGGCGGGCGATCGTCGCGCTTCCGGGCCGACAAGGCCGAGGCGGTGTGGCGCGGCAAGGCGCTCGTCGATCATGCCGTCGCACAGCTCGGCGAACAGTGCGACACGGTGGTGCTTTGCGGGCGCGCGCGCGCGGGCGTGGCGTCCCTCGCCGACCGGCCGACGGCGGACGAGGGGCCGCTGGGCGGACTCAACGCCGCGCTCGCCCACGCGGCGGAAAGCGGATTCGACGCCGTGCTAAGCATCGCCTGCGACAATGCCCTGGTGCCGCCCGGCCTGGCCGACAACCTGTCGCCCGGCCCCGCCTATGCGGAGAGCCAGCCGGTGGTCGGCCTGTGGCCGGTCGCGCTCGCGCCGCGTCTCGATGCCTGGCTCGCCGGCCAGCCCCGCCGGGCGATGATGGCGTGGGTCGAGCATATCGGCGCATCCCCGGTCGCGCTCCCCGAACCGCCGCCCAACATCAACACGCCGGACGATCTGAAAGCGCTGGACGAACGGCCGGAAAAGGACCGATCTTGCCCGGCCGCCCAATCGCGCCGATAACGGCGGCGTGACGGCAAAGGGGAGCCCGGATGGACGATCAGGCATCGCATAACAGCTTCGTACGGCGCGCGTTCGCGGTGTTGGCGATCGTCGTGCTGGCGGCGGTGATCTACTCGCTCGGGCGGCTGCTGCTGCTGATCTTCGCCGCGATCGTCGTCGCGGTGATCTTGCGGGCCATCGCGCGGATATTCATCCGCTTCGGACTGCCCCAAGGGGTCTCGGTGACCTTCGCCGTGATCACCCTCTTCGCAATCCTCGGATCGGTGAGCTGGATATTCGGCGGACTGATCGTCACCCAGTTCACCGCGCTCGTCGCCCGCATCCCCGACGCGCTGGAAGCGACGCAGCGCGCTCTCGACGGCTGGGGTATCGACTACGACGTGCGCCAGGCCAGCCGCGACATCGGCGCCCAGCTCTCCGGACTGACGACGCAAGCGGGCAGCTTCGCCCTGATGTCGGCCGGCGGGGCGCTGACCAATATCATCCTCGTGCTGGCCGGCGCGGTGTTCTTTGCCGCGCAACCCGAAGTCTACCGGCAGGGACTGGTGCGGATCGTGCCCAAGAACCGGGAACAGCTGACGCGCGAAACCTGCGACGATATCGGCCGCGCGCTGGGGCTGTGGCTGCGCGCGCAGATCCTCTCCTCGATCATCGTCGCGGTGATGGTGTATATCGCGCTGGCGATCATCGGCGTGCCGTCCGCCGCGGCTCTGGCCATCATCGCCGGCCTGCTCGACTTCATTCCGTTCATCGGCCCCGTCATCGCGGGCATTCCGGCCGTGCTCGTCGCGTTCAGCGTGAGTCCGACGATCGCGCTGTGGACCTTGGGCGTCTACGTCCTGATCCAGCAGATCCAGGGCAACATCCTGCAGCCGATCATCCAGAAACGCTCGGTCGACCTGCTGCCGGCCGTGCTGCTCTTCGCGGTCGTCGCCGCGGGCATATTGTTCGGCCTGCTCGGCGTCCTGCTCGCCGCGCCGCTCACCGTCGTCGGCTTCGTTCTCGTCCAGCGGCTCTATATCGAGCAGGTGCTCCACAAGGAGCCCAAGCGGCCGGCTGGCGGCGCGCCGTCGGCATGAACCCGGTTTTCGCCGGCCTGCCGACGACGATCTTCGAGGAGATGTCGATGCGCGCGCGGGAGACCGGCGCGATCAATCTCGGCCAGGGCTTTCCCGATGCCGAGGGGCCGGAGGATGTCCGCCAGGCCGCGGCCGAAGCGGTGATGTCCGGCAACAACCAATATCCGCCGATGCGCGGACTTCCCGAATTGCGCGGAGCGATCGCCGAGCATTATGCGGCGCACCAGCAGCTCGCGATCGATGGTGAGCGCGAAGCGGTCGTCACGTCCGGCGCGACCGAAGCGATAGCGGCGTCGATCCTCGCGCTGGTGACGCCGGGCGACGAGGTGATCATCGTCCAGCCGGCCTATGACGCCTATGCTCCGCTGGTCCGGCAGGCGGGCGGCGTTCCGCGCTTCGTGACGACGCGCCCGCCCGACTGGTCGATTACCGCCGATCTACTGGCTCCCGCGATCACCGACCGGACCCGCGCGATCGTCCTCAACAGCCCGCACAACCCGACGGCCAAGATGCTCGATTCCGAAGAGCGCGCGCTGCTCGCCGATATCTGCCTGAAACACGACCTGATCGCCATCTGCGACGAGGTCTGGGAACATCTGGTTTTCGACGGCGCGGCGCACCGGTCGCTGATGACGATGCCGGGCATGCGCGAGCGGACGGTCAAGATCGGGTCGGCGGGCAAGATCTTCTCGCTGACCGGCTGGAAGGTCGGCTGGGCGATCGCCGCGCCGCCGCTCGCCGATGCCATCGCCAAGGCGCACCAGTTCCTGACCTTCACGACCGCGCCCAACCTCCAGTCCGCCGTCGCCTACGGCCTGGGCAAGGATCGCGATTATTTCACCGCCATGCGCGCCGGCTATCAACGCTCGCGCGACCGGCTGGCCAGCGCGCTCGGCGATGGCGGCTTCGCGATCCTGCCGAGCGCGGCGACCTATTTCCTGTCGGTCGATCTGCCGGCGTCGGGGATCGCGATGGACGACCGGGTTTTCGCCATGCGCCTCGTCGCGGAAGCGGGCGTCGCCGTCATCCCGGTCTCGGCCTTTTTCGAAAGCGATCCGGTGACGAGCATCGTCCGGCTCTGCTTCGCCAAGGCCGACGACGTGCTCGATGCGGCGGCCGAGCGGCTGGCGGACGCCCGGACAATGCTGACCTAGCGACCCCCTATTGCGGCGCGCGCCAGCGATGGCTGCCGGAATAGAGACCCGGTACCGGATTGCCGGCCGCATTGCGCGCCGGCTGGAAGCGCGCCCGGCTCATCACCATGTTGCAGGCCCGCGCGTCGAGCTGGAAATGCCCGCTCGAACCGATGGTGAAACAGGCGGTCGGGATGCCGTTGGCGCCGACGCGCACCTGATAGCGCGACGTACCCTCTTCGCCGTTGCGCAGGATGTTGGACGGATAGTCGCTGGCGCGGACCCAGCCCGCGGGATTGCCGACCGGCTGTGGCGGCGTCGTCTCGGCGCTGCGCGGCGGATCGGGCTGCGGCGCGGGCCGGGTTTCAGGGGGCACCGGACGTTCCTCGGCGGGCGCGCGGGTCCGGTCCTCGGCCGGAGCGCGGACGGGCGGAGCCGTGTCGGCCGCCCGGTCGGCCTCCCGCGCGTCCGGTTCGGCTTCCGCGGGCGCATTCTCCTCGGCGGGTTCGGTCGGCGCCTCCTCGGCCGGACGGTCATATTCGGACAATTCGCCGTCGCGCGCGTCATACACCGCCGCGACACAGACCGCCGTCCGGCACTCGTCCCGGCGGGCCTGATAGGCGGCATAGCCCTGCTGCAAGGCGATCCGGTCCCGTCCCTCGACGGCGGCGAGCGCCGCCTCGTACCGGGCCGACAATTCGGTCTCGCGCGCGCGCAGCGTTTCGCTGCCGCAGATGATCGCATGGCTCGCCAACCCGGTATCGGCGCAATCGACGCTGGGAGACAGGATGCCGCTCCCCGCCTCCTCGTCGGCGTCGCCGCCCGCGAGCAGGAAATAGAGAAGCGCGATCAGGACGAGGGCGAGCAGCACCGCGCCGCCGATGATGAGCGGCTTGCGGTCCGGCGGCCCGCCATCGCCGGGCTCGTCGCCGCGACCGCGACCGGCCGCGACCGGTGCAACTTTCAGCCCGCTTTCGGACTCCGGCGCGGCGGGCGTGCCGTTCCCATCGGTGCGGGCAGACGGCGGCGGCTCGTCGTCCGCAGAAGGCGGCGGCTCTTTCTGGACGGGATCCGGTTCGTCGGCCTCCCTTTCCGTCTCGTCGATTGTCTGCGCCGGCGGTTCGGCGGCTTCCGGCGGCGGCGCGACCGGGATCGCCGGAGCCCTCCGTTCGTCCGGGACACCGAAACGGACGAGCCGCTTGATCGTGTCGATCATGCGCTGGATCGTATCGTCGCGCCGGTCGAACCAGTCGATCCACTGATAGTCGTTCAACCAATAGGCGAGCCCCTCGGCGTCGATATTCTCGAGGCGGACGGGGAAGATCAGCTTGTCGCCATTCTCGGCCATCATCAGCTCGCGCTTGACGTGGCGGGACTGGTCCGATCGCGAACAGAAGAGCAGGATGATGAGATCGGACCGCCGGACCTGTTCGATGATCGCCTGATCGAACGGCCGGCCGGGATCGATGTCGTCGGGCGCCATCCAGCCGTCGACACCGTTTATCGCAAGCACCTTTTTGAGCTGGCGCGCCGTTTCCACCTGGGAACTGTGGTGGCTGATGAAGGCGACCGGGCGCCTGTCGCCGCGCGCAGCCGAGCCGTCAGCGCCCATTCCGGCGCCTTTCCGTTTCGCGGATGCAGCCAGATATCCTCATAGTGCCCCCACACTGTCGCCGGGCAGCGGCGTCGGCCCCTGCCGTCGCCGTGCGGCCGGAAAACCGGCGCGCCGCCCAACAGAGGCACCCTAAGCGACTGGCCGATCAACGGCAATGATATCCGGACAGCGCGGATGCGCCGCTCCAGTCGGGTATCGCGAGCCGGTATCCCTGCCCGCGCACCGTTTCGATCAACCGCGTCCCGCCGCATTCCCGCAGCTTGGCGCGCAGGCGCGAGAGATGGACTTCGATGACGTTGGTGCCCGGGTCGAAGGATAGATTGCAGACATCGCGCAGCAGTTCGGCCCGGGAAACGGTGAATGGACAGCGCAGGAACAGATGGATCAGCAGATCCAGTTCGCGCGGGCACAGCGCGATCGCATTGCCGTCATAGGAGACGCGCCGGCGCAGGAGATCGATGCGGAGACGATCCGTACCGAATTCGAAACGCGCGACATCCATGGCGCAAACTTGCCGTCGGACGCCGGGAAGGGCCAGCCATGTTTGGCCCATATTCGAAGAAACGACCGGTGCTAACCCTCCGCTCCAAGGCCGGACGCCGCGTCGAGACGCGCCAGCCGTTCGCGGCACAGGCCCGCCAGCTGGCGGCTGGCATCCCCGGTCCCGCGTTCCAGCAGCGCCCGTTTCGCGGCTGGATCCTCAGTCGCTTCGAGCGACGTCGCGATTGCGTCGAAGCGGACATGATCGCTCGGGTGGCGCCGGGCGAACTCGTCGACCAGCGCCCGCCCGCCCGCGCCGCCGACACCGAGCGCCAACCGCATCAGCATGGCGCTGGGCATCGTCGTCAGCAGTCCCGCAACCCGGTTGCCGGCTGGATCGAACCGATACTGGTCGGACCAGTCCGAGCGGGGCGAAGTGCCGATGATGTTGAGCGAGACGGACATGGTTTCGGGCGGCAGCTGGGAATGGATATCGCGGTGCGCGCGGTAGAGCAGCAGCCGGCCCGGGCCCAGCCGCGATCGCTCGACGAAGCGCAGCCCGGCGGGCTCGCCCGGATAGCCGGCGACCGCGCCATAGTCATATTCGTAATAGTCGCTGCGATAGCCGGGCCCGGCATAGCCGACGGTCAGGAAGCTGAAATTGTGATCGTGCGGCACGCCGTAGAAAAAAGCGCGCTCGCCACTGGTCCGCACAAGGCTGTCGCCGCGCGCGGGCCAGAAATTGGCCCGGACGAAATAATCCTCGCCCCGATGGAGCATCACCACCTGCGCCCCGTAGCGATTGTGCCGCGCCTGGCCGGCACAGCGGTTTTCGAGTTCGCCGAGCACGATATCGGCGAGAAAATGCCGATTGTTGGCGAGCCGCTTCAGCCAAGGGCCCAGCGACGCGAAGGATTGCTCGTCCCGGACGTCCCATCGCGCGGCGTCCACCGTATCGATCAACGCTTCCAGATCGATGGCGTCGGCTTCCGGGCAGGCAAGCTCTAGCGGCATGCGGCGAGGCCCGTCATGCGCGCCTCCAGCTGCGCCACCGTCCGGCGGGCCGCGTCGCGGACTTCGGAATGCGGATCGCGGCGCGCCATTTCGGACAGTCGCGGCCATGCCGCCGCCGGGTCGAGCGCGAGCCATTCGCGCATCGCATGCCAGCGCACGAAAAAGGGAGCGTCGGCAATGACCCGGTCGAAGGCCGGACCGGCATCGCGGCAGCCCGACAGCCTGAGAAAGCTCAGCATCATCTGGGTCCGCGACCAGCTCTGCGATCCGCTGCTCACGCCGACGAGACGGCCCGACACCGCATCATGTTCCCGCGCCAGTGCCGCGCCGCCGACCCGGACTTCGCCGTGAAGGAACAGGGCGGACCGGCGCGCGCGCTCGAACACATAGCTTTGCCGCGCCGTGTCGACCGCAAGCAGCTCGCCGGGCGCGATGCGCCTCCGCTCGGTTTGTCGACAGGGCTCCGTCGCCGGATCGGCTTCGGCGTCGCCGGGGTCGGGCGCTGCCCAGAAGGACATCGTCAGTCCGCCGGCTTCGATGAATTTGAGGTAGGCGCGATTGCCCGGAAAGAAAACCGATCCCGTGCCGCCCGCGTCCCGCTTGCGGGCGTGGAGGGCGTCGGGATCGACGGCGCATATCGCGACCGTCGCCTGCGGCAGTTCGAGGAGCAGCGCGCTGCGATGGAAGGGCCCGGTCGCCTGGCGAACGGGCGGTGCGAAGAACGGATCGCGCCGGGCCTCGTCGACCCAGTCCCGGACCAGCATATCGACCCAGCGCGTGTCGGCGAACAGCGCCTCGATGGCGCGCCCGATGCGGACGG
Source organism: Parasphingopyxis sp. (assembly GCF_052168275.1). Taxonomy (GTDB): domain Bacteria; phylum Pseudomonadota; class Alphaproteobacteria; order Sphingomonadales; family Sphingomonadaceae; genus Parasphingopyxis. The sequence goes on along the minus strand of NZ_JBQLZM010000002.1, from coordinate 1,803 downwards.
CATCGTCATCGCCGCATCCGGCCACCGCGCCCAGGAACGTCCGGATCGCCGGAAGGGCCTCAAGCCGCTTTGTGGCGGCCGCGGTGCGGCGCCGGCCCCGCTCCTGATGCTCTTCGTCGGCGAGCCAGTCCCGCAAATCGCCGCGCGGCTCCACGCCGGCGCGCCCTCAACGGGATGGCGGACTGATGAGCAGCAGCGCTATGCAATGCGCGCCGCCGACCTCCTCCTGTTCGGCCGCGCCGTGCACGGCGACCTCGGTCGCGAGCTCCGGCAGATCCTCGATGGCGATTGGCTGACCCTCCATGGTTCCTCCCCGTTCTTGTTGTCGGGAAAACGCTAGGACGGCCTGGAACCGAATGATATTTAAGCTTTTGTAATATTGCCGACCGCGTCCCGAACGGGACGATCGATCGCCCATCCGGCCCGGCTCTGATATACGAACGGCGAATGCCCAATCTCGGCCCGGCAACAGGCCTCATCAAGGGACAAGGACAGATGACTATCGAATATGTGGATCCGGCGGTCGCGAAGGTTACCCAGGCGCCGCAGGACCCGGCGAGCACCAAGGTTCTTGTCGGCCTCGATGAAAAGCTCGCCCGGCTTTCCGACGGCCTGGACGAAAATCTCCGCCGGCTCGCCGAACTCAATCAGCGGCTGTCCGGCAGCGATACCCGCCTTCCGGAATCCACGCCCGTCCCGGGCGCGGAAGAGGGCAACGGCCTGCTCTCCTCGCTCGAAATGCGCGTCGCGCACCTGCAACTGCTCGTCGACGCCCTAACCGAGGAAATGGATTCGCTCGACAAACTGGCCTGATCCGCTTTCCCGCGCGCGCCGCGGCAGCGTTTGCCGAACGCGGGCGATCAGTCGGCGAAGATCAGCACCGGCGTTTCGAGCAGCTTCTTCAGCGCCTGCACGTAGCTCGCCGCGTCATAGCCGTCGACGACCCGGTGATCGCAGGAGATGGAGAGGTTCATCTGCTTGCGCGCCTCGAGCTCGCCGTTCACGATGGCCGGACGCTCGACGATCTTGTTCGGGCCGATGATCGCGACCTCGGGCCGGTTGATGACCGGGGTCGTCGCGATGCCGCCGAGCGGGCCGAGCGAGGTCAGGGTCAGCGTTCCGCCCGACAGTTCCTCGCTCTTCGCCTTGCCGGTGCGGGCGGCCTCGGACAGCCGGGCGATTTCCTGCGCCAGCTGCCAGACATTCTTGTCCTGCGCGTTGCGGATGACCGGCACGATCAGGCCGGTATCGGTCTGCGTCGCCATGCCGAGATGCACCGCGCCGTGCCGCGTGATCTTGCCGCCCTCGTCGTCATAGGTGGCGTTGATCATCGGGAAACCGGGCAGCGTCTTGCAGATCGCCGCGATGATGAAGGGCAGCACGGTGAGCTTGGGCCGGTCGCCGCGCGATCCATTGAGATCGCCGCGCATGTCCTCCAGCTCGGTGACGTCGATTTCCTCGACATAGGTAAAATGCGGGATATGGCGCTTGGAGGCCGCCATATTCTCGGCGATCCGTCGCCGGAGGCCGATCACCTTGATCTCCTCGTCCTCGCGCTTCCGCGAGCGGCCCGGCGGCTGATAGCCCTGGCCCGCGCCATAGGTCAGATAGGCGTCGAGATCGGAATGGCGGATGCGGTCGCCATGCGGCTGAACGTCGGCCAGATCGACGCCGAGATCATGGGCGCGCTTGCGGACCGCCGGCGAAGCCAGGATGCGCGCGCGTTCCGTGCTTTCGGGTTTGTCCTCGGCCGCAGGTTCGGGTTCCGGCTCTTCCTTTTCTTCGGGAGCGGCTTCCGGTTCG
>NZ_JBQLZM010000001.1:0-7724 GCF_052168275.1 Parasphingopyxis sp. | reverse complement strand
CGGGTTGGCGAATGCCACGTCCGCCCGACTTCCGAGGGGGCATATGGCGATGTCGGATGGAAATTGCAACGTCAGCCGATATTCCGCTCGCTCATGTAGAAGGCGGCCAGTTCGCCGATCTCGGCGATCGCCGCGTCGACCTCGGCCGCATCCGCCGTCGGACGGTCGATATAGACGGTCAGCACGAAGGCCGGGCCGCTCGGCGGCCAGACGATACCGATATCGTTATAGGCGGTGCCGCAGCTGCCGGTCTTGTCGCCGACCGTCCAGCCTTCGGGCACTCCGGCCCGGATACGGGTGTCGCCGGTCCGGTTGGCGATCGCCCAGGCCGCGAGCTGCGCGCGGCTTTCCTCGCCGAGCGCGTCGCCGAACATCAGCCGCTGGACCAGCCCCGCCATCGCCACCGGGCTCGTCGTGTCGCGCTCGTCGCCGGGCGCATTCTCGTTCAGCTCCGGCTCCATCCGGTCGAGCCGGGTCACGTCGTCGCCATGGCGGCGAAAAAAGGCGGTCATGCCCTCAGGTCCGCCGATCGCGGTCAGCAACAGGTTCGCCGCGACATTGTCGGACAGGGTGCTGATCGCCTCGGCGGCCTGGACGACGCTCATCTCCCCCGCCGCCAGATGCCGTTCCGCGACCGGCGCATAATCGACCATGTCCGCCTCGCCGAACGCGACCGCATCGTCGAGCGCCATGTCGCCCGCTTCCACGCGCTCGAGCACCGCCGCACTCAGCGCCAGCTTGAATGTCGAGCACATCGCGAACCGCTCGTCGCCGCGATAGGCGCGCAGCAGGTTCCCGGACTCGTCGGTCAGCGCGACGCCGACCCGGCCGCCAATCCGCTGTTCGATGCCTTCCAGCACCGGATCGCCCAAAATCGTCTCGATCTGCGATGTGCCCTGCGGTTCGGACGCGCAGCCCGCCCAGAGCGCGGCGGCGGCGAACAGACATGCGATGCGCTTCAACACAATCATCTCCCTTGCATATTATGGACGGCCCCCGGAATCCGGACGGTCAGGCTCTCCAGCTCCTCGCTCAACCAGATCTGGCAGGCCAGCCGGCTGTAGCGATTCACGTCGGCTGCGAGGTCGAGCATGTCGTCCTCCATCTCCTGCGCGCGCGGCAGTTTGGCGAAATCGTCCGGATCGACATGGACGTGGCAGGTCGAGCAGGCCATCTGCCCCTCGCACGTGCCTTCCAGCGGCTGGCCGTCGGCCTGGGCGAGATGGAGCAGCCGGTCGCCGGGCCGGCCTCCGACCTCGCTGACGCTTTGGCCATCGGCCGCAATGAAACGGACCGTCGTCATTCGTCCCCATCCTCCGCAAGCTGCTCTTCGTCCTCCGGATGCGGTTCGTCGCCCTCGACGGGACTGCCCGGCAGCTGTTCGCCCGCAGCGCCGAGAATCAGGTCGATCGCCTCTTCCAGTTCCTCCTCGCTCGTATAGCGGCCGAAGCCGAGCCGGATGCTGGCATTGGCCTCCTCCTTCGACAGGCCGAGCGCGGAAAGGACATGGCTCGGCCGGCCCGATCCGCTGGCGCAGGCCGATCCCGCCGAAAAAGCGACGCCGCGCACGTCCGAAATCAGCCGCGCCGCATCGAGCCCGTCGAGGCGGATATTGAGATTGCCCGGATAGCGGGCGCAATCCGAACCGTTGATCGTCCAGCGGTCGCCGAAATGATGCGTGGCGGTCGCCCATAATTTCTCGACATGCGCGCAATCCTCGTCGTGCCGCTCGGCCATCAGTGCCGCGGCGGCGCCGAAACCGGCGCACAGCGCCGGCGCCAGCGTGCCCGAGCGCAGATCGCCCTCCTGCCCGCCGCCGTGCAGGAGCGGCGCGGGCTTCACCCCATCGGCAAGCCAGAGCGCGCCGATGCCCTTGGGCCCGTGAATCTTGTGGCCGGACATCGCGATCATGTCGCATTGCTGCCAGGGGATCGTCACCCGGCCGAGCGCCTGGACCGCATCGCAGAACATCAGCGCGCCGCATTTCTCGGCCAGCGGCCCGATCTCGGCTATCCGCTGGATGACGCCGATCTCGTTGTTGACGAGCATCAGCGCGACGAGCGCGACATCCTCGTCCAGCGCCTCCTCGACCGCCATCGGGTCGACCAGGCCTTCCCCGGACACGTCGAGCACGGTCAGTTCGTAGCCCTGCCCTTCCAGATATTCGCACGTGTCGAGCACGCAGGCATGTTCGGTCGCGGCAGTCACGATGCGCTTGCGATCCTGCGGGGCGTTGGCGAGCGCGCCCTTGATCGCCCAGTTCGCCGCCTCGGTCGCGCCGCCCGTGAAATAGAGACGGCCGTTCTCCGCGCCGATACAGTCGATGACCTGGTCGCGCGCGACTTCCACCGCCGCCGCCGCCTCCCGCCCCATCTTGTGCGGCGAATGCGGATTGCCGAACTTCTCGTCGAGATAGGGCAGCATCGCCGCGCGCGCCTCGGGCGCGATCGGGGTCGTCGCCTGATAGTCGAGATAGAGGGTGCCGCTCATGCCGCACGCCCCTTTTCTTCGGCCGCCAGCCGCTTCCACACGTCCATGAAACGATAGATATCGGCGCGGTTCGTCTGCGGGCCGAAGCTCACCCGGATGACCTCCGCGGCGTCCGCCTCGCTCCAGCCCATCGCGGTCAGCACATGGCTCGGCTTGAGGCTGCCTGACGAACAGGCGCTGCCCGCCGACACGGCGATCCCGGCCATGTCGAACTGGATCAGCTGGGCGTTCGCCGCCACGCCGGGCATCCGGTAGGATGCGATGGTCGGAATACGGTCGGCATCTCTGGCGACCACCACCCCGCCCTCCTGCTCGATCGCCTTATCGAGATGCTCGCGCAGCTCGGCGGCGCGCGACACCCAGCCCGTCGGCGCCTCGAGCGCGGCGGCGAAACCGAGCGCGGCCGGCAGGTTCTCCGTGCCGGGCCGATAGCCGCGTTCCTGCCCGCCGAGCGCATGGAGCGTGGCAAAATCCTGGACGAGCAGCGCGCCGATGCCGGGCGGGCCGCCCAGCTTGTGCGCCGATATCGCGATCAGATCGGCATCGGGCAGCGGGAGTTTTCCGGCCGACTGGCTGCAATCGGCGAACAGCCAGTTGCCGCCGACATGGACGCGCTGCTTCAGATCGTCGAGATCCTGTCTGACGCCGGTTTCGCTGTTGACCGCCTGGATCGCGACGAGCGCCGTTTCGTCCGCGCCCGACAGCATCCAGTTCAGCTTGCCGCCATCGACATGCCCCTCGGTGTCGACCGGTATCCGTTCGACATCGCCGGCTGCGCGCAGCACCGCATCATGCTCAACCGCGCTGACGATCACCCGTTCGGCCTTGGTGCAGGAGATGGCGAGGGCGATGGCTTCGCTGGCGCCGCTGGTGAAGACGATCTCTCCGCCCCAGTCGAGCGCCGTGCCGATCCGCTTGCGCGCCTCTTCCAGAGCGGCCCGCGCGCCGCGGCCCTCGCCGTGCGGCGAGGAGGGGTTGGCCCAGTTCGCAAATCCCTCGGCAACCGCATCGCGCGCTTCGGGGAGCATCGGCATGGTCGCCGCATGGTCGAGATAAAGACGGTCTTTCAATCACTTATCCGGTTTTGGTTGCGAAAAGAGACCCGAACATCATATAGGCTCCATGCCGCTTATGCCCGCATAAGCCCGATTCCCGCCCGTTTCCAGCCAAAGGGTTGCACCGAACCGCTATGCCCGAAGTCATTTTTCCCGGTCCCGACGGCCGCCTCGAAGGCCGTTTCTCCCCGCCACCGCGCCCGCGCGCGCCGGTCGCGATGATCCTCCATCCGCATCCCCAGGGCGGCGGCACGATGAACAATGCGATCGTCCAGGCGCTGTACAAGACCTTCGTGCGCCGCGGCTTCGCGACCCTGCGCTTCAACTTCCGGGGCGTCGGCAAGAGCCAGGGCGAATTCGACAATGGCGTCGGCGAGCTTTCCGACGCCGCCGCCGCGCTCGACTGGGTGCAGAGCTTCCATCCCGAAGCCGACACGACCTGGATCGCCGGCTTTTCCTTCGGCTCGCTGATCGGCATGCAACTGCTGATGCGCCGCCCGGAAATCCGCGGTTTCATCACCATCGCGCCGCCCGCCAACATGTACGATTTCAGCTTCCTCGCCCCCTGCCCGGCATCGGGCGTGATCATCCAGGGCGATGCCGACGAAGTGGCAACGCCGTCCGGCACGCAAAAGCTCGTCGACAAGCTCCGGACCCAGAAGCACATAACCATCCAGCACGACGTGATCCCGGGCGCCAACCATTTCTTCGAACGCGAAATGCCCGAACTGATGAAGTCGGTCGACGATTATCTCGACATGCGGCTCGATCCGGATTGTCCGATCAAATAGTTCGCCATCACTGCAAAAACAACGTCGTTGCGAGGAGCCGAAAGGCGACGCGGCAATCCAGGGCCGCGAAGCGCGTCGCATGAGGCTCCGGATTGCTTCGCTGCGCTCGCAATGACGAAATTGAGCAAATTCTAGCTGGAATTCGGCACCGTCCAGATCAGCACGTTCGCCAGGATCACGATCGCGGCGGCCAGCATCAGCAAGCCGCGCTGCTTCTCGCCGCGCTTCGCCCAGAGGTAGATCCCGCCCGCGCCGAGCGCGAAGACGGCGAGCATGGCGACCGAGAGCGCGATATTGGCGGCGAGCAGCATGGCTAGCCCCTAGCCCTGGATGATCTCGGCGAAAACCGCCGGATCGACATTACCGCCCGACAGCGTGACGAGCGTCCGCCCCGTGGGCTGCACCTTGCCGGCAAGTACGGCGGCCAGCGCCACCGCGCCGCCCGGTTCGACGACCAGCTGCAGCTTCGAAAAGGCCGTGCGCACGGCATGGGCCACTTCCTCTTCGGTCACCGCCACACCCGTCGCGCCCTGGCGGTGCAGGATATCGAAGGTGACCGGCGCGACGCGCAAGGTCTGGAGCGCATCGCAGCGCGTATCCGGCGGATCGGGCTGGACCGGGACGATCTCCCCGGCCTCCAGCGAGCGCGCCATATCGTCCCAGCCTTCGGGTTCGACGACGGTGATCGTCGCATCGGGCAGCACGAGCGCCGCGCCCGCCGCCAGTCCGCCCCCGCCGCAACAGATGATCGCGCTGTCCGGTGGGCCGCCCGCCAAAGCCTCCATCTGTTCGACGGCTTCGAACGCCGCCGTCCCCTGCCCTTCGACCACCCAGGGATCGTCGAAGCTCGGCACCAGGATCGCGCCCCGCTCCGCCGCCAGATCCGCAGCCAGCGCCTCGCGATTGCCGGTCATCCTGTCATAGGTGACGATCTCCGCGCCCAGCGCCTCGGTCGCTTCCCGCTTCGCGCGCGGCGCGTCTTCGGGCATCACGATCAGCGCCGGCATGCCGAGCCGTTTTGCCGCCCAGGCGACGCCCTGCGCATGGTTGCCGGAGGAAAAGGCGACGACGCCGGCCTCGCGCTCTCCGGCGCTCATCGCGGCGAGCCGGTGATAGCCCCCGCGCAGCTTGAACGCGCCGATCGGTTGGAGATTCTCGCATTTGAGCCAGATTTCACCATGCGCCGTCGCGAACGGGATCAGCGGCGTCGGCGGGACGACCGCGCGGATGCGCGCCGCGGCCTCGCGGACGCCCTCCAGAGTCGGGGTGCGTGATTCGGTATCGGTCATGCGCCCCCGCTAGCCCGCACGTGGCGATGCCGCAACGTCAGGCCCGTTGCATTTGACAACTTTTCAGCGCTGGCCCAGTCTTCCGGGCATCACAGGAACAGGGGGAGCATAATGAACAGTGGAATCCTCGCGCCCGCGGCGGTCCTCGTCGTCTGGACGCTGATCATGATGATCTGGGTGATGGTGACCCGTCTTCCGGCGATGAAAAAGGCCGGGATCGATATGGGCGCGCGACCGGGCGGCCGCGGCCAGGACCTGCAGGGCGTCGTGCCGGACAGCGTCAACTGGAAGGCGCACAACTACAATCACCTGATGGAACAGCCGACGATCTTCTACGCCACCGTCTTCATCGTCGCGCTGACCGGGACCGGCGACGTCTGGCTCAACGTCTGGCTGGCCTGGGCCTATGTCGGCCTCCGGATCGTGCACAGCATCGTCCAGGCGACCTGGAACCATGTGCCCGCGCGTTTCGCGGTGTTCATGCTCAGCAGCCTCGCGCTTCTCGCCCTCGCGCTTCACGCGACGGCTGCAGCGCTGCAATAACATCCGCAACAGGGAGAAAATTCATGGAAGGCAACAGCCCCATCCTCGCGCCGGTCGTGGCGCTCGCCATCTGGACCATCGTCATGTGGCTCTGGATGTACGCAACCCGCATCCCCGCTATGAACGCGGCCAAGGTCGATTTCACGCCCGGCGTCTACACCAATGCCGACCTCCGAAAACTGCCAGTGAAGGTCCAGTGGCAGGCGGACAATTACAACCATCTGCACGAAGCCCCGACGGTCTTCTACGCGATCGCCCTGACCCTGGCGCTGGTCGGCGCCGGTGACGGCCTCAATCTGACGCTCGCCTGGGCCTATGTCGGGCTGCGCATCGCCCACAGCATCTGGCAGAGCACGGTCAACATCGTGCCGGTCCGTTTCCTGATCTTCACGCTGAGCACGATCGTACTCGCCTGGCTGATCGTGAACGCCGCGCTGCTCGTCTTCTGATGCCGCGCATCGCCGCCGCGATTGTCCAGGCCGAACCGGTCCCGCTCGACATCACGGGCGGTATCGTGGCCCTGCCGGCGCATATCGCGGCGGCGGCGGACGGCGGGGCGCAGCTGATCGCGTTCGGCGAGACCTTTCTCGGCGGCTATCCGATCTGGCTCGACGAGGCGCCGGGCGCCGCGCTCTGGGATCATCCCGGCAGCAAGGCGCTGCACGGCATCCTGCTCGACCAGGCGATCCGGCCCGATGACGGCCGGCTCGCGCCGATCCAGGAACTGGTCGATGCGCGCGGGCTGATCGTCTCGGTCGGCGCGCATGAGCGGATACGCTCGAGCCTCGTCAACACGCAGTTGCTGTTCCGGCCCGGCCAGCCGCCGCTCGCCCATCGCAAGCTCGTGCCGACACATGGCGAGCGGCTGATCTGGGCGCGCGGCGACGGATCGACGCTCGGCGTTCATGCCGCGGACTGGGGGAATGTCGGGCAGCTGATCTGCTGGGAACACTGGATGCCGCTCGCGCGTGCGGCGATGCACAACCAGGGCGAAGCCGTGCATGTCGCCGCCTGGCCGACGGTGCGCGACACCTATGCGATCGCCGCGCGCCACTACGCGTTCGAGGGCCGGTGCTTCGTGCTGGCCGCGGGGACGGTGCTGAATCGCGATGCATTGCTCGACGGGCTCGACCGCTGCGGCGGCGATCCCGAGGCGCGGGCGCTGATCGCGGCGATGCCCGACGGCCAGCTCCAGTACGGCGGCAGCATGATCGTCGCGCCCGACGCGGACATATTGGCCGAGGCCGGCGGGCGGGCGGAGATCATCCATGCCGAACTCGATCTCGACCTGATCGGCCAGGGCCTCGCGTCGCTCGACACCGACGGCCATTATGCCCGGCCGGACGTATTCGAACTGACAGTGAATACGGACGAACGGGCGGGTGTGGTGTTCGGGGACAAGTCCGACAACCGCGCGGGCTGAGCTTGTCGAAGCCTTGTATTTTTTGTCAGACTTTCGCTGCGCTCAAGCGCGGCACCGGCCCGCTCCCCCTCCCGACCTCCCATTGAGTGTACCCTGTTGGGAGGTCGGGAGGGGGAGCGGGCCGGTGCCGCGC